>CALNCC010000183.1 GCA_937875275.1 uncultured Dysgonomonas sp. | reverse complement strand
GAGAACGGTATACACGATATATCGCCAGTGTCGGGGCGCAACCTGACGCTGTCTATTGATATGGAGCTTCAGGCCTATGGCGAAATGTTGATGCACAACAAAACCGGAGCCATTGTAATGATAGAACCGAAAACCGGAGAGATATTATGTCTCGTGGCTGCACCGACTTATAATCCGGCGATGTTGTTGGGACGAGATTTTAGTGAAAATTATCAGTCCTTAGTGAAAGATCCTCTCAAGCCATTATATAATAACGCGATTCAAGGAATAATTCCTCCCGGATCAACATTTAAACCGACTCAAGGATTAATCTTTCTCGAAGAGGGAGCCGTAACAGCTCAAGATCCATTTCCTTGTAATCATGGATTTCCCTTAGGTGGTGGACGTCCGGCATGTCATGGGCATCATAGCCCCATTTCTTTAGTTCCGGCTTTGGCAACGTCTTGCAACTCATATTTTTGTTACGGATTGTATGCAATGTTAAATAATCGTCGAAAATATGCAACCACAGTAGACGCAGTAAACGTATGGAAAGACTACTTGGTCGAAATGGGGTTCGGATATAGGCTTGGTGTTGACATTATGGGAGAAAGCCGAGGATTTATACCTAATGGAGAATATTATCAAAAATTTCACCCAAGACTGAGTGCGCAGAATATAATATCGGTTGCCATAGGGCAGGGCGAAGTAACAATAACTCCGCTTCAGGGAGCTAACTTAGCTGCAACAATCGCTAATCGTGGATATTTCTATACGCCTCATGTTGTGAAAGAAATACAAGATACCGTGCTGAATGAAAGTTATACGGAAAAACGTGTGATGAGAGTGCGTCGCGAGCATTATGAAACGGTTGTAGAAGGGATGGCTGCCGCTGTAACGGGAGGAACATGCCGTCGGGCAAATTTAGGACCGGATATAGAGGTTTGTGGAAAAACGGGAACAGCTGAGAATCCACATGGAAAAGACCATTCTATGTTTATGGGATTCGCACCAAGGAATGATCCTAAGGTTGCTATTTTTGTTTTGGTTAAGAATGCCGGGTTTGGTGCTACATTTGGTGTACCTATCGGAAAACTGATGCTTGAGAAATATTTGGAAGGGGAGATCAGACCCGAAGATAAGATTATAGAAGAACAGATGATGTCTCTATCCACTATTCCACAAAGATACGAGCTTAATAATATCAATGGAGAATTTAATTAAATAGCTATGTATCAAAGGAATGATGATAATATAAAGAGCAGTATCGACTGGCTGACTATCGGATTGTATTTCATACTGATAGTGCTTGGTTGGTTGAGTATATATGCTGCGAGCTACGATCTGTAGAATGCAACCAGCATATTCGACCTGTCGGGTAGGGCAGGAAAGCAATTGATATGGATGGGTGGAGCTCTTGCGTTTGGTTTCGTCTTGCTCAAACTTGATAGTGGCGTATATGATCTGCTATCCTACTTCATATATGCGGGAGCAATACTGTTGTTGATCGTAACTATCTTTATAGCACCTGACATAAAAGGCTCGCGCTCTTGGCTCGTCATTACCAACGATATACGGCTGCAACCTGCCGAATTTGCTAAGTTTGCGGCGGCGCTTACACTTGCTAAATATATGAGCAGTTACAATTTCAAATTGATGACTGTAAAGAATCTGTTTGTTGTTTGTGCAATCATTCTGATGCCGATGGTGCTGATATTCTTGCAGAAAGAGACTGGTTCGGCGTTGGTTTACTTAGCATTTGTGTTCGTTCTCTACAGAGAGGGATTGCCGGGCATTGTCCTTTATTCAGGATTTCTTGCAATCGTATTTTTTGTAGTCGGGTTGAAATATTCCGATATACCGGTCGATATAATCTCTATGGCCGAGTTGATTGCTTTTGTATTAATAATCCTGACATCGGCATTTCTTATCGGTACCGAAAACAGGGAGGCGCGAAAAGGTGCTTGGTATATAACGGCATTATTGATAGGGGCATTGATCTTTGCCTCAGTATTATCATATTTTGGCATCAATCCGTATTTAGGCTATATTGTTGTCATTCTGTTAGCGGCTGTAATCGGTTATCTCATATTCTTATCGTGGAAATATTGGTCGAAAGCATTTCTTATAATTTCCTTATATGCTGTCGTTTGTATAGGGTTTATTTATTCGGTAAATTATCTGTTCGACGATATTCTCCAACCGCATCAACAAACGCGCCTTAGAGTAACTTTTGGCTTGGAAGAAGATCCGATGGGGGCAGGCTATAATGTAATTCAGTCAAAAATAGCTGTTGGATCGGGTGGATTCTTAGGTAAAGGATATCTGCATGGCACACAAACTAAATTGAAATATGTGCCGGAACAAGATACCGATTTCATCTACTGTACGATAGGCGAAGAAACCGGATTTGTGGGGTCTGTTACTGTGTTGCTCTTGTTTTTAGCTTTGATAGTGAGGTTGATATATCTGGCTGAGCGGCAGAAAGAAGCATTTGGGCGAATATACGGATACTGTGTTGCGAGTATTATACTCTTCCATATCATCATAAACATTGGGATGGTAATTGGTTTGACGCCGGTTATCGGCATTCCTCTACCGTTTTTTAGTTATGGTGGGTCGTCTCTTTTAGGATTCACAATACTTCTGTTCATCTTCTTGCGTATCGATATGACGCGAAAAAGAAGATAATCTCGTCTCTAAACTTATTTTTCTACGAGAAACAAATCTCCTGATTTGCGCACCTTGCTGCTTATGGTGTATGCATCGTGGCAATAAATAAGTTTGTATTTATGCTTGGCAGCTTCTTGCAGAAAACGGACTTTTTCATTCACCGATACGAGCGCATTGATATCATAAGCCGATATCCAATCGGGGGAAAGGTGGCTCGATGTAGGAATCAAATCGCCCGGAAAAACAACCATTCCTTCATCCGTATCGAAGTAGACTACTAATTGTCCGGCGGTGTGTCCATCATACAATCTGACTTCGACACCGTCATACAATACAGAATCTTCTTTTATGATGTGAAGTTGGTTATGCTCTAACAAAGGACGTATATCTTCTTCGAAAATAGAATCTTTCTCTAACCTGTTCGGATTTTCTAAAGTATTCCATTGCCGTCTACTGATCCAGTATTTAGCATTGGGGAAAGTTGGTACTATGTGTCCATCAGCATAAGAGGTGCTATACCCACAATGATCGAAGTGCAGATGAGTGAGAATAACATCCGTTATGTTGGATAAGGAGTAGCCACACTTAACCAAAGAATCTTTTATAGGAACTAAATTGTGTGGTTGGTAATATTTCACCTTGTCGAGATATTTATCTCCCATGCCCACATCGACTAATATCAATCGCTTGCCACATGTCGCCAATACACATCGCATCGTCATGAGACACAGGTTGTTCTCGTCAGACGGGTATCTGCGAGACCAAGCCCTCTTGGGAACGGCACCGAACATGGCACCTCCGTCGGCATAAAAATTACCGGCTTCTATAATTTCAATCTTATACATGAAGCGAAAGTAAGAAAAAAGAGAGACAATTTCTCAACTCTCTCTCTCCTTTTTTATGAATACTAATACCTAAATTAATACTCACACTACTATAAAAAAACTTAACCTATTAACTTGTCTTTATAACAGATAGCAGATTAAGTTGTTCAATATCCTCAATGAAAAAATTGTTAATCTGTTATATACTGCAATTGATCTAATATGAAAGGGTACATCTCGCTGTCAATGCCCCGTTCGTTGAGATACTCAATATCGGTTATGAACAGATGTCGGAAACTATCGAAACTTTGTTCTGACATGACTGCCTCCTTGTAGTGATTTATAGCATCCTTTATTTCTCCGAGACACAAATCGGCATGACCGGCATTGAGGTAGTCGTGAACCGTTGGTTTGTTTGCCAATATTTGCTTATAATAGTTGCGAGACAAGTCGTAGCGATGCAAGAGAAATGCAGTCCACGCGATAGGGCGCAACGCTTTTCCATTTTCTGAATCCAGCACCTCTACTTTGAAGTAGCTATTCAGGGCTTTCTCATATTCTTTCAGTTCGAGGTAGCAATGCCCTATATTCAGCTCTATGTTCAGATTGTCAGGGGTCAACAGTAGAGCCTTCTTGTAATATTCTAAAGACTTATCGGGCATTTTTAATGATCGGTACAGCTGAGCCAGCCTTCTCACTAACCAAGGATTGTTGGGCGAAAGATCGTCGGCCTTGTGGTAGGCATCCAAAGCCATTTCGTGTCGGTCGAGCATCTGATAACAATATCCGACCTTTTGCCATATGTCGCTGTCATTCAGGTTGTCCTCTACTAACCGACTGTACACATCTGTCGCCTCCTTAAAATTATTCTTGTCGAAGAAGAAACGTGCAATCTTGTGCATATCAGTAGAATCTGATATAATGGGTGCAATAGATTTCTTATCATAAAAGTTAAGCCTCAGTCTGAATATGTCGAAGAAATTACTTCTCGACGAATATAATTTAAAGAAACGATAAAGATTCTGAATATATTGGTTCGTTAATATTTCCTCTTCTATATTCGGATTTATATCTTTCGAATCATTCCTTAATTTTTTGATTTCTTCCGATTCTGCACTCATTCGGTTCATTATCATTTCGCGTTGTGCAGTAGGAATTTGCAACAGACTGAAAGCAAATGAATATTTGTCTGAGTCGCACATGTGATGCGAATCGACAATAGCGGTGTTCAGTATATTATTTTTATTCGTCTCCGGAAAAATCGATCTCAGCTCGGAATATGATGTGTCGAAAGGCAAGAACCAATTACTCATTTCGGCAAAAAATGAAAAGTTCTTCAGGTTCGAGAATGTGGAGTGAAATACGTCGGCTCCCTCCATTTGCAAATTTGAATACTCCTGCAATTTGTCGGCTAATCCCGATTCGTCAAATTCTTTTTTCCACTCGGGATTTTTTTCCATAAAGTCGGCATCTCCACCCATCAACTCCTCTATATTGAGCTTCTTGCCGGCAAGATTGTTGAACCGCATCATCTCGGGGATGATCTCTTCGGTCAATTTTTTAGTGATCTTTTCGGTCTCGCGCGAGCGAATTAGCTGTATCACAATATTGACTACCGATCTCTTGAAGGACGGGTCTTCTTTCAGTGTATCGAGCATATTGCATAGTTCGGGATAGAGATGCCATCTGTTGTCGTACATTTGCATGACGATAACTAATCCGACCAACGCTCTCGATCTGACAAGCAGATCGTTAGACTTAGATGCATATATCAATATCTGCGTTTTCTTGGCATCGAAGCAATGCAGTATGTTGAGTGTGATAGCCGATACAAATAAACTTTTGCTTCGCGACGATATGTCGATGCTATCGATCATATTCACAGAGCTATTGTAGTCAGAATCACTTGCTCTAGCAGAAATGAATGTTGAATTGAATAACTCGGTTTCTATTCTTTCTTTCTGCACGGCAAGATCTCTTTGCCGGATTTTAGCAGCTTCGCCTTCCTCCAACAAGACATCCAATGCCGAATCGGAGTTGTTTCTTAATTGCGAGTGTAGGTTGTCGAGAGAAATCCGTTGCTTGAGGTCAGCAATCCGCTGCCGTTCAAAGAACAGATTGGACGATTGAGCCTTCAACAGTTCGTTGGTTACATCGTCGGTTATCTCATACAATGTTCTCAGCAGATTGTTGTAAACCGAGTCTCGTTGCTGATCCTCTACCCCCTCGAAAAGATAGTGCAGCATATATTTGTAATTGCTGTCCAACTCGTTCAACTTTTCCGATATCTGCCAGTTTTGTACATTTACCGCCAGTTTCAGTATCAATTCGATGGCATTCTTAATCTGCCTTTTTGACAGACTGAGAAGTATGTCTTTTTTTAAGTCAATGATATTTTGGCTATTCATCTATATTTTTCTTATTCTTTTCGGTTAAATTAAGACTGTTTGTCAGCGATCACGCTCCGGTAGCCATTTAGCATAGCGTTCTTCTATTAGTTACTTCAATAAATATGCCAAATGTCATTTATAAAGCAAAGATAGACGTAAACCTGAAATTTTATTACCCGGCCATGGAAATAGTATTGCTCAATACGTTTTCGCTAAAGGTTACACACGTAATATGTATTTATAACGGAGTCTTTTTCTTATATAATACTTTGATTATCTATCTACTTATGTCGCGAAAATCAACATGAGTGTTATTTATAACCATTATTAAATACTATATCTATTTTATTCTTCTGTGGAATTTACTATTTTTGTTCTATTAGAAAAATTAATAATAGAAATAGTAGCATGGAAAACAATGAATTGTTAAAACAGGTTCAGGCGAAAGCACAAACATGGTTGTCTGAAAAATACGATGAAGAAACGCGTAATGAAGTGCAGGCGTTGTTAGACAGTGAAGATAAAACGCCTCTGATCGAGGTATTCTATAAAGATTTAGAATTTGGAACAGGCGGGTTGCGTGGGATTATGGGTGTCGGATCGAACCGTATGAATATATATACCGTTGGTGCGGCTACACAGGGTTTGGCAAACTATCTTCTTGAAGAGTTTAAAGACTTGGATCAGATATCTATCGTTGTCGGATATGATTGCCGCAACAATAGTCAGAAATTTGCACAGACAGTTGCCGATATAATGTCGGCAAACGGGATAAAAGCTTATGTGTTCAACGAACTTCGTCCCGTACCGGAAATATCATATGCGGTAAGAAAATTGAATTGCCAGAGTGGTATTATGCTTACAGCATCACACAATCCGAAAGAATATAATGGATATAAAGTATATTGGAACGACGGGGCACAAGTAATACCTCCTCACGACAAAAACATTATAGGCGAAGTGAATCGGGTGTCGATAGACGATATAAAATTCAAAGCAAACAAAGGCCTTATAGTCGGTATAGACGAAACGATGGATGATGCTTTCATTGCAGACTTAAAAACAGTAATGTTATCGCCCGAAAGCGTTAAAAGACATAGCGATATAGGTATTGTTTACACTCCGATACACGGAACCGGTGGGCAGATTATACCAAAAGCCTTGAGAGCTTGCGGTTTCACAAATATAATAGATGTGCCTGAGCAAAATGTGGTCAGTGGAAACTTTCCTACAGTGAAATCTCCGAATCCGGAAGACCCTGCTGCAATGGCAATGGGTGTACAGAAAGCTATTGAGACAGGAGCCGAATTGGTATTTGCAACAGACCCTGATGCCGACCGTTTTGGGGCAGGTGTAAGAAACGATAAAGGCGAATTTATTTTGCTTAATGGTAATCAGACAATGATAATGCTTATCTATTACATCATTACCAGAAAGAAGGAATTGGGGCAACTGACCGGGAAAGAATATACCGTTCGCACGATTGTAACAAGTTCGTTGACTCAGGTTGTGTCGGAACGTAATGGCGTAGAGATGTTTGAATGTTATACTGGTTTCAAATGGATAGCATCTGTTATGCGTGAACTCGAAGGCAAACGCCAATATATTGGAGGAGGAGAAGAAAGTTACGGATTCCTTGCTCAAGATTTTGTGCGAGACAAGGACTCGGTATCTGCGGCAATATTGTTTGGCGAAATAGCAGCTTGGGCAAAAGGGAATGGAAAGACTATATATGAAATGTTGCAAGACATATATGTAGAATACGGATTCTCGAAAGAAAAAGGAATCTCGGTGGTGAAAGAAGGTCGCTCGGGAGCGCAAGAAATAGATGCGATGATGAAGAACTTTAGAGAAAATCCGATAAAAGAGATTGCCGGATCGAGAGTAACACTCATCAAAGACTTTGCAGTTCTCAAGGCGCAAGACTTGGCGTTGAATGAAACATATACGTTAGAAATGCCGACCACATCTAATGTGTTGCAATATTTTACCGAAGATAATACGAAGATTTCCATTCGTCCATCGGGAACAGAACCTAAGATTAAATTTTACATAGAAGTTAAAGATAAACTGAAATCGCGTGCCGACTATGGTGCAGTGGAAATTGCGACAGACGAGAAAATAAAACAAATATGTAAAGACTTGGGAATATAAATATTTACATAAAAATAAGAAAAAGGTTGGATAGTATTTTAAATATATCCGACCTTTTTTCGTTTACATATAGTGTCGGAATAGTAGCAGGCAATAGGTGAACAGCGTAAATGAACCTTATTGGTAATCCTCAAAAAAATGTTAATAAACATATTTTTTCTAATGATTATGGCACTTATTATAAGTACGCTTATTATATTTGCAGTTTAATTGTAATTATAATTCATATGATAGACCTCAGTGGGTTGCAAGACCCTTTCGGAGATGAAATTGGTCCTTTGGTAAGACGAGTTGTGAAACTATGGCAGCGGCTTATTCAAAAAACATTGGAAGATACAGGTTTGACGTTGTCTCAGATGGGGCTGTTGGGAGCAATAGCACGTTTGAGTTCTGAAAATGAAGAAACAACGCAAATTGCATTGTCGCAAGAGACGGATATAGATCCGATGACAACATCTACTATCTTGCGCAACTTACAGAAAAAAGGCTTAGTGGAACGAAAAGAAAGTGAAACCGATACACGGGCAAGAATTGTTGAACTTACCGATGCCGGAGTTGCAGTGTTGATCAAGGCATGTCAGAATTTAAGCAATCTGTATGCCGATATGGATTTGTCGGATATAGACAAAGACGAATTTATAGCGAAGCTTTCAATTATATACGATAAATTAAACAAATTAAATAATCAATCATAAAAACGATTAAGGTATGAAGTTAAAAGGATTAGGTATTGGGGGATTAACCCTTATTTTATTGTCGTCTTGTGGCGGAACGCAAGAGCAGCAAGTCGAGACTGTGGTTCCCGAATATCCGGTGATGACATTGAGCGCACAGAATGCTGTGATGGAAATGCAATTTCCGGTAAATATAAAAGGACAGGAAGATATTGATATTAAGCCAAGAATCGACGGATTTATAAAAGAAATCAAGGTTGATGAAGGCTCGGTAGTAAACGCCGGACAAGTTTTGTTCGTGATAGATTCTCCTCTGGCAGAGCAAAATCTGAATACAGCAAAAGCTGCAGTGCTAAGTGCCGAGGCTCAGGTGCAGACTGCCCAATTGAGTGTGGATAAGATAAAACCTCTTGCCGAAAAAGGAATCGTGAGTCAAGTGCAATATGATACCCAGAACAATATGTTAACAACGGCGAAGGCTGCGAAAAAACAAGCCGAAGCAAGCCTTGGTATCGCTCAGGCTAATTATGGCTGGACTCGTGTTACAAGTCCGGTAAGCGGCATTGTGGGCTCTATACCTTTCCGTTTAGGAAGCCTTGTAAACAACGCAAGTGTGTTGACTACTGTTGCCAATACAGGTTCGGTTCTCACTTATTTTTCAATGTCGGAGGTGCAATTGATGCAGATACTACAAAACTTAGAAGGAGATACTCAGGCAGAGAAAATTAATAATCTTCCGGAAGTAGAACTTATACTGAAAGATAAGACAAAATATTCTGAAAAAGGAAAAATAAAAACAATCAGCGGGCAGGTGCAGACCGGAACAGGTAGTGTAATGTTTCGTGCTGAGTTCCCTAATCCGAACGGAGTGTTGCGCAGCGGTTTCAGTGGAACTGTAATTATACCGCAGGCTGTAAATGATGCATTGGTTATACCACAGGCAGCTACATTCCAACGACAGAATAAAATTCTTGCCTATAAATATCAAGGAGATTCTATTGTTTCAACTCTTATTGATGTGCAAACACTTCCTGACGGAAAAAGCTATATCGTAAGCCGCGGATTGGCAACAGGAGATAAGATTGTCGAAAGTGGTGTAGCTACACTGAAAGAGGGGCAAAAGATAAAAGCGAAGAATTGATAAAAGTTGAATAAATAAAGATATAAAACAATGTTAAAAACATTTATAGAAAGGCCGGTTCTGTCGACCGTTATATCCATACTCATTGTAGTGTTGGGTATAATCGGGCTGGTTACATTGCCTGTTGAGCAATATCCGGATATTGCTCCGCCAACAGTGCAGTTGAGTACAACGTATCCGGGAGCAAATGCCGAGGTGGTTATGAACAGTGTTGTCGTACCTCTCGAGGAGCAAATAAACGGAGTGGAAGGGATGACATATATGACATCCAAAGCAATGAGCAATGGCGGTGCGAGTATTCAGATATATTTCAAGCAAGGAATAAATCCGGATATTGCTGCCGTGAATGTGCAGAATCTTGCAGCGAGAGCGACACCACTATTGCCGTCGGAAGTAACACAACAGGGGGTTATTGTACGTAAGCAACAGAATAGTACCTTGTTGGGGATTTCTATATCCACATCCAACCCCGACTATGATGGAGAATATATTCAGAACTACGCCAACATCAACATCATTCCGCAAATCAAACGTGTATATGGGGTGGGGGATGCCAATGTATATGGTGCGAGAGACTACTCAATGCGTGTGTGGCTGAAACCTGACGTGATGGCGTCTTATGGCCTATCTGCACAGGAAGTTATTGGTGCATTGCAGGATCAGAATATTGAAGCCGCTCCGGGTGAATTGGGGCAAAATAGCGATCAGGCATTTCAATATACGTTGAAATATACCGGACGATTGAAAAATGAAACAGAATTTGGGAACATAATTCTTCGTTCGCAAAAAGGTCAAATATTAAGATTGAGTGATGTTGCAGACGTCGAACTCGGATCGTTAAGTTATTCCGTAACGTCGAACCGAAATGGGACAGACGATGCCGTGTTTATGGCGATCAGCCAAACTGCCGGATCAAATGCGACTCAGGTTATCAATGATATAAAAGACGTAATCGAAGAAGCACGAAAAGTTTTACCTCAAGGTGTAGAAATCAATTATGTGATGGACTCGAGTGAGTTCCTGAATGCGTCTATCGATAAGGTTATCTCTACTCTAATAGAAGCCTTCTTGTTGGTATTCCTTGTGGTGTTTGTATTCTTACAGGATTTCCGTTCCACATTGATCCCGGCAATTGCAGTTCCGGTATCTATCATCGGTACGTTCTTCTTCCTTCAGATGTTTGGATTCTCTATAAATCTATTGACACTGTTTGCTATGGTGCTTGCTATCGGTATTGTGGTCGATGATGCCATTGTGGTCGTCGAGGCAGTCCATGCACAGTTGGATGCGGGCGAGAAAGACCCTAAGAAAGCGACATTGGCTGCATTGAAAGAAATTGCACCGGCTATTATATCCATCACGCTGGTGATGTCGGCAGTGTTTGTTCCTGTGAGTTTTATCGGAGGAACATCGGGTATCTTCTTCAAGCAATTTGGGTTGACCCTTGCCATCGCTATTTTGATTTCGGCAGTCAATGCCTTGACTCTGAGTCCGGCATTATGTGCCTTGTTCCTTAAAGGGCATGACGAGGATGAGCATGGAAAGAAGAAAGGTCTGATACAACGATTCTATTATTCTTTCAACCTGATGTTTAATTCTGTAACTCAAAAATACAAATCTTCGTTACACTTTTTAGGTAGAAGAGGACATCGTTGGATAACTGTCGTTATTATCGCCATTTCGTCATTGATACTTGTTGGATTAGCTAATTTCATACCGAGAGGTTTTGTGCCGAATGAGGATAGTGGGGCTGTATTAGCGTTCGTAACATTGCCTCCGGGATCATCTCTTGAACGAACTTCGGTAGTTGTTTCTGAGGTCGTTGATATAATAAAAGGAATCGACGGGGTAGAAAGTGTTACTGATATTACCGGGGTAAACTTTATGAGTGGTATGGGTAGTTCTTATGGTACAATGATTGTAAAGATGCACCCGTGGGATCAACGAAAAATAAAAACAGACGAGGTAACAGTATTGCTTACCGAGAAAACGAAGCATATACAAGACGCTACATTCTTTTTCATCGCGACCCCTACCTTGCAAGGGTTTGGTCTTGGAGCCGGTGTTGAATTGCAGATGCAGGACAGAGCCGGAGGAGATATTAACGATTTCTATAAAGTAACAACAAATCTTGTAGAGAAACTTAATGCTCGCGAGGAAGTGATGATGGCTATGACAAACTTTAATCCCGGATTCCCTCAAAAACAAATCGAAGCCGATTTGCCGAAAATAAAAGAAGCCGGATTGACACTTAGTGCAGTGATGGGAACATTACAGGCATATATTGGTAGCTATTATGTGTCTAATCTCAACCTGTATGGGAAACAGTTCCGTGTTATGGCGCAAGCTGCACCTGAGTACAGAAGTAAGCAAGAAGATCTGAGCAAGATATATGTGAAAACCGGTACCGGGGAAATGGCTCCGATAACTGAGTTTATCTCAATTACGGATGTTACGGCTCCGCAGTCGCTGAACCGTTTCAATATGTTCTCGTCAATGGACGTAACAATTATTCCGAACTATTATAAAGCATATAGTACAGGGGATGTTATCAATGTTATCGAAGAAATGTCTCAGGATGGATCTATCTTCCCCGAAGGATATGCATTCGAATATTCGGGTATGACTCGCGAAGAAACCGGTAGCGGAAGTCAGACAGGAATCATATTCGTGATATGTATTATATTCGTATACTTGTTGCTATCGGCATTGTATGAAAGTTATATTATACCACTTGCCGTAATGTTCTCATTGCCTGTCGGATTGGCCGGGGTATTTATATTCCTCATGGCATTCGGTGTACCGCAAGGTATTGTAAACAACATATATGTGCAGATATCGATGATCATGTTGATCGGGCTGCTTGCCAAGAATGCGATTCTGATAGTTGAGTATGCTGTACAGCGTCGTCAGCAAGGAATGAGTATTGTCGAAGCTGCCGTAAATGGTGCCGTAGCACGTCTTCGTCCTATCTTGATGACATCGTTTGCATTCATCTTCGGGTTGATGCCATTGGCTTTGGCATCGGGTGCAGGAGCTATCGGTAACCGTTCTATTGGGTTGAGTGCCATCGGAGGTATGTTTATCGGTACACTGATTGGGGTATTGGTTATACCGTCTCTATACATAATCTTCCAAACCATTCAGGACAAAATCAGCAAATCGGGAGTTTTGAACTCTAACGATGAGTTTATAAACAGTCAAAACAAAAAATGAGATATATGAATAGTAAATATATAAAAGGGATTGTTCTATTGGGGCTTGTTGCCTCAGTAGGACTGCAATCCTGCCAAATAACTAAGAAATATAAAGCACCTGAGGTTGACTCGGCAGGACTGTTTAGAGATAAAGAGGCTACTGATACGACAACGATTGCTAATATTTCGTGGAAAGAATACTATAAAGATCCTGTACTGCAAGCCTTGATTGAGGAAGGAATTAACAATAATCATGACCTGCAAATTGCATACGCCCGCATCAAACAAGGCGAAGCAAATTTGAGCATGGCTCGTGCTGCTTATTTCCCTACGGTGGCTCTTGCCGCTCAGGTAAATGAAATGAAGAGTCTTTCGTCAAGTTATCATTCAGGACAATATAGCTTAGGTATCGCTGCATCGTGGGAACTTGATTTGTGGGGGAAACTTAGCAAGCAGAAAAAATCGGCTCAGGCTCAATTTATGAGTAGTGTTGAATATAAGAATCTGATGCAAACATCACTGATAGCTAATATCTCAACATCTTATTACACATTGCTTGCCCTTGACAACCAGTTGGAAGTTACCAGAAACATAATTGGTATAATAGAAAAAAGCACCGAGACTATGGCGGCAATGATGGATATTCCTCAGTCGACAATAACTCGTGCTTCAGTAGAGCAAAGCAAAGCATTGCTGTATAGTACCCGCACAAGCATTGTTGACTTGGAAAGCAATATCAGACAGATCGAAAACTCGATATGTGTTATGCTTGGACGCAAACCGGGATATGTGTTCCGCAACAAGTTGTCAGACCAGACCGTTCCTGTTGCTTTAGCATACGGTGTTCCTGCGCAGATGTTAGCCAAACGACCTGATGTGAAAATGGCAGAATTATCATTCCGTTCAGCATTTGAGTTGACACAAGCAGCTCGGGCAAGTTTCTATCCGTCTATTACCTTATCGAATGGTAGTATGGTTGGGTATGGAACACAGAACACATTGAGTGATTTCTTCAAACCTGAGAATTTGTTTGCGAATATCATAGGAGGAATAACTCAGCCTATATTTGCAAAAAATCAATTAACCGGTCAACTGAAAATCCGTAAGGCTCAACAAGAAGAGGCTTTACTGTCATTCGAACAGACTGTGCTAAATGCAAGTAAAGAGGTTTCGAATATCATGTTCACGCATGAAGCTGCATTGAGGAAGATGGAAACACGTGCCTCGCAAGTCGAGTCCTTAGGTACGGCAGTAGAAGATACTCAGTTGTTGCTTGAGGGTGGTATGATCAGCAGCTCGCTTGAGGTGTTGAATGCACAGCAAAGTTTGCTTCAAGCCGAAATGAGCCTGATCAACGACAAACTCGAACAGTTGCAAGCGTCTGTGAATCTGTATAGAGCACTTGGTGGAGGAGCAGAATAAAACAAATCCTTAAAATACCTTTTTTGTGGATAAAGTGGGGCTACGATTCGAATGAATCTGCCCCGCTTTTCTTATATGATAATCTCAAATATATATTGTACCTTTGTTCTCTTTCAAGATTTTTAGATACAGATAATATAAAACTCGTTGTAATGAAAACATATACTAATGTGAAAGATTTGGGCGATCTGAAACAAGCAGTGAAAGAAGCCCTTGAAGTAAAGAAAAACCGTTTTGCATACAAGCATTTAGGCGAAAACAAAACACTGTTGATGGTGTTTTTTAATTCGAGCCTGCGTACCCGATTGAGTACTCAGAAAGCCGGGATGAATCTTGGGATGAATACAATTATTCTCGATATCAATCAGGGCGCGTGGAAACTGGAAACAGAGAGAGGAGTGGTGATGGATGGCGATAAATCGGAACATATCCTCGAAGCAATACCGGTTATGGGTAGCTATTGCGATGTGATCGGAGTACGTGCATTTGCCCAATTCGAGAACAAAGAAGACGATTACCAAGAGAAGATATTAAATCAGTTTATCAAATATTCGGGACGCCCTGTGTTCAGTATGGAAGCCGCTACCGGTCATCCGTTGCAAGCATTTGCCGATCTGATAACAATTGAGGAATACAAAAAGAAAGATCGACCAAAAGTGGTGTTGACGTGGGCTCCACATCCTAAGGCGTTGCCACAGGCAGTACCCAATTCGTTTGCCGACTTTATGAACGAAGCGGATGTTGATTTTGTAATCACTCATCCCGAAGGATATGAACTTGACCCTAAATTTGTGCGTGGGGCAAAAGTCGAATATAATCAGGATAAGGCTCTCGAAGGTGCTGATTTCGTATATGCCAAAAACTGGGCAGCATACGCAGACCCCAATTATGGCAAAATTTTGAACATGGACAAATCGTGGACGGTAACTACCGAGAAAATGGCTCTTACAGCAAATGCTCACTTTATGCACTGTCTGCCGGTTCGTCGCAATATGATTGTGAGTGATGATGTGATAGAAAGCCCTCAGTCGTTAGTAATACCCGAAGCCGCCAATAGAGAAATCTCGGCACAGGTGGTGCTCAAACGACTATTGGAGTCGTTGTAAATAAGCAGATAAATATAAAAGAAACAGGCTGTTCCTATAACACGGGGCAGCCTGTTTTATATTAACGGCTGGATATATATTTGTCGAAATCGGGTGTTAAAAAGAAATGAAGAGAATCGTTTTACTGTAATGCCAAATAGTTGTAATCACTCACTACCTTGCTGAGGAAAACCTTGTCCGAGCCATCGTACGAATAGCCGGTAACTTGTTTTATCTTGTCAGCCAATCGTGATATGAAAAACTCGTTGTTAGACATTGATGTGTCTTGCATGATAGACAATACAGTCTGAATATCTTTGTCGGAAAGGCGGTCGAGAACATCGTAGTAACTCACTTTGTAATCTTCGTGAAATTCAAGTTCGGGCACTTGCAGGTTGCTGCTCTTGTTTTTCATTTTTAGGTCGATGACGGTTGTTCCGGCAATCATATCACCCAATCGTTGAGAGTTTTTTGTTACGGCAACCATTATAGTTCCCAGTATCCACTGCGTGATGAAAAAGTCTACCAAGCGAAACAGCCATCGCAAGAGGTATGCGCCGAACGACGGAGCTGTACCATTTATATTTACCACCTTGATACGAAACACCATTTTGCCGATACTTTGCCCATTGTTGAGCGTTTCGAATAGTAGGTCGTAAAAAATGGCGGGGACAAAAATGATGAAAGCCAATATCATCCCGAATGAGTAGGAGGAATCTAATAAATCGAACAAATCCATAGAAGAAGCGACATCCAGTATACCTGTCCACCCCAATAACCATGCTATTATCACAATCCAATCGAGCGAATAGGCAAGAAGTCTGTATCCGAGTCCTGCCGGTTCGTAGTCTATTGTTACATTTTGCGTGGTTTGTACTTCTATTGCCATCAATCAAATTCTTTGAAGAGAACTACAAAAGTAATTTTAAAAATTATTATTCCTCAATTTTCTTTATTCTTTTTAACTCTATGACTATATTTGCTCTGAAACTAAGAATATAATCAAAATAGAGATATAACAAAGGAATATGGTAGTAGGTTACAATCTATTATTTTATGATACTGTAACTCTATAATTTTAGATGAACTGTACAGAACATATACTGAATGAACTAAACATATCTGATCCATCGAATGAGGGAAGCGGCATTTATAAAAAACAATAAGGATAAATGGGAGAAAATAGATGAGGAGACAGGAGATAAAAATATCTCTGCCGAAACTTTGGCTGAAAACTTTATTGAACTTACCGACGATTTGTCCTATGCCCGCACTTTCTATCCAAAGTCGCGAACCATAAAATATCTGAACCGACTGACGGGGCGTTATTTTATTGACATCTATAAATTCAAGAAAAAAGAGAAAGGACGTTTCATCAATTTCTGGAAAACGGAGCTTCCTGTAATTATGTACAAGTATAGAAAGAACATGCTCTATTCGTTTATGTTCTTTATGATGGGTGTTCTGTTAGGTGTTTTTTCGCAATGGCAAGATCCCGATTTTGCAAATCTGATATTGGGTCCGACTTATGTAAACCAGACTATCGAGAACATCGAAAGAGGCGACCCTATGGCTGTCTATAAAACATCGGATGAGGCTCCTATGTTTTTTATGATATCCACCAATAATATACGAGTCTCGTTTCTTGCATTTATCTGGGGAATATTCTTTTCGGTGGGGACGGTCTATGTCCTTTTCTCGAATGGAGTTATGGTAGGAGTATTTCAATTTTTCTTTTTCGAACGGGGATTGCTGACCACATCTACAATGTCGATTTGGCTGCATGGAACATTGGAGATGTCGGCAATTGTGATAGCCGGAGGTGCAGGGCTGATATTGGGTAACAGCATTCTGTTTCCCGGCAGTTACAAGCGGATAACATCTCTCATGATGGCAGGAAAAGACGCGCTGAAAATAGTTGTCGGGCTTATACCTGTATTTCTCGTAGCAGCTTTTATCGAAAGTTATTGGACAAGGCTGACCGATATGCCTATCTATTTCAATCTCACAGTAATCGGCTTATCAGCCATATTCATCATTTGGTATTTCTTTTATTATCCATACCGTTTAAATAAAAAAATCAATGGAAAAACAGAAAGTGAAGTTATTTCAAACTCGTGATTTCGGACAAAATCTTCAGGTAACAATGGAGTTTCTAAAACAGAATTATATAAATATCAGCAAAGGGCTGTGCTATCTCATTCCGTTCTTTCTCATCGTAGCTTATCTCCAGCCCGATTTCAGTGCTATTTTTTCGTACAAATTAGATCCGGCAGATCCGTTTGGGTTGTACAAACAAATATATACATTGCCTGTCATTTTGGGATATATTCTCACTTTTGTGGGGTCAACCATAATTATGGCATATATGGTATCGTATATCGCGCTGTACAATAGTTCGGAAAAGGGAGCCGTAGAAATACGTGATGTATGGATCAAAACCATCAAAGTTGCACTGCCCATGATGCTTTGTCAGATAATATACGTTATCATTATTGCGATAGGTTCTATATTTTGCATCATACCGGGAGTTGCATTTGCAATATTCTTTCTGTTTTTTGCCTATGTTTATATTATAGAAGATGCTTCTATTGTAGACAGCTTCATTAAATCGTGGAAACTGGTAGTGAACAATTGGTGGACTACATTTGCATTCGCTCTGCTTATCAGTCTTTGCCTCGTTATTGCGAGCAATATTCTTAGCATTCCGGCAACACTGATTTATTTAGGATCGATGTTTAAAATAGATTTTTTCTTGTCTCCTATCTATCAATATGTAGCAAGTGCAATCTCTTATGTAGGTTCTATATTCTTATATCCTATACTATTTGCCGGTTTAGGAATATTGTATTTCAACTTGAGAAGCAGATACGAGAATATAGATACATACGAAGAAATAGACAATCTCGGCAACAACAATTAAAACGATCCCTTTTTAGTGAAGCACCTCTCATCATTGCACAGAATATTGCTCATACTGATAATGTATGTCTTTGCCCTGTCGGTATACCCGCAGACAGAGGGTGCGCCGTTGGTAGCAGTAGACACAATGATTGTAGATGTGCCGACAGAGGTGGATTTTAGAGTCCCCCACGAAGAGGCGATACAAAAATATATTGACGATAGCCGCTTCAATTATGAAGAGGATATTGTGAACAATGGACCATCTTTGCTCGACAGATTCTTGTATTGGCTAAAAAATAAAATAGGAAGCATATTCACTGATCATCTTGCTTTCAACTCCGGCATCGGAGTGGCTATGTTGATCGTTCTCATTTTATTAATTGTGTTGGTTGTCTTGAAATTGTCGGGTGTCAAACTCAAAACGCTGTTGGGCAAGAAAAAATTAGATACACCCGAAATTGAGATTTATAGCGAGAATGTTCACGAAATGGATTTCGACCAGTTGATCGCTCAAGCCATATCGAATAAAGATTATCGTCTTGCTACTCGTTTCCTATATCTCCGCAATCTGAAAATACTTACCGATAAGGATATTATAAAGTGGAATCCGAACAAGACCAATAACAGTTATCAGTACGAGATAGCCGACAATGAGTTGCGTAATCAGTTTGTTGGTACGACTCTCATATTCGACTATGTGTGGTATGGTGAATTTGTACTTGACGAAGCCATGTTTGTCTCAGTATCCGAGCAATTGGAAAAACTATCTAAATCTATATTGCCGGATGAAAAATAAAAATACAATCATACTTGTAGTTGTCATTTTGGTTATGCTTTTGGTTATGATATTTTTAGCCGGCAACAAGAAGCAGATCAATTGGGAACCAACGTACACCAACGGGGGTACAAATCCGTATGACACCTATATCACTTATCGTGAGGCGAAAAATATCTTCGATGAAGTAGAAGTTACTCGCAAACCGATATACAATCGGTTGGAAGACGATTGGCGGTTATCCGACTATGATTATGAAGATAGTGAAGATTATGAGATTCCCGCGATTGAGAATACCGATCATTGGGCATATATATTTATCAATCAGTCCTTCGAATTAGATCGTTTAGATTTAGAACATCTGCTCGACTTTGCGGACAATGGTAACGATGTATTTATTTCTGCTGAGGAATTTTCGTTTCTGTTGTTGGATACTCTGAACGTGAAAACTAAAACAACTTTCTATTCTAATGATGGAGATACCACCTATATACTGAAAGACTATCCTGCGGAAAAATATCGAATGAGAAATTTGATGACCAAAACGAAATTTATGTTCGATTCGACTTTCGTTTTGCCGTACGAGGTCTTGGGGCGTGATGGGCACAACGATGTGGTCTTTGTTCGTTTGTCTGTTGGCGAAGGAAATATATATATGCATGCAGTTCCCACAGCCTTTACCAATTATTATCAGGCAAATATCAATACCTACGATTATGCTTATCGCTGCTTGTCGTACATCCCCCGCAACACGAGGGTAATATGGGATGAATATCAATCACAAGGCGGCGAGGGAGAGTTGAGTATATTTAGAACACTGTTCAATGACAATCGTTTACTGTTATCATTGTGGCTTGCACTCTTCGGGTTTCTTATCTTCATGTTGTTCCGTGCCAAACGGGTGCAGCGGATAATCCCCGTAATAAACAAGCCGGTCAACTCGTCTGTCGAATTTTTAGAGACAATCAGCAACCTCTACTATCGCAAAAAAGATTTTGCCACTATCGTAGAGAAACGGCATGCTTATTTTCTCGATTATGTTCGCCGGCAATACTATCTCTCGACC
>CALNCC010000182.1 GCA_937875275.1 uncultured Dysgonomonas sp. | reverse complement strand
CGGTATATTAACAAACACAAACCAAAGTGCTCGTTTCGCCCGTCTTTTTGCATTAGATGCTTCGACACGAATAGAGGCGGCGTACTACAATCCGGCAGGATTGTCGAAACTTAACGACGGATTCCATTTTTCATTCACTAACCAAAGTGCTTTTCAGACCAGAACCATAACTTCTACATTTCCTCTATTCGCAGGATACGGAGGCAATGCAACAAAAACATTCGAAGGAACGGCCTCTGCCCCAATCATACCAAGCATACAGGCAGCATACAAAACCGGCAAATGGGTACTATCGGGCAATATAGCAGTAACCGGCGGCGGCGGTAAAGCGACATTCAATGACGGTCTGCCGTCTTTCGAAGGGGGAATGTCTCAACTGCCTGCGATTATCAACTCTGTGGGGGCAAAATTATCTACAATGGGAGCCACTCTCGGTGCAGATAAATATTCGGTAGATCAGTACATGACCGGATCATCGTTTATCTATGGTGCGCAAATAGGAGGAACATACGAAATAAATGACATGTTCTCGGCTTACGGCGGTTTCCGTCTCAATATTGTAAACAACGGATACGAAGGACACCTCAAAGATTTGAAGGCAAATATGACATCGACAGGCTTAACAAATCTTGGCATGCAAGACTTTAACGGAACAATGGCGAGCCCCGATCCGATACTTCAGTTAGCGATAAACCAAGCCGCAGATGAAAGCCAGAAACAATCTCTGATGCTGCTTCAAAAAGCATCAACCGACGGGGTGTTTCTTGATTGTTCTCAATCGGGATGGGGAATATCTCCTATATTCGGATTCAACTTCAACTACGACAAACTGAATATCGGGGTGAAATATGAACTCAAAACAAAGCTGAATGTCGAAAATAAGACTAAAGTAGACGATACCGGTATGTTCAGAGATGGAGTAAATACTCCGCACGATATCCCAGCCCTACTCACTATCGGAGCTTCGTACAAGGTGTTGCCGCAGATGGAAGTGAGCGTGGGATACCACCGCTTCTTCGACTCGGATGCCAAGATGTCAAACAACAAACAAGATCACATAAACGGAGGAACGAACGAATATCTTGCCGGTGTAGAATATCGTCTGACAGACAAATTTCTTGTCAGTGCCGGAGGACAAATTACACGTTATGGTGTTAAAGATAATTTCCAATCTGACCTGAGTTTCTCTCTCAACTCTTACTCGATAGGGTTTGGTGGTGCTGTTGATGTTGCAAAAAATGTACAGATCAACGTCGGATATTTCTGGACAACATATTCGGACTGGACAAAAAAGACAGACAGCTATGCCGGAACATCTTTAGCCGGAGCAGATGTATTCTCTCGCACAAACAAAGTATTTGCGGCTGGGGTTGACTTCTCTTTCTAAGGGTACGAAGACATTGACTATATAACGAAAACGGATGAGCACAAGCTCATCCGTTTTTATTTGTAAAAAGATTTAGTCTTTCTTCATCTTAAAACCTATTCTCATCGTAAAAGGAACCGGGATACCCCGTCCATCCTTATCTTTAGCCGGAACCCATTTGGGCATCTTCTCGGTTACACGCAAGACCTCTTCATCAAGGAGAGGTATTCCCGATGACCTGCGGATTTTGATATTCACCAACGTACCATCTGCATCAACAACAAAGCCTACAATCGGTGCCCCTTCGACCTTCCATTTCTTTGCTTCGGGAGGATACTTTAGATTGTCATTTAAAAATTTAATTCGGGCTTTCTCTCCCCCCGGAAAAGAGGGTATTGTCTCTATCTCTCCAAAATCAGAATCTGCAATCTCCTTCTCAATAGGCAAAACGTTTTCGATAAAGGCTTCCTCTTGTGGTTTAGACGTTTTGCATTGCGTAGTACATAACAACAGTGCCAGTGTTACTGGTAAAATAAATAGATATTTCATTGTTTTATATGGTTAGAGTTAGACATTCGGTGTATTCATCCTACGTAAAATTAACAAATTTTATCGGAAAAGAAAGTAATGTAAAAAAAAAGGTTGCCTGCGAAGACAACCTTTCGTATATGAAGAACAGATTTTACACTAATTTTCTGATCAACGCATCACGATCACCGTATATATAATCGATGATCGGCACTTCGATCATGGTATATGCTCCGGGGCGTTGCTTCATCGTTGCCCGTGCCGATGCGACCAACACTTGCGCGGTCAATGCCGGGTTGTTTATTTTCATATTGTATTCGAGAATCTGATTTTGTGTCGATCCCGAAACTCCTTTTCGAACCATATACACACCATGCCCCATATCTTTCAGGTTGTCTACATTATCAACCTGAACAACATGTGTTTCGTCGTGTGCGAAATAGTCGTCAGCCTTAATAGCGGCTGCAACATCTTCAAACTTATAACCGTCTTTCACCTCTATATAAACCATGCGGCGATGCACACTCGTTCCCAACGGAATAGTCATAGACAAAGCTGCCGCCACACCGTCTATCGCCTTAGCCGCTACACTGTGCCCCATACTCATACCCGGACCGAAGTTGGTATATGTCAACCCTTTGGGAGCCATAAATTCGAAGATGGAGCGAATCATCGAGTCTGTACCCGGATCCCATCCTGCCGAGATGATAGCCACCGTATTGTTGGCAATAGCAACCTCACTCAGGCTTTTCCGCAAATCGACAATTCCGCCGTGTATATCGAAGCTATCCACTGTATTGATTCCTGCGGCAAGGCATTCTTTTGCATACGCCTCTACGCTTCGGGTAGGAGCACACAGCGCAGCCACATCCACATTTTCAAGCTCCGAGATTGATTTTACAATCTTATATTCCCTCAATTCCTTCGGCACATTATTCGGATCGCGACGTACAATGCCTGCCACCTCAAAATCGGGAGAAGCCAAGATAGCTTCCAATACATATTTGCCTATATTACCGTAGCCGATAACAGCTATTCTTATTTTTTTCATTCACGAATATATTAAATGGTTAGTTCCTCTGATTTTATCAGCACAAAAATAAGAGAAAATACACAACAAAAAATCTTTTTGACGAGATTAATCTACAAACGCCGTATTTTTGAAATCTTTTAACAGATTTACATATCTATTTTTCTCTATATTGAACGAATCTTTTAATTCGGGTTTTATAGGGTGCAATGGTGGCGATTCCATCGAAAGCGGATTGATAGGGGAACCGTTCTTAAAAACTCGGAAGTCGAGATGAGGACCCGTAGACAAACCCGTGGAACCGACATGCGCCACAACTTCACCCTGCTTCACTCTGCTGCCGACAGCTACTCCCTTCGCATAACGACTGAGGTGCATATAGGTAGTGGTATATGTAGCATTATGCTTGATCTTGAGATAGTAACCGGCTCCTCCTGCCTGATACGATTTTTCAATTACAACTCCGTCTCCGATCGTTTTCACAGGCGTACCCACCGGAGCGGCATAGTCGACACCATGATGTGCCCGATAGCGTTTCAGCACGGGATGAAAACGTGCGTTGGAGAAATGAGACGATATTCTGTAATAGTCTAACGGTGCTTTGAGGAAAGCCTTGCGAAGACTGTTGCCCTCATCATCGAAGAAGTCGCTGATGCTATCCTGTTCGAAAGGTATGGCATAAAAGTCCTTGCCCTGATGTGTAAATACGGCGGCCTCGATTGTCATATTGTTATGCAAAGGGATGGAATCGTCAACATAAGGAATATTGTATATAACCTTGAAGGCATCGCCTTGCTTGATGTCGAAAAAGTCTATCTGCCAGGCATAAACATCTGAAAGTTCGAGTGCCAGCAATGTGCTGACCCCTTGATTTTTCATTTCGTTCCACAACGAGGTATTGATTGTTCCTTCCGCATATTGTTGCTTCACATTTATCTCTTTCTGAAACGGATAGGCACAGACTGAGTCGGCAGTGAGGTCGATGACAACAAAATCGGTATGAGATTGTGAAAAGATTACATATTTCGCCACTTCCATCGAGTCTTGAGAAGATAGGACATCGTAATATGTGCCGGCTCTCAGTTTCGTCGGGTTCAACACTTTCGATATTCCACGCACTATACTATCGCTCTTCATCGCATCGAATCCCATGCTATTGAATATAGTAGAATAACTCTCGCCTTGTTTAACGATATAGTTTTCACGACTGAGCGAATCGATACATATTCCGTATAAGTAATTCTTAGTATCTATCGAATCGTTGGGTATCTCTGACATAGCTACCGTGTCTTGCGAGCGGTTGCAGCCAACGAGCAACAATAAAAAAAGGACTATTGGTAAATAAAGTTTATACATCATTTTCAGTAAAATAGGTTGAAACCGTTAAAGTTAAAAATGTTCAGCCAAAAGGAGAAAAAAATAAGCAGAAAGAATCGTAAATACTCTCCTATACAATAGGGAACTTAGTTACCGTAAGAAATTTCGTAAAATGATTTGATCCGGTAATTTGAATTGGATTCGCATAGTATAATTCATTGACGTCTTTTTTCCACTCATTACTCCCGGTATCCAGTTAGGCATCAAAGCTGTTACCCTTAGAACCTCATCATCCAACAGTTTATTTTTCCCTCTAAGAATTCTTATATTTTCAATCTCTCCCGTTTCTGAAACAACAAAGCCGACTGTAATTGTACCCTCTATTTCTTTCGTTTTAGCCTCTGGAGGGTAAACAAGATTTCTTTTCAAAAATTGTAATCGTGCTTCTTCTCCACCAACATAGGACGGATATATTTCTATAGGATCAATAAGCATCGGTTCTTTATATTTCGGTTTTGTTGCCTGTGCCTGAACACTTATCGAATCGGTGGGTATCTCTGACATAACTACCGTATCTTGCAAGCGGTTGCAGCCAACGAGCAACAATAAAAAGAGGGCTATTGATAAATAAAATTTATACATCACTTTCTGTAAAATAGGTTGAAGTTGTTAAAGTTAAAAATATTCAGCCAAAAGGAGAAATAGAAAAGGGACAAACTCATGTTCGCCCCTTACTTTTATCATCAAAGATTCTTTCCTTCACTCTCGTCTACTGATTTCGCCTTTTCTTTAGCTTCCTCTTTCGACAATCTGAAGACAATCCGCATAGTATAATTTACTGATACCTTTTTTCCATTTTGTGTTCCCGGTATCCATTTAGGCATCAATTTAGTTACTCTTAACGCCTCATCGTCCAACAGTTTATTTTTTCCTCTAAGAATTCTTATGTTTTCAATCTCTCCCGTTTCTGAAACGACAAAACCGACTGTAACCGTACCCTCTATTTTTTTCGTTTTAGCCTCTGCCGGGTAGGCAAGATTCTCGTTTAAGAATTTCAACCGAGCCTTTTCTCCACCAACATAAGACGGCTCGCCCTCTACCACATCATACACTTTCTTCGTTGTATCTTTCTTTTGTTGCAAATCTGCAACCTCGGGTTGTATCATAGGCACGATTTCGGACAACTGAGTAGGAACAATCTCTGTCAACAATTCTGTCGGATTGGTTGATGCGCTCAATGCATTGCCCAATAGCAACACGGATGCGAATGGCACTATCAGCAAATATTTTGCCGACACAAGTGCCGATGTTTTTTTTCTGTTCATCATCATAATACGATTTTTAAGTTCTGAAAAATTAAAATTATTTACCATTCGAATGTTATTTCTTTCCAATACTACATTCAACAATGAATATTGATATTTCTTAGCATCGTAGCCGTTATCCAACACTCCCTTATCGGCAAGATATTCAAGATTGGCACGTACTTCGCGGCGCATCAGCCACATAAATGGATTCCACCAGAATAGGATGCACATCAATTCGAATAAGACAACATCTACCGAATGCATCTGGCGAACATGTGTCATTTCGTGCTGAATGACAGCCTGTATATCTGCATTATCGTACTTCTTGTCTGACGGAATAAATATCCATTGAAAAAAAGAGAATGCCTGAGACGACTCATTTTTAAAATTTACATAGTAATAGTTTCCATGCTTTTCCACATCATTGCCTTTTGCCAGACACATCAATGACAGCAATTGTATCAAAAAGCGCACAAAGAAACCTATTATTCCTGCCGCCAGTATGATGAGCGAAATATTAGACAAACTCAACGTATGTGTTTCTACATCTGCGCTGCCGTCCACCAGTTCTACCACTGCCGGAAAATCAGACACAGCCAAACTTATGTTGTGGACAAATACGGGCAATTGCTCCAGCTCGGCAGAAGAGAGCTCCATAGTGTAGAATGGAAAAATAAGTGAGAACACGACGCCGAAAAGGAAATAGCTTCTTTTCAACTGATAGAATGTATCTTTTCGGAAAAGAGCCTTGAAGAGCAGATAGAATACTGCTATCGACACTGACACTTTCAGCAGGTATATTATAATTGCGTTTTCCATATCAGATTGACTTTAATTGTTTATACTTTCTTTTTGTCTTCTATTATGTCAATTATATCCTTCAGATCGTCAGCAGTAATCTTTTCATCCTTCGCGAAGAAAGACACCAGTTCTTTATACGAATTTTTGAAATGGTTCTGCACTACTCCCGACAGGAACGTTCTCTGATAGTCTTCCGTCTTTATCATTGGATAATAGACATAGACGTTACCAAACTTCTTAGAATAGACAAAATCTTTCTGCTCCAGATTCTTTACCACCGACGCCAATGTCGTATAATGGGGTTTAGGATTGGGAAACTTGTTCTGTATATCCTTCACTGTACATTCTTTCAGCTTCCATATATGAAGCATGACCAATTCTTCTTGCTTTGTTAGATCTACCATAATACACTCTTATCTACGATTGTTTCGTAAAAGAAAGCATAAAATATTAATGCTGCAATAGTTTAGTACGTTTTTAACTATTGCAGCATCACTTTTTCGAGTAATGTTCCGATTGGAATTTACTTAAATTTCACGGCTATACCCATCTTCTGGGGCGACATCAAGACTTCCATCATAGGGTATTCAACCACAACAGACTTTTCATCTTCCGAGATTATTGCATTCGCATTATCAACCGATTTCACCTTCTTCGGGAAGTTGTATTTCACGACATATTTTCCTGCCGAGAGCATTTCAGTCAAACCACCTTCCATTTCTCCAAAAAGATTTTTGAAATTCTCTTCGCTATCTGCTGATGAGCTGGTGCACTTTTTCGAGAACCCTTTTTTATCGTAGCTGTATAAAATATTATCTTGCGTAACGGTGCTTGTTACCATTTTTTGAGCAATCTCATTGGCTCCGTCCCCATTCTTTTCAGCACTTTGTTCCGATAGTCGGGCAAACGATTTTAAAGATTTCTGCATTGCATTCAAGTCGGCAAAATCGCCCTTGATAGTAATCGATATCTCTTCATCAGATGAACCAACACCCATATGCAGAGGTGATATATTAGCCACATCTTCATCCTTCTCGGGATAATCAACTTTAACACCGTCATTTTCTTTCATCAGTTCGCCAAGCGAGATAAGTGTATCTGTCGGAAGGCCCGATGCTGAAAAATTGCCTCCTCCCATCATCTCTTTCGAGATACTATATTGGAGACTATATGTTACACCTCCGTCTTCGGTGAAGGTATATTCCTCTTGCACGTTGCATGAAGAGAGAACGGCTGTCATAGCCAAAACCAAATAAAATATTACGTTTTTCATTGTATAAAATTTAGTGTGTTTATATTATTAAATCTTATTCTAAGTATGTGTATCCGTACAATCCTGAACGGTAATTAGACAGAAACTCCTTGCCTTCTTCTACTGTGATAGTTCCCATTTTCACCGAACTGGTTACCCATGTTTCCACGGTACGCACCAGTTTTTTTGCATTATACTGTGCATAATCCAAGACTTCGGCTACCGTTTCGCCATCAATCATCTGTTCTATTTTATATCCATCCTCCGAAACGCTTACGTGTACGGCATTGGTGTCTCCAAACAGATTATGCAAATCGCCCAAGATTTCCTGATATGCTCCTACGAGAAAAACGCCAAGATAGTATGGTTCATTTTTCTTTTTAGGATGAACAGGCAAATAAGGACGGCTACCACCCGAGAAGATGAAATTATCAATGTAAGGTCGCATTGCAGTCGGGTTTCTCATCCAATCTGTGTATCGGCATAATGGGAAATACCTGATCTATCGCCCACGAATCCGGCAAAGACTGGAACAACGAAAAATTACAGAAATATTTATCTGACAACAACTTAGACAGTTGCGACAATTCTTCGGCAACATGTTTCGACTTGTTGGCTATCTGATTTATCTCTCTGGCAATAGAGAAATATAAACGCTCTATTTGCGACCGGGTTTCTAACGTAAGCATGCCGAGACTGAATAAGTCGAGTGCTTCTTCGCGTATCTGTTGCGCATCGTGCCATGCTTCCATCATGCGTGTTCGGGAAAGGTCGTCCCATATCTGGTACAATTCTTTCAACAATTCGTGCGCGTCTTCCGTTATCTCGTCTTTCTCGTTCCACTCAGGCATCGAGGCCGTTTCTAATACCTCGAACACAAGTACAGAGTGATGAGCCGTCAACGAACGTCCCGATTCGGTTATAATATTAGGATGAGGCAAGTCGTTCTTGTCAGCAGCATCCACCATTGTGGCTATGGAATCGTTCACGTATTCTTGTATCGAGTAGTTTACACTGCTCTCGCTATACGACGAACGGGTGCCGTCGTAGTCTACGCCAAGCCCGCCGCCTATATCTACAAATTCGACATTGAAGCCCATGCGGTGTATCTGCACATAGAACTGAGCTGCCTCGCGCAATGCGGTTTTTATTCGTCTGATCTTAGTTACCTGACTGCCTATATGGAAGTGTATGAGGCGAAGAGCATCGCTCATATTGTTTTTTGCCAAATAATCTAATGCTTCGAGCAACTCGCTCGAATTTAATCCGAACTTGCTTCCATCTCCGCCCGATTCTTCCCATTTGCCGCTTCCCGAACTGGCAAGCTTGATGCGAATACCTATATTAGGAACCATCTTCAGGCGTTTGGCTATTTTGGTAACGAGCACTAACTCGTTTTGTTTCTCGATGACTATAAAAATACTTTTACCCATCTTCTGAGCCAAAAGTGCCAGCTCGATATAGCTTTCGTCTTTGTAGCCATTGCAAATTATAAGAGAATTGGGATCTGTATTG
>CALNCC010000181.1 GCA_937875275.1 uncultured Dysgonomonas sp. | reverse complement strand
GTTTTCGGACACTCATCTCCACCCACATGTATATATTTGTATGGGAAGAGGTCGATAACTTCGGTCAGAACATCTTCGAGGAAGGTGTAGATGTCTTCGTTGCCGGCACAGAGCACCTCGTCAAAGATTCCCCACATTTCGGCAGCCTTGTACGGACCACCCGTGCACCCCAATTCGGGGTAAGCAGCCAGTGCTGCCAACATATGCCCCGGCAGGTCTATCTCGGGAATCACATTTATAAAACGGTCTTCGGCATAAGCGATCACGTCTTTTATTTCCTCTTGCGTATAATAGCCACCGTAGGGCGTGCCGTCATATTTTCCTGTATTTTTCTTTATCACCGTTTGCGCGCGTTGCGATCCTATCTCGGTCAGTTTCGGATGCTTTTTTATTTCGATGCGCCAACCCTGATCGTCGGTCAGATGCCAGTGGAAGGTGTTGATATTGTGCAATGCAAGAATGTCGATATATGTTTTCACGTCATCTACCCCGAAGAAGTGGCGTGATACATCGAGGTGCATCCCTCTGTACCCGAAACGAGGAAAATCGTTTATCTCCATTGCCGGAAAAACGAGTATGTCTCCGCTCTCTATCGCTGTCGGTATCGCTTTGCGCAGCATCTGCACACCATAGAACACGCCTGCCGCATCAGCACCGGTAATTGTTATATTCTTGCCTGTTACGGTTGTTTTATACGATTCGGATTTACCGACCTGCGGATCGACAAATAGCAATATAGCGTTTGCTTTATCTTCCTTCCCTTCTACGGTTTTTATTGTCGGACGCCATACCGATGCCTCGCTCAGATATTGAGCCATGAATCCGGCAACACGCTCCATGTCGGCACTGTCTTTCTCGTAATATATTGTGGTGGCGCCATTGAGTTTAAAGTCTGCCTCCTGTGGCAGTGGGTGCATTTCTTGCGGCAAAGGTATCACATTGTTGTAATCGGCAATCACCTTGTGGCGTTCGCAGCTGTACACCGACAGCACAACAAACAATATCGGCAACAAACGTATTAATTTCATATTGCTATTTTTTTTAGTTTATGTAACAAATATAGTGAAAGGCGAGAGCAATTGCGGATGCTTGCATACAAAGATTGCCGAGCCGCATCCTGTTATTATGCAAATATACGGAAAGAATGCTATTGTGGAACTATTTAACGCATTTCATATTCCTATTTTAAATAATCATATAACTTTGTATTCTATCAATAAATAGAGTTTTGATTATCATACAATACACACACAAATATGAATTTCTTCAATTATAAAAGACGACAAACTTCTGTTGCAAACATAGGCAATACGCCTTTGGGCGGAGAAAACCCGATCAGAATACAGTCGATGACAAATACCGACACCAACAATACCGAAGCCAGTGCCGAGCAAGCGATTCGAGTGATAGAAGCGGGAGGCGATTATGTGCGGCTGACGGCGCAAGGCGTGCGTGAGGCTCAGAACTTGAAGCCGATAAAAGACTATGTGAGAGCCAAAGGATATGATACGCCGCTGATTGCAGACATACACTTCAATCCGCGTGCTGCCGAAGAGGCGGCACTGCATGTAGAGAAGGTGCGTGTGAATCCGGGCAACTATGTGGACAGGGTAAAAACCTTTGCCGAGTTCGACTACACAGACGAAGAGTATGCACAGGAGATAGAAAAAATCAGACAGAAACTGATTCCCCTCATCAATATCTGTAAAGAAAATAAGACTGCTATACGCATCGGTGTCAATCACGGTTCGCTGTCGGATCGCATTATGAGCCGCTATGGCGATACACCCAACGGGATGGTGGAGTCGTGCATGGAATTTCTGCATATATTTATCGCCGAAGGATTTACCGACATTGCTATATCAATGAAGGCATCGAACACGATTGTCATGACCAAAAGTGTACGTTTGCTCATTGCCCGAATGGAAAAGGAAGGGCTCAATTTTCCGCTTCACTTGGGCGTAACCGAAGCCGGAGACGGAGAAGACGGGCGCATAAAATCGGCTGTGGGGATAGGCTCGCTGCTTGCCGATGGCATCGGCGACACGATACGCGTATCGCTGAGCGAAGACCCTGAATATGAAATACCTGTTGCCCGCAAATTGGTAGAACATATCGTCAGACGAGAGAACCACGAACCGATTGACGGAAAAGAATTTAGCGGCTATTCGCAATTTTCTATCGAGAGACGCTCTTCGCATGCAGTGGAGAATATCGGTGGCGAAAATCTGCCTGTTGTCATCTCCGACCGTTCGCAGGGGGACTACGGCATCAATCCGCTTTTCAAACCCGATTATCTCTATATCGGTAGCCACAGCAAAGAGGATGTGCATCAGCCGATACGGCTCATCATCGACTATCCGCAGTGGAAAGGCGAAAGACATACTTATCCGCTGTTTGATGCAACCACGCTATCACGAATAAATGAGACTGATCTGGGGCTAAAATTCCTCAAACTGTCATACAACGACCTTTCGGAAGACGTGCTTTCGGTACTCATGACCGACAATTCGGTTGTTGTACTGCTCGCATCCTACCATATAAACAATGTGGGCGAACAGCGCGCTTTCATTCACACGATGATGACTATGGGCTGCCGAGTGCCTGTTGTGCTGTGGAACACATACAGCGAAGACGAAGGCGAAGACTTGCAGATAAAGGCGGGTGCAGACTTCGGCACGCTTTACCTTGATGGTTTCGGCGATGGCATCACCATATCGAACACTGGTTCTGTTGCCTCTAAGAAGATAGATACCTACATGTTCAGCATACTTCAGGCGGCACGAGTGAGAACAAGCAAGACGGAATATATATCGTGTCCGGGATGCGGACGCACGCTCTTCGATCTGCAATCGACTATTGCTCGCATCAAGCTGGCAACCTCGCACCTCAAGCACCTCAAGATAGGAATCATGGGATGTATAGTAAACGGGCCGGGCGAGATGGCAGACGCCGACTACGGATATGTAGGCGCGTCGAAAGGGAAAATATCTCTCTACAAGAAAAAAGAAGTGATAGAAAAAAACATCCCGTCGGACGAGGCTGTGGGCAAACTGATAAAACTGATAAAAGACAACGGCGACTGGGTGGAGCCGTGAGAGGTCGCGTATTGTGGTAAGGCAAGGGATAAAATGAGTGTGTACGCTTGCAGATTTCAGACGCAATAGAATAGAATATTTAACAACAACTTAAAAAACGAAACAACTTATGAGAAGAATTATTACCCTCCTTTTTTTTAGTTCAATATGTGTCTTCGGATTTGCTCAAACACAAGTTGAGATGAATGACGAGGCTCAAGAAAACTACATCAAAGCCGATAAAGAACTGAATCAGGTTTATCAGCAAATTTTAAAGGAGTATAAGGACGACAAGGTATTTATCAATAAATTGAAAATAGCACAACGTAGTTGGATTAAATTTCGTGATGCCGACATGGAAGCTATGTATCCCGACGAAGCCGAGCAAGGAAGCGTATTCCCGGCATGTTGGTTTATGGCTTTGGAGTCCCTGACTAAAGAACGTACTGAAAAGTTGAGAATTTGGCTCGATGGTATTGAAGAGGGTGATGTTTGCGCAGGCTCGGTTAAATTTAAAGAGTGAGGTTCCCCCAATTTACCGATAAGGGCAAATAAAAACTTGTTTAAATACTTGGGTTGCGCTTTGGTTATCATCGACAACCCAAGTTTGTAAGCACCGGCTCTCGCTTTCTTATTGCGCAGGGCGGATTATCGACATGCGTCCATCCGCACATTCGATGAAACAACAAGGCTTCGACGTATCATTAAATTCTTTTGAAGATACTCGTCCAAAGCTGAAGTGTTGATTGTTTTGCTTATTCACTTTCAGCTTTTTGTCTCCCGAGGCGAAAAAGATACTGTCTCCGTCGAACATGATATCGACTTCTTCGGTTGGTTCAAATTCGACGAAGTCTTTTTTCTCGTCCAACAACAGAGAGTCTCTTGAGAAAGAGATGCTGACTTTACCATCGGAGTGCCGAAACGCATGAAGAAACACTCCGTTATCCATCTTCGTCGTTGAACCCACGTCCGGATATGTTTTCTTCCAATCGACATTGAAGCTGCACGAAGCTAATAATGGGATAAATAATATTATGTATAAATATTTCATAGTTTGATTTTTATGAAGTTTGTTCCACTACCCAAGTATAGCCTTTTTTCATCAGTTTTATACTGACAGCCGATTCTTTATACACCATTCGTTCCAAAGCGTCGGCAGGTCTAATACCAAAACTAAACGATGTGCTTTTCTGAGATATAGGAGCTGACAATTCGGATGGGAATATAATACTGTCGCCCTTTACAGAGAAATACATTTGCCCATTATTAGCATATCGAATACAATCTTCGTCGCCTATATTTGTCGAGTCTTTTGCAAAACTCAAAATGACATTTCCTGCCTCATCGCTTGAGGCCTTTACATATACATCACACTTCTTTACCTTAAATATATGACTACGGCTGTCCGACACAGCATTATGACTGCACGAAGCTAATAAGAACACACTCAATACAAAAAAAAGGTTTTTCATAGTTTGTTAAATTTTATATTAGTGTACTTGTTTTACAACCCAAAAGAAATCATCGGTGTATTTCAAGTCTATTTTTATATCAAAAGATCTCTTACTCATATTTTGAAAATCGTCGACCGCCTTAAACCCAAAGCCCAAATGCGAATTGTTCTGCGAGAGAACGACCGGCGCATCGGCTGCGAAAAAAACACTGTCTCCTTTTATTGCGAAATGGACTACCTTCTGATTCTCATACAAGATAACGTCCTCTTGTTTGTCTAAGTTGAGCGAATCTTTCGCAAAGCTGAGAATAATATTGCCGGACTCATCGCCTGCTGCTCTGACATAGACGTCGCACCTCTCAGCCTTGAATGTATGACTACCCGATGTGGAATCGAAATTGACACTATACTTGTATGTGCACGATGCCAATAAAAATACACTCAGCACTAAAAAGATATTTTTCATAGTTTGTTTTTTTAGACATATAAAGTTAGACGAAAGACAGGCTGTAAAAAGATTCAAATGTTTAATCTTTTTTTTCGAAAGCCCACCTCTCGCCTAACAATCTATAAAAAAAGCAATGTTGATTATCAATGCTGCTTAATGTCGCCCCTGCTCAGCAATCCGCATTTGCAACGGGAAAGGATATCTATGCAAAGGTCGATATCTGTCGGTCGAATAACTACATTTGCCTCGCCTCCCTGCGAGAAAGCATACATATATTCGATAAAGACATTTTCTTTGGCAAGATAATCCAATACCAAAGCCATTGCTCCCGGTTTGTTGGGGCAGATGAGGCAAATGACATCGGTCTTGCTCACCCCGAAATGTGCCTCTTTCAATACCTTTATCGCCAAATCGACATCCGAAACAATCATTCGCAAGATACCGAAATCGGTATTTTCGGCGAGACTGAAAGCGGTCATATTAATATTGTTTTCGCCCAATATGCGGGTTACCTCATTGATGCGCCCTGTTTTGTTTTCTATAAAAACTGAAAGTTGTTCTATTCTCATAGCCTGTTGATTGTTTAGTTTAACGAACGTTTGTCTATTACACGCTGAGCCTTACCCTCGCTGCGTTTGATGCTGAAAGGCTCGACAAGCTTAATGTCGGCACTGATGCCCAAGACACTTTGCAGGCGGTGTGCGATTTTCTTTTTCAGAGCTAACATCTGAGTGATCTCATCTGAATAGAATCCGTCACGCACCTCAACCTGTACTTCGAGTATGTCGAGGTTGTTTACCCTATCCACGACAAGCATATAGTGCGGTTCAAATTCTTCGAGATCGAGAATCACGCTCTCTATCTGCGACGGGAACACGTTTACACCACGAATGATGAGCATGTCGTCGCTACGTCCTACGATGCGGCTCATGCGCACACTGGTACGTCCGCATTTGCATGTTTCGGGGTTCAGCGTACACAAGTCCTTGGTGCGATAACGCAACAGCGGCAACCCTTCTTTGGTCAATGTTGTGAACACCAGCTCGCCCTGTTCGCCATACGGCATCTGCGTGAGCGTATCGGGAGAAATGATTTCGGGCAAGAAGTGGTCGTCTATAATATGCGAACCGTCTTTGTATTCACATTCGTGCGACACGCCGGGACCCATTATCTCGCTCAGTCCGTATATGTTATAAGCGTCTACACCCAATTTCGCCTCTATTTCCTTCCGCATATTTTCAGTCCAAGGCTCTGCGCCCAATATCGCTGTACGCAATTTAAACTCACTGCGGGGAATGCCTGTTTTAGCCATCGCTTCGGCGAGATACAAGGCATAAGACGGGGTGCAGGCAAGTGCCGTTGCTCCGAAGTCGTGAGACAGTTGGATATGCTTATCCGTGTTTCCGGTAGACATTGGGATAACCGTAGCCCCCAGATGTTCAACGCCGTAGTGTAACCCCAACCCTCCTGTGAATAAGCCGTAGCCATATCCTACCGAGAATATATCGTTATCATCCGTTCCGAATGCACTGAGGCATCGGGCAGTCATTTCAGACCATACCGACAAGTCGCGGCGTGTATAGCCCACAACGGTTGGTTTGCCTGTCGTTCCCGACGATGCATGGAGGCGTACAATCTGCGACATGGGCACGGCAAACAGTCCGTAGGGATAGTTGTCTCTCAGGTCTTGTTTCGTGGTAAAAGGCAGTTTCACGATATCGTCCACCGTCTTTATGTCGTCGGGTGTGATATCCATTTCCTGCATTTTCTGTCGATAAAAAGGAGTGCTATGATATACTTTTTCCACCAATTTGCGCAGACGTTCTCCTTGCAGTCGGCGTTTGTCTTCTTGGCTCATGCACTCTTTTGCTTTGTTCCAAATCATAAGATTAATTTAGTTATATGGTTATTTTGTTTAGTTGATTGTTATACTTCTTTTTTTATACTGACAAAGACTTCCACATCGCCTTCGATACCACAACGGGCATTTCGTGCAGTTATGACAGTGGTGTCCATATTTGTTGCAGCCTGAATGAAATTGACAATATCGTATCCCCAATGCATGGTTACAGGAGAGCCGTTTTCGTCAATCGGGTTGCCATGATATTCGGGATAAAACAGAAAAATGGGGCTGCCATCATCTCCCTTTTCAGCCCACACCTGTGTCTCGGCATGCTTGTTTTCTATTGGTACCGTGAAGATGTGCATTCCTCCGTCAGCCAACGTGCGACATATTTCTTTGAAAGCCGATTGGGGATCATACACATGTTCGAGCACATCTTGCGTTATTACCAGATCGAACGTCCCATCGGCAAAGCTCTGTCTTTCAAGATCCTCATTGCGAAACTCGCCTACCATATCTCCGAATACATGAGAAGGATAATATTGCGAAGCGGTATAATTACAGCACTCATTTTTCAATTTTGTACTCAGTGCTCCGCCATTGGGCGAGGATTCGTGTATCCGCAAACCCCGCCATTGGGGCACATGCTTCTCTATTTCTAACATCAAAGCCCTTTCGCGAGATATGGAACGACAATTGTCGCAATGCAAACTTTCTCGCAACCAACTGTTGTTGGAGAAAAAACGTGATTCGGAGTTGCATACCGGACAAAAGCCTTTTACCAGCAGATAATAATCGTCGGGTATAATCGAGCGTATCATTTTTTTGTATTTTTTTCTTAATCCCATTCGCTATATTTTAATGCTTCCATTTCACGTTACTCCCTTCCAATGGATCGTTTTTTCTCAATCGCTCCGTTTTTCCCTTTCCGTTTTTGAGCCATTTGCGATACAAGGCAAATGCTTTTTCTTCGACCGACTTTCCCGAAACGGCAGCTAAAGTTGCTTGTTTTCCACGCAAAGGATGTTCCATCAACACAGGATAGGCGGCATTGTATTCATAATCGAAAAACAATCCCCAAATCATGTAAAGGGCATACACTTGCACCGACACCGATTCCCGTTCATCAAGAAAATTAGACGTTGACGGGGTCGAACTGTGAGAGGTAACCGGGATGCACAGCATTCGATTGTCTCCCTCCAAGTTCAATAGTTCTTTTATGACCTGAATAGTATCGTTGAAACTCGAAACATAAATATAATATTTATCCTCATTTATCTCTTTCTCATCTTTTTTGATGGAAAGTTCCAATTCTCCCTCCAAATTTGAAGAAGGCGTTATCTGAGGTAAAATTCTATCCGCTGACAATGCAAATATAGTTTGCCCCCCTTCGGGTATGCTGTCGCATTCTACGACATGCACATATTTTTGTGAAGACACACTATATGTACATAATAGAGTAACGATTAATAACAAAGCCTTTCTCATAGCAAAATTATATTCAGTTTTAAATACATTCCTATTCATATGGCAATTCAAACACATAAGTGCCGGCATCCAGTTCCTTCACAGTGTTGGCAACCTGCAATGTTGCCGTAGTATTGGGCGGAACAACAACCTTAATCTCGATAGTGTTTCCTGTCAATTTCCAATTGGAGACTATACGCCCATACATCGAATCGTAGTGACTCTTCACTTCCTTAGGTCCGTCTTTAGATATCCATGGCGCAACAACAAAGTGCTTGAATCCTGCCTGCGGTTGACGAATCCCACCCAATCCTTCGACAAACCAACTGCCGACATAAAGATAAGAACTATGTAGTGCCGATCCGTTACATCGCCAGTCTTCAAAAAAAGTTCCCGGTCCTTTGCTTATCATATTTATCCATCCCGGATAGTCTTCTTTGCTGACCATCTGATAGATGAGATCGTGCCGCTGTTCATCCAACAATAAATGGAACAAGTACGATCCGGCTGTAATTCCACCCCAAAAATGCCCATCACGCTTTACCCTTATTTCATCTTCCAATCGTTTCCACACCTTCTCGCGGAGCGTTGAGGGTGGTATATTTGCCGCTAAGGCTGTGGCTAAATAGGCTTGGTATCCGTTTACGTAACTATTATCCTCAGGGTTGAAAAACTTGTTGTGCACTGCCTGCCTGATTTCTTCGGCGCGATGGCGATAAAATTCACCTTTATCGTTCCCCAATATATCTGCCATGCGGGCAGCAAGGTCTAAATTATGCACCCACACACAGTTGTTGAAGAATAAGGTTTCCTGCGTGTCGCCCAACGCAAGCCCTTGTTTTTCCATGCGCGAACGTTCGTCCCACGCATTAGGCCAAAGCCAATCGCCGAGAAAATCCCATTTGCTTCCCCAGCGAACCAGCATGTTATTCTCCGATTTTGTTTCCATAAACGCTAACCACCGCTCGATGGTCGGGAAACTTTCTGCTATTATCTTCGCATCGCCATATTGCTTGTACATTTCCCAAGGGAGAACGACACAATAGCCACTCCACGAAGGGCCACCTCCCCCTTGATAGGTTGGAGCAGTGTGAGGAACATCGCCATCAGGCAACTGCACGTCGCGCCAATCTTCCATCCACTTCGAGTAGAAGGCTCCCATCTGATAATTGCCCAATGCCACCCGAGTGGTTGCCAAAGCATCGCCTCCGTATCCGCGACGTTCGCGATGAGGGCAATCTACGATATAGTTACCCAAACTCAAGTTTTCGTATGTCCACAAGGTCGTTTTATACACCTCGTTCATATTTGGTTGATCGCACTCGAAGTATCCGGTTCGCTTATAATCGGGACGAATCATCCAAGCTTTTATATCAGACATGGTCGGCTTGTTCTTCAATCCCGAAATGCGTACCCACTTCGCGGTCATGTAATTGAATCGATTGCAGAAAACACCTTTCCCTGTTGCACCTATTTTATAGGTACTCCGAATGCCAAAGCTATTGGCACTGCCTTCCGATTCCGAAAAGTCGAACTTAATCTCATCGCCGGGCTCACCTGATAGATTTAGCTGAAACCAACCGGTATAATTCGCACCCATATTTACACGATAAACACCCGGCTCTACCTCATCTATCGCTAAGGGGGTAATTTCTTTAAATAGTTTGTTTCCCTCGCTCATTTCGGCAGAGACAATCAGATTGGGATTGAATACAACAGCTTGCATCCAAGCAGAGTCGTCAAAATTGGCTTCATTCCATCCCGGCATCTCTAAGTTAGCATCATAAAACTCTCCTCCGAAATGGTGGGCATCCCAATAGCCGGTCAGCATACTGGGGCTATTGTGCGTTTTCCAAGTATCATCGGTTACAACCCGAACATTCTGCCCGTCAAGCAAATCAATATCGGCTTGCCCCAGCACAATAGGAGCGGCAGGTTTATCGTCGGTTTGGTAGGATGGATATATAGACCAAGAGACTCCCAACCACAGTGAAATTGCATTCTCTCCTTTATTTAGATATTGTGTGATGTCGTAGGTTACGTATCTCGCTCGTTTGCTGTGGTCGGCGACAGACGGAGCCAGCACATCGTCTCCTATTTTTCTGCCATTCACGTACAGTTCATGATAACCTACCGAGGCGACATACATCACGGCTCTGTCGGGTTGTTGCAATAGGTCGAATGTTTTTCTGAACCACGGGTCGCTCATCGTATTGTCTGCCGGTTGGGCAAGGAGTCGTTTACCCACACCTTCGGGGCTTCCTATCCATTTTGCTTTCCATTCGCCTTGGTGCAGCAGTCCCATACTCCACGAGCATGCACTACTCCAATCAGACCATTTGCCGGACTCGTCCGCTACGCGAACTTGCCAAAAATATTGCTTGCCGGATGCTAAAGGGCTGCCCGCATAGCGTATATTCACTGATTCGGCGGAAAGCACTTTCCCCGAGTCCCAGATATCGCCTTTGCCTTGTTGCAACAGACGGAGATCACTGGCTACAAGTATATTATAGGCTGTTTGCTTCTGCCCGTTTGCCGTTACATCCACTGCCTCCAGTTTCCAACTCAGACGAGGGTTCGTTGCATCTATCCCCAATGGGTTGCTGAGGTACTCGCATTGCAGCTCTGCCGGACTAACAGACGCAGCCTGAACCGAAAGGGCACAACAGAAGAAGGAGATAATAAAAAACAAATGTTTCATGATGCTATGATCGTTTATAAAGGATGAAACGGCTGAGGTCGAATAATAACAAATTATATCCGGCTTTAATGATCCTTCGCAAAAGCGTGCAATCTGGCATCGAGCACGTCGTACAGATCAGCACTCATCCGCGAGCAACAAGCTCTTATCCCTTGCTGATCGCTTCCTGTTGTTGACAACGATATGGAGCTGATGCCATAGTATAGCAATTCGCGCATCAATTCGGCACAGGTCATATCACGATATCCGATGGTAAAGAAAAATCCGTCCGAAATATCTTTGTCTATATCCTTGTCGTACACCACATGGAAACCGTATTTATTAAACGATTCTTTCATCCGATGGGCACGTCGTGCATATTCTCTCGTATCTTCAACAAAATTTAGTTCTCCATCCGATGCAGCTTTAAGCATTGCAGCAAAACCATACTGAGTGGTGTGCGTGATTCCCGATGTAATCATATATTGTATTGATGCCACAAACGTAGAGCCGAAGATGCCTGCACCTGAATAACGTTCTGCCAAAGCATCGAACTGCCGTGCAAAAAGTTTGTCTGATATGCAAACCACTGCTGCACGCTGCCCTGCATAACTGAATATCTTAGACGACGAAAGCATCAATATATAGTTGTCTGTATATTTTGCTACCGTTGGCACATAAGGCGAACAAAATGGTTCTCCAAAATAGGTGCGGAAATCCATCGCAAAATATGCCAAATCTTCAAGAACAATAACATCATATTTCGTTGCCAACTCCCCTATTATTTGCAATTCCCTTTCTGTGAAACAAATCCATGAAGGATTGTTGGGATTGGAATATACGATTGTCGAGATATTTCCCTCAGCAAGAAATTCCTCTAACTTCGCTCTCAGTGGCTCGCCACGAAATTGATAGACATCAAATTCTTTATATTTTACGCCCAACACTTTCAGTTGCGACTTCTGAATAGGGAAACCCGGATCGACAAAAAGCACGGTGTCTTTTTTCGCATCGCGCTGACTGCATGCTATAAACGAACCAAACGAGCCTGCCACCGACCCTGCTGTCGGGATGCACGATTGGGGCATGATGTCAACATCCATAAAAGCCTTTACGAAACGTGCGGCTTCTTCTTTCAGCACATCAATTCCTCCGGCTGCCGGATACATCGACGCCACACCGTTGTCCAACGCTTCTTTCTCGGCTTCGATGCCTACACTGCACGGCGGCAATCCCGGCACACCCTGATCCATGCGGATGAAAGGCGTTCCCGTAATCTGCTCTAAACGAGAAGCCAACAAAAGCACTTCGCCGATTGTGGCATTTTCGAGATTAGTTATATTCAATTCGTCAACCACTTGGCTAACAAGCTCCTGAGTAAATACTCTATTTTGCATCCTGCTTAAATCTTTATTTGTTCTTTTCCCGCATCACGTCCGGCACGGAAAGCCTTCACATTCATTTCCACTATTCTCTCGCCCTTGCGACCAAAGACTTGTTTGATAGCTTCTTCCAGCTTATCTTCTTCGATACCCAATATGACCGATGCTGCACCCAGAAGCACCATGTTGGTTGCGCGCCCCGACCCTGCTTCTCGTGCAATGAAATCAACATCGAGCAGGATGACATTTGGCAAAGATTGCAATTCGCCCAAGACGGCTTCCATCTCGGGATAGTTGGAAATATTTACAAACGGAGTAGAGCTTGTTACAATCCACCCTTTCGGTGACAGATAAGGAATGTAGCGCAAAGCCTCCATCGGTTCGAGCGAGATGATAGCATCTGCCGTTCCTTTGGCTATGAGGTCAGAGTATATCTGCTCGGACGATATGCGCAGGTTAGACTGCACGTCTCCTCCCCGTTGGCTCATGCCATGTACTTCGGCTTGTTTTATATACAAACCCTGACGCAGACAGGCTTCTCCTACGATGGCCGCAATAGACAATATGCCCTGTCCGCCAACTCCTGAAAGTACGATATCTAATTTCATCTTATTTCTTCTCCTTTTTCTTTATTTTCTTCAAAATCTGGATACACTCGCGACGAGGAATAATTACCGACACGCCGTTGTATTCGAGTTCTTCTTTGATTACTGCCTTTATCTCCTCTATGTTTTTCGGTAGCGGAATAACGACACGCACATGCTCGCGCTCGACACCGACACCGTAACAGATGTCTTCGAGTTTGTCTGTCCCTGCCGAATCTTGACCGCCCGTCATCCCCGTGGTAAGGTTGTCGGAAATGATGACCGTTACATTCGCTTTCGAATTTACGGCGTCTAACAATCCCGTAATGCCCGAGTGCGTGAACGTAGAGTCTCCGATAACAGCTACGGACGGGAACAACCCTCCGTCGGCAGCCCCTTTTGCCATTGTGATAGATGCACCCATGTCTACGCACGAGTCGATAGCGCGGAAAGGTGGCAACGCCCCCAATGTATAGCAACCGATATCGCTAAACACTTTTGCGTCGGCATATTCTTTCACCACCTGATTAAGCGCGTCATACACATCACGGTGTCCACAGCCGGTACACAATGCCGGCGGACGTGGAACAGTGTTTTGGCTTGGTGCATTTGCCGCCTCTTCGCCAAAGCCGAGAGCTTTGCGCACATTGTCGGGCGTGAGTTCGCCCACACGAGGCAATTCGCCCGAAAGACGACCTTTTATTTTCCCCGATGCGTCGAGCAATCCACGCAATTGTTCCTCAACAAAGGGTTGTCCGTCTTCCAACACCAACACTTCGTCGCAGTGCTCTACCAACTCTTTTATCGTGGCTTTTGGCAATGGATATTGAGATATTTTCAACACAGTGCGGTCGCATCCCTGCGGGAAATTTTCCATCAGGTAGTTGTATCCTATTCCGCAAGTGATAACACCTTGCTTGCTTCCTTTTTTATAACTATTGAATTGTGATTGAGCAGACAAATCTTCCAACGCAGGCTGAGCAGCCAACAGTTCGTTATATCTCCGACGAGCATTTACGGGAAGAAGCACCCAACGAGAGCGATCTTCGGGAAACTTCATCGGATTTTGCTCTCTTGCCGGCAACACTTCCACCACCGCACGCGAATGTGCCATGCGTGTAGTTATACGCATCAAGACAGGCAATTCGTATTGTTCCGATACCTCGAAGGCATAGCGTATCATGTCGTACGCTTCTTGTTGCGACGATGGTTCGAAGATAGGCACGAATGCAAATTTACCGTAGTAGCGCGAGTCCTGCTCGTTTTGCGATGAGTGCATCGACGGATCATCCGCTACAAGGACAACCAAGCCTCCATTTGTTCCCGTCATCGACGAGTTTACAAAAGCATCGGCAGCAACATTCAGCCCCACATGCTTCATACACACCAGTGAGCGTTTGCCTATATACGACATACCCAAAGCGGCTTCCATAGCCGTTTTCTCGTTGGTGCACCATTGGCTGTGAATCTTACGCTCGTCGGCAAATGGCGATTCTTGTATGTACTCCGTTATTTCGGTCGATGGTGTTCCGGGATAGGCATATACACCGTTTATCCCGGCATGCATGGCACCCAACGCAATGGCTTGGTCGCCAAGAACCAGTATTTTCTCTTTCATTTATTTGATAATTCTAAATTGATCAGCATCCTGCAAAGCAGGAAATTTCTCTCTGAAGTTGATTAAGTTTTCTTTATTCATTGTGCCCGATACGGCATCTTCCTTGTCCCACTCGGCAGCAACAACAGGCTTACCCAAATAGTCGATAAGTGCCGTTCCGCCATTATAATCGCAATACGGGTCTTTGCCCACACGATTGACCCCGATCACATAGCACACATTCTCTATGGCACGAGCTTTGAGCAGTGTGTTCCACACCTCGATGCGTGGTATAGGCCAATTGGCGACATAGATAATCGCATCATAATCGCCGCTGTTGCGGGCAAACACGGGGAAGCGCAAGTCGTAGCATATTTGCAGCAAGATTCTGAATCCGTTGTGTTCAACAACGACACGATCCTCACCGGCAGTATATTCTTTCTGTTCGCCGGCGAAAGTAAACAGATGATGCTTGTCGTAAGTCATGTATGACCCGTCGGGCTTAACGAAATAGAGGCGGTTGTAATAGTTGCCGTTTTCTTCGGTAGCCACGCTGCCGGCAATGGCGGCGTTTTTCTCTTGGGCTATGGCACGCATCCACGCCAATGTGTCGGCGTTCGCCGCTTCGGCAATGGGGGCAGGCGACATGCAGAAGCCGGTAGTAAACATCTCGGGCAAGACGATCAGATCGGCCTCTTGGGCATCGTCTATCATCTTCTGTGCGCAGTCTCTATTATGTATGGGATCTTCCCATTTTATATCAGTTTGTAATAATAATACTTTCATGTGTATCAGATATTTTATAGTAGCCCCGAAGTTAAATATTTTTCGTGTAACGAGAAAAATATCTTCCCTTAGAATCTCTTTTCTTTGCGCCGGTTCAATTTTATTTTCTCATGTTTTGTAATAAATTTGATTTTGCTCCGACTATTAAGCAAAAGAAAAACAAGAATAACATGAAATCTACCCAGAAAGAGTTTCTCAAAATTATTTCAGATTACCAAGGAATAATACACAAGGTCAATCTGATTTATTTCAGGTCGGAGAACGACAGACAAGACAATTTTCAGGAGGTCGTATATCAACTGTGGAGGTCATACCCTTCGTTGAAAGACAAAGACCGAATAGCCTCGTGGATATATGCCGTCGCCATCAACACATCCATTTCTACTATCAGGAAAGACAGCCGGCTGGTGTTTTTCGATACGATTTACGAAACAGAACACGCGGAAACAGACAACAATATCGAACATGAAATCAATTATCAGGATTTGCTAAGTGCACTGCAAAAGTTGAACGAGATAGACCGCTCTATTATGCTACTCTACATGGAAGATTACAGCTACGACGATATTGCGCAGATTATGGGGATCTCGACATCGAATGTAGGAGTAAAAATTCATCGCATCAAAAATCAATTAAAGAACCTATTAAAAGACTAAATGATATGGAAACAAAAGATTTGAAAAATATCTGGAAATCGGGAGCAGATAAGAACACTAAGCCCTATTCCGATTCTCAACTGAGTGAAATGGTTATAAGGTCGGCACAAAAATCTATAAGACGCGTTTATCCGTCGATTATTTTTCTGCTGATCTCAGTAGCAGTTACGATCTTACTTATCGTGAATATCTCTGTCAGAGACGCAACTGTTGCAATGCGATTATTAGATCTTGGAGCCTTATTAATTCTTGTCATAAGCCTAACCTCTGTAGCTCAGTCTTTTTCCGCGATGAGAAGGCATGAAATGGAAATGCCTATCCGAAATTGGTTGGACTTCAAGATTAAGGAGGTAGAGAAATCCCTGAATTTCAGTTCTAAATACTTTGGGATTATTTGTGTCATAGCTTTGTTGTGCGGATTGGGGTATTTTTATTTTTTTATTTGGTTTAGTAATATCTCATATAATTTATGGCTAATCGGATCTATATCGCTTGGAGTTCTGATATTCATATTGCGTTCACAGAGATCTGTTGTCAGAAAATACAAGAAGACGCTCGATGAATTGAAGGAATTATATAAGCAGTTAGAAGGAGAAGATTTATAGAAGGAATAAGAGACATACAACAACGGGAAGGCAGTAGCCTTCCCGTTGCATATATATAGGTAAGAGAGTGTATGAATTATAGATTCTTATTCACATATTCTGCGGCTTCTTTTATCCAGTCTTCCGAAGTCAGCTCCACATCGGGCGACACGCCTTGTCCCTCAAGGTCTTTTCCGTCCTTAGTGCGTATTTCGCAGATAGGAACATAAACCTGAAATTTGTTTCTTATTATAGTCGAACTGATCGGATGCCCTCCACCCGGAGTCTTTTCGCCAAGTATCGTTCCACGCTTCATTTCTTTAGTGATGAATGCGAAATATTCGGCGGCAGAGAACGTGCGGCTGTCGATGATTACATATAGCGGCATATCGAACAGGTTGGTTCCGCCTTCGTAATTGTAGGCAACTTCGCTGCGATACCAGTTTTCTTCATGCGCACATCTTTTTATCAACAAGTCTTG
>CALNCC010000180.1 GCA_937875275.1 uncultured Dysgonomonas sp. | reverse complement strand
GATATGCACCACCCGACCGAGGCTGCAAAATGAGGCCCATTTCTTGTGGCTCCATCTGCGAAAGCTGAGGTGATTTGTTATGCGTCGGACTTTACTGTACATGATAGATACAAACTCTGTTCTTTTTCGAAGCACAAAATTAATGAAATAGTTCGATCATAAGCATCCTATTATTTTAGAAATTGCTGTACATTTGTGGAATCAACATATTATCATTCTCTATTTAATAAATCGAATTTCCTTTTTAACAAAAACCATACATCCATGAACAAAGGTTCTGTAACAATCATCAGCATAGTTTTCCTTATTGGCTCGTTCATCCTCTACCAATGGCAACAAAGCGAATTTGAAAAACGTTATAGTAAAATAGAGGCAGAGGCAGAGGCAGAGGAGGAAATAAAAGTAGAAAGTATAACTCCAACATTACTAAATGCCATTACCGATTTCAGCTCTTCTCTTCCTGACGAATCGAAGGTGTTATATACTGTCGAATTTGAAAAAGAGAACGACAAAAATTTCATGATATTATCAGCAAATCCATATATCGACTTCAATATTCTGCAAGGATACACGTACGTCGGTGGGCATCTTTTTACATACTATGGCAACAAGGGGGATGTGGAACAATCGGTATTGAACGTCAACTCTCTGAACAAAGGACGTAGCCTGTTGGATACATACAAGACTGTTGAAGATGCAACATCGCAATATGAAATTGTACGCCGCAGATATGAACTTGTAACTCCCGATAGCCTACTCGTCATCAGCACGAAAAAAGAGATTATAAAAATTTAAAATCAACAAAAGATCATTGTTATGAAAGACTACATAGAACAAGATATAAAGAAACTTGTATCTTCCTCATACGGAGCATGCTTAGCCACTGATAAGATAACGGTGGAAGGAGAGCCGGTGCGATTTATGTATCGTGAACCAACCGAAGAAGGTATGGATAGCGGATGGCGCTTTACGGCGGGAACAGAAGATCAGGAATACATGGACAACCCAAGCAATTCGGGGATATTCGATGTGAACACCATCGCAAATTATGATCCGAGAATCATTCCCTATCTCAAAGCTCCTCACGAAACTGCGTGGGAACTGGATGAAGAAACCGGCAAATTTGTACAAACAGAGTATTAATGGGCAAGACTACTCAAGTCTTTTATATATCCACTTATTATCTTTATTGCCAAGCACTAAAGAGTCTGCCCATATACCGACTATATTCTGTGTAAAGACTAAGCTATCTCCATCGAGAACATCAAGGGTAAAAGCATTTATCTTGTACCGAAAAGGAGAGCTTTCTCCTGTCATATCAGAATAGTGGGTATATTGATCGCCGGAAAAACTTATTGTGGTAGAGTCCTTCCTTTGGGAATCTATCATTTCTTTATCCATCATTTGCCAGCTCGACAGAAGCCATATTCCTTGCATTAACTTAGCGTTCACTTCGTCGCTATCGTAGGGCTTGCAGGAAGTAATCAGCCCAAGGCATAAACATCCTGAGAATATAATATTCAAGAATCTCAATCTACACTTACTCATCACTCTATCTCATTGCAATCTATTACAAAGAAAGATATTTTGTTCATACAAACCATTATTATTCTGATCTAATCATCTATAAAACAAAAAATCTCCCTTAAGTTTAACCCCAAGGAAGATTCTATATTTCAAAAAAACGAAGCTTAAGCAGAACTTCTTAAGTTTTATACTATCCTAAATAACCTTTCAATAATTTGCTGCGCGAATTTTGTCTCAAACGTTTAATCGCTTTTTCTTTAATCTGGCGAACACGCTCACGGGTCAATTGGAACTTATCGCCAATCTCCTCAAGAGTCATTTCCTGATAACCGATGCCAAAGAACATTTTGATAATTTCGCTTTCTCGGTCTGTCAAAGTAGATAATGCGCGATCGATCTCTTGTTGCAACGATTCGTTAATCAACACTCTGTCGGCTACCGGAGCATCGTCATTCACTAAAACATCGAGCAAACTGTTATCTTCTCCCTCCACAAACGGAGCATCCATTGAGATATGACGTCCCGAAACTTTTAGTGAATCGGAAATCTTATCTACCGGAATATCCAGTTCGTCGGCAAGCTCCTCTGCCGATGGTTTGCGTTCGTGCTCTTGCTCAAACTTAGAGAAAGCTTTGCTGATCTTATTTAACGAACCTACCTGATTTAACGGCAAGCGAACAATACGTGATTGCTCTGCCAATGCTTGTAGAATAGATTGTCTGATCCACCAAACAGCATAACTGATAAATTTAAATCCACGAGTTTCATCAAACTTCTCAGCGGCCTTGATAAGCCCCAGATTACCTTCATTGATTAAGTCTGGTAAACTTAACCCTTGGTTTTGATATTGTTTGGCAACAGACACTACAAATCTCAGATTTGCTCGTGTCAGTTTTTCAAGTGCAGCTCTATCTCCCTTTTTAATAGCTTGAGCCAATTCAACCTCTTCCTCCACAGTGATAAGCTCTTCGCGTCCTATCTCCTGCAAATATTTATCCAGGGATGCACTTTCCCTGTTTGTTATTGATTTTGTGATTTTTAACTGCCTCATATTTGCCTTTCTGAATTTACCCCTAAAAAAGAATGCGAATATACAACTTTTTTTCGAGATTATAACCAACTACCTATTAGTTTATAAATATACATGTAAACCTTCGTCTATTATATACAATAACGCTTGGACACGACTTTAAGTTCCTGCCCAAACGTTATTTAATGCAATTTTCGAAGAACTATAGGCTTCCTAATTATTCGTCAAACAATTCTACGGCATACAGACGTCTGTTTCCACTCGAGTTGAGTCCTTTTATTATCAGCTCCTTATCTCCATCCCGTACTCGTTGTATAATATCTTCAACATCTTTTACTGAAGATATTTCGTCCATTAATTTCGAGAATAATAAAACCTGATCTGATACCTTTTTCATAGAATTTACCATCGGTACTCACTTTGTCAACTTCGACACCGTAACTGATTCCGTATTCTTTTCTCTTGTCTTCTGACAATTCTTTGAATGCCGCTCCGATCTTCGCCACTCCGTCTTCTTTCGTCACGACAGATGTTGTACCCGAATCATTTTTCAATGTTACCTCGTATGTCTTTTGCGACCCGAAGCGATCTACAACAACCGAGATCTTATCTCCCGGACGGAACTGGCTGATCTGAAGCATCAGTTCACTGTTGTTTTTCACCTTTACGTCATTGATGGTAGTTATAACATCATATTTCTGCAATCCGGCTTGCTTAGCTGCGCTCTGTTCGCTAAAGCCTCCGACAAGCACACCATCCTTCAGTTTTATATCTTTTATTTTAGCAGCATCCAAGTCAAATTCCGGATCATCAGCTTTAATCTGTTCTATCGTTTCCTGAGTCAGTCCTTTTGCTGCCGACAAATTGAATATAGACACGCCGAGCAAGGCTCTTTGCACAGCCCCAAATTCTTTCAGGTCGGCAACAATTTTGGCGGCGATAGTGATGGGTACGGCGAAACCATATCCCGCAAAATCCCCGGTACGGGAATATATAGCAGTATTGATTCCGATCAATTGTCCATCTACGTTTACAAGAGCTCCCCCGCTGTTTCCGGAGTTGATGGCAGCATCGGTCTGAATAAATGACTCCATCATAGCCTTTTTGTTTCCACGAGATATTCCGCCACGCCCTTTGGCACTCACTATACCTGCTGTTACGGTAGATGTCAATCCCATCGGATTACCGATAGCCAGCACCCATTCTCCGACTTTGAGGTCATCTGAATTTCCAAACGACAAGTATTCCAAATTCTCGGCTTCAACTTTCAGCAATGCAATATCTGTATTCGAATCGGCACCGATAAGCTTAGCTGTATATTTCTCTCCGTTATTCAACAAGATTTCTATCTTATTTGCCTTGTCTATAACATGATTATTGGTAATAATATAGCCATCAGCCGATATTATTACGCCCGATCCTAATCCCTGTTGCGTTCTCTCTTGAGGTGCAGAGTTTCCTCTATTGCCATATCCGAAATCGAAGAAATCGAAAAGATCCATCGGCACTTGAGGCCTTGTCGAAACCGTTACGGTAGATGTTACCTGCACAACTGCATTTACGGCATGTGCCGCCACTTTCGTAAAGTCTGGATATCCGGCATCAGTCAGGCTTGCAAGATGAAAATTCTTTTGATCAAACTTTTTGGCATAATCGGAAACGCCCGAATACAAGCCGCCTCCGCTTTGCTCCAGGCAATAATTATATGTACCATATGTAGCTGCCGCACTGACCACTGCTACCAAAGCACAAACCAGAATTGTTTTAAGAGTTCTTTTCATAATTACTTTCTTTATTTAGTTATATTGTTTTTGACATTGTTTACCACTCAAATTTAATAACAAAAAACGTTCAAATAAAAACTCTACCCTTTACTTTTTAACACTTTTAACCCCAAAAAGTTTCATTATTGCTATTTTAACACTATAGCCGGACAATTTGTCAGTTTTTTGGATTTACATTCACCTGTTAGTCTTTTTATATTAACTTTACCGCCCTAAAAAGAATGTGAAATGACAGGTATATCCGTCTTAGTAATTATCGTTATTTATTTCATTATATTGTTAGCAATCTCACATTTTGTGGGCAAGAAACACACGAATAATGATGCATTCTTTCTTGGCAACAGAGAATCGCCGTGGTATATAGTCGCCATTGGGATGATAGGCGCTTCTATCTCGGGCGTTACATTCGTCTCAGTACCCGGCATGGTGGCCGCGTTAGACATGACGTATATGCAGATGGTGCTGGGCTTTATTCCCGGATACATTATTGTCGCCTACGTATTGCTTCCCCTATACTACAAGCTGAAGATAATAACTATATACAGTTATCTCGATCACCGTTTCGGTAAATATTCGTACAAAACAGGAGCTTCATTTTTCATCCTTTCACGAATAGTGGGTTCGGCGTCCAAATTGTATCTGGTAGTGATGATTTTGCAGACATTGGTATTTGACCAATGGAATATTCCTTTCTACGCAACCGTATCTATTATCCTCCTTCTCATTTGGTTATATACATTTCGCAGCGGAATCAAAGCCATTTTATGGACCGATGCCCTACAAACCTTGTGCGTCGTTGTGGCAGCAGTGATGATCATATATCGTGTAGCATCAGGGTTGGGGTATGACTTCTCGGACACAATAAACGCAATTGCAGCGAGTGAGCATTCCCGTATTTTTGTTTTCGATGATTGGATATCTAAACAGAATTTCTTTAAGCAGTTTTTCAGCGGAATGCTTATCGTTATAGTTATGACAGGCTTAGATCAGGATATGATGCAGAAAAACCTGACTTGCCGAAATCTGAAAGATGCCCAAAAGAATATGGTAAGCTATGGGATAGCATTCACTCCGCTAAATTTCATTATGCTCTCGATGGGAATATTACTACTTCTATTCATCAACAAGAACGGGATTGCCCTACCCTCAAATTCGGATGAGATATTACCTATGCTCGCCACCGAATATTTAGGTTTACCGGTACTTATATGCTTTACAATTGGGATAATAGCCGCGTCTTTCTCAAATGCAGACTCGGCACTGACATCACTGACTACGACCGTCTGCGTCGACCTATTGAACATAGAGAAAAGGGATAAGCAATCGGCACAACGGATAAGACATATTGTACATATCGCCGTATGTGTCTCGTTTCTGTTATTCATATTCTTGTTGGATAATATAAAACAGGCTAATATATTGGACACGATATACAAGGCCGCATCATATACCTACGGACCATTGCTTGGGCTATTCTCATTCGGACTATTTACCAAACGGAGCATCAAAGATAGGCTCTCGCCGATAATATGTATTGCCGCTCCTCTTATGTGCTATGCCTTAGAAGCTATATTGAGACAGGAAATTGGATATAATGTGGGGTATGAAATTCTGTTGCTTAACGGAATGCTTACTTTTGGGGGACTGTGGGTTATATCAAATAAACAGACTCAAAACGAATATGTTAAAGTATAGTAGTAATCAAAATTACCGTGCTCCATTATTGTTACTATCTTTTCTATCTCTTTATCTTTTCCGTTCGGGTCATATTTCGTTTTCAGACTATTGCCAAACATGCCTGCAAATGTATTGTACATCGTAGCTTTGAAGCTACCCATCAGGGCTTTCACGATGGTGTAAGATGACGTATTACACTCTCTGTCGATCAGTTTTATCAACATCTTACCTTGACTTTTAGTCATTTTCTTCATCTGAGGCTTATAGGTATTCATCATTTCTTTCTCCACAGCTTCCAAATGCTTTTGCTTCGATTTTTCGTTGGGCAAGGTTTCCATAAACCGATAAGTCTCTATGATGGATGACGCTACCATTTTAGCATAAGGCAAGGTTTTTTGTATATCACGTACCAGTTTGTTAAACTCAATTCGATCTTTACTATTCGTGATCGGCTTTATTGGTGCAAACACGTATGCAGGTGGCAGGTCGATCACTATCGTCGTATCTCGTCCCTGTATCAGATATGAATATTTATACCCTTTTTCCCCCACTTGAGCCCGCAACTCCGAGTGGAAACAAAAAAAGCTAATAATGAATATACAGATAGAGAGCCTCATGATTCCTTCTACAATTTCAGATAAAGACTACGCCAAATATACGAGAAAAATGCTGACTAAAATAAATCTTTAGATTAAAGATTGAGGTTTGTAAATTTTTTTAAGCCTTTTAAATAAAAGTTTTTCAATATACTACCATTATATATTTGGCTTAATTCGGTTACAGTCGTTTCATTGAGATTCGCATCCCGTTCTACATTGTAACGTTCTCGTATGTGGTCAAATTCGGCATGTGCGTCAAAAACTGCTTTGGCATTTTTCCGCTTTCCTTCTAAAAAATATTTTACAGCGGCGAGATAGTCTAAGAAACGGCGTATTTTATATATCCGACAAAAGTCTTTGTTATCCATATTTTTGTATAACATAAGAATATTGTTGCGAAAATTAAGGAAT
>CALNCC010000179.1 GCA_937875275.1 uncultured Dysgonomonas sp. | reverse complement strand
AAAGTGGAAGATTCGAAGTATATCCTTCCTAATTTCAGTAAGGTTTTAATCTTATCGACAGAAATAAATAAGATGAACAAAGAATCTGCTACTTTGGTAAAGGATATATCGGACGAAAGGATAAAACAGATTGATAAAGAAATTGCCGGGATGCAAGATCAGGCACGCAACATCACGGTGCTAAATAAAGCATATAGAGACAAAGAACAACTGTTGACCACACAAAGTGAGGCTGCAAAGCAGAAGGTAGAAGAAGAATTTAAAGAGAAAAAGGGTAAGGGGGCGGATCTCGTAATCTTAGAACAATGGAAAGCCGACAAAATAAGAGAGATCAACCAAAAACTGGGGGAAGATCTTCACAAAAACTCGAAGGAATGGAAGAAAGCGATTGAAAAAAGTCTCGAGCCTGCAAAAGATGCGAAAGGGATAGTAGATATTGATGCGACAAAACAAAATATACAACAAGCTGTTGACGGACTGAAGGCATATAAAACATCGGTATTGATTACCCAAAACGAAGTCATCAATAGTTATAATCTACAAATAGAGGCAGCAAAAGGCGACGAGAAAAAAGTAGCAGAACTGACAAAAAAGAAGGAAGAAACGATAAAAAAACATCGGGAAGAGGTAAAGAAGGTAGAGAAACAAATTACCGAAACACAAGATAAGGAAAATGGGTTGAGGCTGAAACAATGGGAAAGCTATGCAGCCAAAGTGGAAAAGACAATAGGTGATGTGAAAAAACATGCTGATAATACAATCTCTTATCTCTCTTCTGCCACGGGGGCGCTGTCAGGTATATACAAAGCCGAAATAGCAAACTATGATGAGCAAAAGGCACATATAAAAGAAAAAAAAGATGCAATTGAAACAGAATATAAAAATATTACTGCTGAGATAACTGCAAAACAAACAGAAAAAGAGAATCTCGAAAAAGAAAATAGTAAAGATGATATTACAGACACAAAAAAGAAAGACAATGAAGATAAAATAGCAATATTAAACGCCGAAGTTGAGGCTACGAAAAATGCAAATAAAGGACTTTTGGATTCGTATAAACATTATACTGATAAAACCGCGGAATTAGATAAAAAAACAAAGAAGAAGAAAGCCCAACAAGAAAAGATAAACAAAATCACTCGAAAAGTTGAGATGACTAAGCAAATGGTGGAGGCGACAGTGAGTGTAGCTCAAGGTGTTACAAAGGCTCTTGCTTTTGGCCCTTTCATAGGTCCTATACTTGCGGCTCTGGTTGCTGCTGCCGGAGCGGTGCAAATAGGTATAATGGCAAAACAGATAGCCAAATTCGAAGACGGTGGTTTGTTGCAAGGCAAGCGGCACACGCAAGGGGGGATGCGCATCGAGGGGTCGAACATCGAAGTCGAGGGCGGCGAATATGTTGTCAACCGCGAGTCTACACACCGAAATATAGACCTTATCCGTTACATCAATTCGCAGCGGCGCGAGCTGTCGGCAGACGATATCCACTCGTTTTACGCATCAGCCCGCCAAACGCCCGAACTGCCTTTCAGACGCATGTTTGCCGATGGTGGCGAGTTGCCTGTCATCAACAATACGGTAAATGTTGACAACGAAATGTTGGTAAAAGCCATACGTGATATCCGCATCGAGCCGAAAGTGGCTGTAACAGACATCCATCGTGCGCAAGAAAAGATGGTGGACGTATCGGGTTGGTCAACCGTCTGAATCCCATTCCGACACGCATGCAAGCAACAGTCCGGGCTGAGAAGTTCGGACTGTTTTCGTTTACCCGACGGGCGAAAAACGGGCGCAGTACACAATCGTTACGATTAATTATGTAACTTTGTGCCTTCAATATTGTTATATTAAAAGAATCAAGTTTAGTAAAGAAAAATATGACATTCGAAAAAGCCCTTGAAGCATTGCCTGTTAAAGGTTATCTCGATATTGAGATCCCGAAAGGAACAGACCTTGTAGCCGAAATTGACCGCATGCGCAAAGAGAAAAATGCGATCATCCTTGCCCACTATTATCAGACGGGCGACATACAGGACGTCTCCGACTTTCTTGGCGACAGTTTGCAGTTGGCACGCGCCGCCGAGAAAACCGATGCTGACATGATTGTCTTTTGCGGCGTACACTTTATGGCAGAGACCGCCAAAATACTGAACCCAACCAAAAAAGTTGTGTTGCCCGACCTGCTTGCCGGATGCACACTTGCCGACTCGTGCTCGGGAGAGGGAATACGTGAGATGAGGAAACAGCACCCCAATGCGATGGTGTCGAGTTATATCAATTGCGACTCGAGCGTGAAAGCCGAGAGCGACGTGATCGTAACCTCATCGAATGCCCAGCATATCATAAACGCTTTGCCTAAAGATCAGGAGATCATCTTTGCCCCCGACAAAAATCTGGGACGATATATCAATCAGGTAACAGGACGCAACATGATTTTGTGGGACGGATCGTGCTACGTGCACATGGCTTTCTCGTTGGAACGTATCGGGCAGCAGATGCTCGACCATCCCAAGGCGAAGCTGATAGCGCACCCCGAATCGCAAAAGCCTGTTCTTCAGATTGCCGACCATGTGGGATCGACCGCCGACCTCTTAAACTATGTGGTGGAAGACGATGCTGAGGAGTTTATCGTTGCCACCGAAGAAGGTATCTTGCACGAGATGCGCAAACGCGCTCCGCACAAGACGCTGATCCCTGCCCTTACCGACGACAAATCGTGCAATTGCAGCGAGTGTAAGTTTATGAAACTGTCTACGATGGAGAAGCTCTACCTGTGCATGAAATACGAACTGCCCGAGATTCAGCTCGACGAGGAAGTGCGCCTCAAGGCACTGCGCCCTATCAACCGCATGCTGGAAATGTCGAAGCAGATAAAATAAAAAGCCGACGCTTTGGTTTAGAAAATACCGAGGGCTGCCCCATTCTCAAGAGGCGGCCTTCGTCGTTTTTCGGGGGGGCGTCATTTCTTTACTTTGAATGTGATGTTTTTATCCTCATCGTTGTAAGAAATAGAGGCGGATTTTTTGGGATCATTCGTGTCGAAACCTTCCCACACCCACACGGTTTTCAGATTGGGGCTACTATCAATGCAGATAGAACTCAATTCTGTATTTCGGGAGATGTCTAATTCCGAGAATTTATTCCCTTCACAATCTAACTCTTCCAGCAACACATTGTTGGATAAGTCTATGCTTTTGAGGTTGTTGTCGTCGCAATAGAGATGTGCTAACTCTTTATTGTTCGAGATGTCGAGGTGGTCTATAAGATTTACGTTGCAACTTAAATACTCTAATTTTAGGTTGTTAGCTACATCAATGTTTTCTATCCGGTTTCTCGAACAGTGCAACACTTTCAACTCTATAAGCATCGAAAGGTCTATCTGTCTTATCTTGTTGCCACTACAGTATAGAACTTTCAATTCGAGATTGTTTGATACATCTAACTCCGATAATTGATTGAACGAACACCACAGCTCTTTCAATTCAGTATTTGCCGAGAGATTTAATTCTGTTAATTTATTGCTATCACAATTCAACTCTGTTAGTTTTGGGTTTTTTGATAAATCAAGATGTTTTAACGATCCATCATAACACGTCAAGTAATTCAATTCTGCATTGTTGGACAAGTCGAGTGTTGTAAATTTATTTCTATCACAAATCAGCTTTTCTAATTTCAGGTTGTTGGACAGATCAAGAGATTCAATCTCACTCGTCGAACAATCCAATTCTCTTAGTTCGGGATTATGAGATAAATCCAGGTCAGTAAAACTACATCTGCTGCAATCCAATTTTATTAGCTTGGTTTTTTTCGATACATCTAAATAGTCCAGAAATGAATCGGAGCAATCCAATACGGTCAGTTCCGGATTGTGAGACAAATCTAAAGAATCAACACGTAAACCTACACAATACAATTCGCTTAGTAGAAGGTTGTTGGATAGATCGAGTTGCTCAAACCAATTTTCGGAACAATCTAATTTAGTTAGTTTCTGATTTTTTGATACATCTATCATTGACATCATATTCTCCCGACAGATCAACGTGTTCAGATTCGGATTGTTAGATACATCTATCGAGTCTAACCTGCAATATGTGCAATCTAAATATTCGAGTAAAGTGTTTTTAGAAATATCAAAAACCCAACCGGAGCTTTCGCTACAATCAAAATGCCTCAGATTCAAATTCTTTGAGATATCTATTGATTCGAGGTAAAGGCTCCCTTTGCAGTCTAAATGGAACAGTTTTTTATTATGAGACAGATCGACAGAGGTAAGACGATTGCTTCCACAATATAACGATTGCAGTTCTGTCTTGTCCGCCAAATCTAAATTGGCAATATAATTTCCTTCACAATTTAGGCTATCCAAATATTTGTTTTGAGATATGTTCAACGTATCAATCTTATTGTGAGAACAGTTCACAAATTTCAATTTCGGGTTCTTTGATAGATTCAGATATTTTATCTGATTCGATTTGCAGCTCAATAGGATCAGATTTTCGTTGCCCGACAAATCGAGCTCGCTTAATTGGTTGAGTGTACAATCTAATTCGGTAAGCCCCGTGAAGTATTCGATGCCTTTCAACGATTTGATCGAAGCCTTATCCCAATCTCTTTGGTATAGTATATGCTCTTTTATCGACATCGATTTACCCTCATGTCTTCTCGATACATCCAATCGCTCCACCTTCGCCGCTTCGGCAGCTGAGAGTTTGCCGTCGCCATCGGTATCGCATTGGGGCATGATCTGCCTGATCGCATTGCGGAAATTCTGGTCGGGGATGTGCGGCAGAATGTTGTCGGTCGGTTGCACCTGCGCCGCCGCGCTCATCGGCAACAGCAACGCTACGAGGTAGGGTAATAGTCGTCTCATAATCATTTCTTTACTTTGAATGTGATGTTTTTATCCTCATCGTTGTAAGAAATAGAGGCGGAGTAATAAATAGAACCGGATTTTTGGAGATCATTCGTGTCGAATCCTTCCCACACCCACACGGTTTTCAGATTGGGGTTTCTCAGAAGAAGGATATATTTCAATTTAGTGTTGTTTGAGATATCTATTTCAACAAGTTTCGAATCTCCACATGATAGATAATCAAGCTCTGTGTTGTGTGATAGGTCTACTTTTGTCATCCTGTTTCCAGAGCAGTTAAGCGATTTCAATGCCCTATTGTTCGATACATCCAAGTCTGTCAATAGATTGTCAGCGCAATCTAATTTTTCTAAATTCGGATTATTAGATAAATCCAAATTCTTTATATTATTGGAATGGCATCTTAAACTTTTCAATAGAGGATTGTTTGATACATCCACGTTTGTTAATAGATTTCTATAACAGCTGATGTCTTTTAGGTTCACATTTTTAGAAATATTCAATATCTCTAATTTGTTAGATCCACAGCTTAGGTACTCTAACTTTGAGTTGTTCGATAGATCTAATTTTTCGATTGAAATTTCTTCACAGCTTAGCGACTCTAAGTTTGTATTTTTAGACAAATCCACATTTTTTAAATTGGAATTTCTATCAATTCTAAGGGTGTTTAGCTTTGTGTTGTTTGATAGGTCAAGTTCTTCAATCGAAGTAAATGTGCAATGTAGCACTTCTAAATTTAGATTCTTTGAAAGATCTATTTTTTTCAAAGTCTTGCTCCCACAATACAAAACTTTAAGGTTTTTGTTTTTAGAGAAATCTAATTTTATTGCATTAATGGCTCCACAATATAATTCTTCGAGTAAGATGTTCTTTGAAAGATTCATCTTTTCTATATTTGGGCAACCCATAAAATCCAAGGCGGTTAGTTTTTTGTTCTTTGATGTATTCAGAGACTTTAGCTCCTTGTTGTTCATACAGCTCAAGATTAATAATTCTTTGTTTTTTGACAAGTCTAACTCTTCAATACTATTGTTAGAACAAGACAAGGAATCTAATTGTATATTGTTTTTTAAGTTTATCTTTCTCAGATTGTTGCAGGAGCAAAGCAACGTGCTGAGCTTTACATTCTTAGAAAGGTCAAGAGATCTTATTTCGTTGTATTCGCAATTTAAGTGAGTAACCCCCGTGAAATATTCAATTCCACTTAAGGATCTAATCTTGTTTCTCTCGTCTTTAGTTTTGTCCGATACATCCAATCGCTCCACTTTCGCCGCTTCGGCAGATGATAGCTTGCCGTCGCCATCAAGGTCGTATGTGGGTACAAGTTTT
>CALNCC010000178.1 GCA_937875275.1 uncultured Dysgonomonas sp. | reverse complement strand
CCGACTGAGGGAAACAAATAATCCTTCGCCCTCGCGCATTGAGCCGCCAACACATATCTATCTCTTCCATGTGAGCGAAAAACGTACCGTCGAAACCTCCAACATCAAAAAAATCCTTTGAGCGAATAAACAAAGCTGCCCCTGATGCCCAAAAAACATCTCGGATATTGTCATACTGTGCATCGTCTTGTTCTACTTCGCCAAAGATGCGACCGCGACAGAATGGATAACCATATTTATCGATGAAACCGCCCGAAGCTCCGGCATATTCAAAATACGTCTTATTGCGTTGTGCCAATATTTTAGGTTGTGCCGCAGCTATTTCAGGATGCAAATCCATATATTCGATAATCGAAGACAACCAACCCTCGGTAACCTCCACATCGGAGTTGAGCAACACAAATATTTCTGCATCTACATTCTGTAAAGCCTGATTGTAACCTTCGGCATAGCCAAAATTGGAAGATAACTCCAAACAACTGATCTGTGGATAATTTTCTTTTACAAAAGACACGGAATCATCTGTCGAGGAATTGTCGGCAACAACAATTTCAACAACTGTAGCGTCGTTCAATGATGAATATCGTATGACTGAAGGAAGAAACTTCTCCAATAAGGTCTTTCCATTCCAATTGAGTATGACAACAGCAACTTTTGCCATTAAAGTATCTTTTATTGCAGTTATTACTTAGAACAAAAGTAGCATATTTTGACGGGATGTCTTTCTTGGTAGTATATAAAAAAACAATACGATCGGGAGTATTGTTTATAATGCCAATCGATATATTATCAATAAAGGACGGCGAATCGGCAACAACATACGCCATACACGAGCTCTAAACAATGTTCCTCGCGCGTTACAATCTACCGTCTTGTCTTTCTTTATTATATTTATGGCATGTCCCATAACGTTATTCGTACGACAGATTTCTTTACCACTTACATTTCCATCTCCCATCAATATCACTTCGTCATCGGTAACACTCACTACCCGATGCAAAACAAAGCATAGAGGATTTACCTCAGCCAAGACAATATCGCCAACCCGAATTGTATCTTTCTTTTTCAGTTCGACACTATCCTCTCCGCCAACAATGAACGGCAGCATACTATTCCCTTTCGCCTTCAATATAACAGCATTACCTTCCAATAATAGGGCTGCTATCTCCGGCAGTAGAATTTCATTTGCCAATGTTATATTTCTTTTCAACCTCGTGCGATGGTATTATATGATAACTCTGCAGCTTCTCTATCAGGCAAACAATCTAACTGATAACACCCGACATTCATCGTCAGTTTTTCCACAGCTTTGTGTACCCCCGTCATCAATTCGTTTTCCCACCTCATGCATGAGCATGCTGGCATAACGACAGAATATGCCTGAATAAGAGACAATTTGCTCATTTTATTTTCCGGAGCCTGTTTCAATTTCACGATACCCTTCAAGTGTACTTTTTCGTTCCGATAGCAATACGTTTTGCCACTCCATGGCGATCCGAAGACATATGGTTCCCCATCTATCATCCGCAATACGGGATTATCATCGTTTATCAATTCGCTGCCTGCAATATTTTTAAGCCATAAGCTACTATGTGTGCTTTTGCCGGTACCACTTTTTCCAAGAAAGACAAAACCTTCGTCGTCTTTCCTTACTATGGAAGCATGTATCAATAATGTATCGAGCTGTGCTGTTGATAAAGCATAAAGCAACATCAAGCAATTGTCTAAAAAGAAGTATTTATACACTTCATTGACAGGAAATTTTACGTGCGCATTCTTAAAATCGGCATCAATATCCATCGTACAATAATCCTCCGTATCCGGATAAGCTATAAGAAAACGAAAGCCTCCATTAGGATATTTATAAATAATGATAGATGCTATATCATCATCGAAACGTCCGACAAATTCACCTTCTGTTTCATCATCTAAAGTATCGGTTACCGACAAATGAAATAAACAATCTACAGGTGCAGACAAACGAAACGGAGCATAATTATGCAAGCCTTCAATATTCAACCCTTCCTCAAACGATAGAAGAAAAGAATGCCCGGCTACCCGATAATAAGTATTTATCATAAAAGTTATATGTATCAATTTTTCATTAAAACCCTACAGACCAAACAACGCTTACTGAAAAAACAGTTAGACAATGTAGTCTCAAGCATAAAGATGGCATCTATTCTACTTTTTCAAAAACTGCTTCTATAATCCAATCCTGAGGTACTTTATTGCTTGGCAACAGAAGTTGTCTAAAGTAGTGGGTAAAGGATTTTTCCGATTTTTGAATTACCATAAACACGGAAGGATCTTTGCTATAATCTTCCGAATTATACATGTGTATCACATCGTCAGTGATGGCGTATGGACCATGCTGAATAAATTCACCATCAGGACTGTATGCTTTGTAGGTATAGTCTTTGTCAAATTTATATACCGAATTAACTATCGTATCTCCCGCCGCTGAGTCCACAGTACCATCAATCGTTTTCGTGTATTTTTTCACTTTCCACGATCCAGTCATATTCTCTCGGGACAAGGCTACTTTATCTACATTAGGGTGAGCGTTCGGAGCTTTATCTATATTCCGCAAATACTGAATATCTTCCACTTCGTATTTCAGATCACCCACCGACAAAGGGTACTCAATCACCCTCGTGTACAAAGATCCTCCATCATCCATCCGAGTAATTCTCATGACCGTCGTCGAGTCCTTTCCGCTATGTGGGCTTGCATACTTCAAGGTTATCGATGATGTTGACTCGTCGACAGAGTATGTGCCGTTAATGGTTTTCTGTTTCAATGGGTTTGTTTCGAAATATGTCTTTCTCTCATTTTCGAACGTGATTCTATACCCATCATATTCTGCATGGCGACGTGTAGTCCCTGTACCCGACTGTGTACCGGCAGGTCTCATTCGCTTGGTGAAATAATATATCTCCCATGTACCTAAAACATTTTCAGGTGTTATTGGCTTAGAATTATTGTTGTTATTATTATTGTCATCATCACTACCGTTGCTGTTTGTAGAACAGCTACCAAATAGGAAAAGAACGAATATCGAACTGAAGATCAGGAATTTACTCATTGTTGTGTTATAAAGTTTATCGAAATATGGTACAAAGATAACGAATTAATTAATAGCCTATTATTGTGATTCTGTTTTTTTAACAGCTTTTGGTCTGAATCCGCTTTGCAAATCAACACCTCTGGCTTCTATTGTTTTTATATCCTGATACTTCGAGGTCCAGTTCGTTTCTTCCACTGTACTTGGCAGATGGTCGAAACACACAGGACGTCCACCAACCTCTGATTCACAGAGATATATGATTATTCCATTATTGAGATAAAATTCTTTCATCTTATCTGTATCGATACCCGCACCGGTCAATTGTGTTTTATAGGAATACGGTTTTATGAACACATCCGCTATCGGTCTTTTATTTTTGTTCACATTATCGGCTCCATAGTCGCTACAATAATTTATAGAACGCTTTATCCCCCAAGCAAATAAGATGAAGACAAAAATAGAAATAACACCATATCCTATTATTGATTTCAGATGGATCTCTTTATTATTGGGGAACAACAAACATATCGCATAAAATGCTGCTATATAGAGTACGCCACTTATAAATCGGGGATCAGGTGCATTAACAAACCAAAATATAATAATCGCCAACAGTGTTCCATATAATAGTATGATAGAGACATTCCTTTCTTTGGCATTTCGCGCCATTGTACAGATAAAAGATATCGGAGATAAGATGATTATAAAATACACGCAATTGGAAATAAAAGTGTGTGGTTGCAGAAATGAACTGATACCCGACAGACTGGATACGATACCATCCACAGCAACAACACCGCAATCTTTCACGAAACCATGTTGCAACATCGCCACTTCTTTGGGCAACTTCCAATCGAACGAAAATAAATCGATCTCATATATCGGATACACCAGATAACCCGACACAATGACATTGCGAATCAACCACGGAAAAAGCACAAGTATTGAGAGCAAAGCCAATAGTACAAACACGGTGTAGTCTTTGTTTCTTATCAGATGATATAATGCAAATACGCTGATTATAAGTATCGGCGCAACCGACACTTTCAATGTTATCAGCATTACAGGAACCAGCATTATATAAAGATTGCTTCTCGATAGCGATTGCGGATATAAAATGAATCGTGCGAAGAAACAGAATATAATGATATTGGGTACAATGTCCGTCGATGTTGTAGTCAATATAGTATATGCCTGAATGAAAAAGAACAGCATGAAAAAGAATAGTAACAATACTCGTTTAATTTCGAAACGAGAGCGTGCTATTTCGTACAGAATCCAAGCCATTGCCCATATCACAACTGTTGTTTGCAAGCAATACATAGCCTCTCCGAACAAAAACCGAAATGAGAATAGTGCACTCAACAACAGATAATTGGAATTAAATCCGAAACGATCTTCAAGGTTAGCCAATCCCGGAACAGCAGAAAACTCCTCGTTCCAACGAATGTTTTGCTGATGATAGAAAAAAGCATCAAATACACCCGGAGCCCATACAGCAATCATTATATATGCAAATATCGCTCCTGCGATAAGGAACAGAAATATGGGAGGAATATGAATGACAAGCCCTTTAATCCGCCGAAAGTATGTTTTCGCACGTTTAGCTCGCACAATCCAATAACCTATACAAAAAACGAGAAAGGCAGATAAGACATAATGATTGGATGGAAACGCAAAAGAAGATATAGCTAACAACCCTGCCAAAAGGAATGTATCGAACAGGGAGTAAGATTCCTCTTTACGACTTATTTTGTTGTATGTAGACAACAGCAAATCGCCTAAAGTGAGAAATATAAACGAGACAACAATCAACGAAAGAATAATAGCTAACATCTGTGTCGGGTTGGTTAAATATCAGGACAAAGATATGAAAAATAGTATCAGATCATCTATCATTTACGCGATTTGAGAACTGTAGCTAAATAAAAAAATTAACGAATAAAAGTTAAATAGCGATCTCGCGGTTAATCTTTTTGTCATAAGATTGTTCTTATAATATAAAGAGACTAAACAACTGTTTTACCTAAAAATGAAAATTATGAAAAAGATTATATTAATATTCGCACTACTTATCGGAGCAGGATCATACCACAGTGTATCAAATGCCCAGAAGATAAATATAAATATAAACATCAACATCGGCAACCAGCCCGATTGGGGACCAATAGGATATGACTATGTTGACTATTATTATTTCCCTGACATAAATTGCTATTACGATGTCAATCAGTTACGCTTCATATACATGCACAACGGACGTTGGGTACAATCACGCTATTTGCCATACAGATATGAACGATACGATTTGTACAACATGTACAAAGTTATATTGGTTGATATCCGCACCCCTTGGATTTTCAACACAAGGCATCGCAGACAATATGTGAGTTATGTGGGTCATCGCCCACAACATGTAATACGCGACTCCCGCGACAATAGATACACCAGCAGTCGCAGAAATACAATAGCATGGCGAGCACCGGCAAATGCAAGACGAGACCAGTACGACAGAGTCTTGCCGGGTCGGAACAGTGTAAGCGGCAGAGACAATACTCGTCCAAGCACTACAACAAACGGAAGAAACAACACTCGTGAAAATACGAGAGAAGTAACAAACACTACTCAACGGAGCGAACAGGGAAATCGTATTACCACAACCTCTCGCGAGAGAAATACTTCGCAGTCAACAAGTAGATCGCAGAGTGTAGATCAGAATAGGAATAATACTAAATCGACCCAAGCAAGTTCTCAACGGTCGACATCCAATAATAGAGGTGTTTCACGTCAGTGAAATATACTTACTACATTATCAGATTCATGCTAAAATGAGGAAAGGGGAGATGGGATATCTCTCCTTTTTTCTGCAATAAAAGACACTCTTTCTCGTTTTGAGGAAAACAGCAATGTATGTTTTTTGTACATTTGTGTTTCAACACGATAAGATGGTAAAATGAGGCTATACACGATCTTCATATTCCTTACGACTGCAACATCCCTATACTCGCAAGTAGAGGTTGCAGACAGTATCTACCTGGGTGATAGTGCATCAAAAAAGGCGAACTCCGTTGGTAAAGAGATGGTATTGAAAGAAAATTGGTTTAAAATTGACATAGAGAAAGCCGCACGCCCCGATTTCATGAGTGCCGATTGGAAAATAAATCAGCAAGGAGAATATGAACTGATGATGCCATCATCGAGAGAATTTCTATACCCACCACAGCATGAGGAGTTTGCAACCTCCTACCCTTTCATCTACGATTATGGGCTCTACACCTATCGCGAATTATCGAGAAAGCTTTATATAACATCGGCATCGGAACAGAAAACCTACCCTACTATGGGCACAGTCCGCATGATCAACGGTTCATTGAATTACGACCTCACCAACTGGTTGACGATCTCGGGAGGAACGTATATGTCTAAATATTCGATGCACGGAAATTTATATCGAGATATTGGAGCAAATGGAGCCATGCGCTTCTATATCGGAGACAGAGTACGCATAAACACCTTCGGACAATATTCCGTATATGGAAAATCGAATGGTGTCGGACACTACGAATCCGGCATGTTTCCTCAAACCCACTATGGCGGATCACTCGAATATAAAGTCAACGACAAATTCGGAGTCGAAGCTGGCGTAGTACGAGAATTAGACCCATTCTCGGGGAAATGGAAGAATCGCCCATATGCCGCCCCTGTTTTCTATTATGGTAAAAAGCGTTGAACATCGAGTACTCTTTTCTCTAAAAATAATCAGATTATATAAAAAAGACATACCTTTGTGCTCTTATTTAACAAGGAATCATGAAAGAATCATCACACGATAAAGTACTTCAAGAATATAAAGTCAAGAAGCCGGCAGAACTATTGTCTTTTTTGGTAGACAACCAAGTCAGAAAAAGTCGCAATGCCGTAAAGTCCCTATTGACACACAAACAAATAAAGGTCAATGGGAAACTGGTTACACAGTTCGACCAAATGCTAAAAGTCGGAGACACCCTTTCTATAATGAAGTTTAATCAGGCGCGCAAACGTCGCAAACTGAAAGGTGGATCAGTAGTATTCGAAGACGAACATATTATTGTAGTCGAGAAAGAGGTGGGTTTTTTGTCGGTGGGTACCGACAGAGAGAAAACTCGCACACTCTATCACAGCCTGAATGAATATGTGAAAACCCGAAATAACAAGACCGGGCGCATCTATGTTGTACATCGTATGGATAGGGATATTTCCGGATTAATGCTTTTTGTCAAAGAACAAGACATTCAAATGATGTATCAGCAGAATTGGGATAAACTTGTGAAAAAATACAATTATTCTGCAATCGTAGAAGGCACCCCCACCCCTTCTGTCGGAACGATAACCTCTTGGCTGACCGAAGACAAAAACTTCGTCATGAGATCGTCAGCAACAGACAACGGAGGGCTGAATGCCGTAACACACTATAAAACAGTGGCAACATTGGGCAGATACTCGCTACTAAACTTCAATCTCGAAACCCGAAGAAAAAATCAAGTAAGAGTGCAAATGCAAACAATCGGACATCCGATTGTAGGAGACAAAAAATACGGATCGACAAGCAGCCCTATCAAACGCGTAGCTCTACATGCCGATTATTTAGAAATAATACATCCTATATCAGGAGAAAGAATGGAATTTCGGAGCAATTTACCCAAAGCAATGCATCAGCTTGTTACAGTGCCGAAAGATAAAAAGACAAATGATAAGGAAAATTTGGAATCATGAATCACGAAATGGAACAAATAGCCCAACGCATAAAAGGGCTGAGAGAATCGTTAGACCTGTCTGTCGATCAATTTGCGACAGCATGTAACATCCCCGTCGAGGAATATAAAGAATATGAATCGGGGAAAAGAGACATGACGATAAGCCTTCTTAAGCGTATCGCCAAACAATATGGGTTAGATGTTACAACACTCATGTTTGATGATGAACCACGAATGTCAAGTTATTTCGTAACTCGCAAAGGAACGGGTATGGAAGTAAATCGGGTTTCTGCATATAAATACCAAACCCTTGCCGGAGGATTCAGCAGCCGCGAAGCAGACGTGTTTGAAGTAACAATCGAGCCTTGCGATAACCCGATACATCTCAGTTGCCACGAGGGACAAGAGTTCAATCTCGTGCTGGAAGGAAAAATGTCGCTTCTGATAAATGGGAAGAATCTTGTATTAGACGAAGGAGACAGCATCTACTTCGACTCAAAACTACCTCATGGGATGAAAGCTTTAGATAACAAAAAGGTTAAATTTATTACAGTGATACTGTAAAAAAGAGGGAAATCTGAATATGTTAGAGAAATTTTTGAAACAAACTGAATATACGTCTACCGAGGACTTTAAGAACAATTTCCACTTGGATGTTCCGGACAATTTCAACTTTGCATACGATGTTGTCGATGAATGGGCTAAAACAGATCCGCTAAAGAAAGCTCTGTGCTGGGTTAATGACAAAGGGGAACATCACGACTTCACATTCAAATATCTGAAAGACGAAAGTGATAAAGCCGCCTCCTTCTTCCAATCTATAGGAATAGGAAAAGGCGACAAGGTAATGCTTATATTGAAACGCCGCTACGAGTTCTGGATTGCCGTACTCGGTCTGCACAAAATAGGCGCAACAGCAATACCGGCAACTCATTTGCTTACCAAGAAAGACATTATCTATCGCAACAATGCAGCGGGCATCAAGGCTATTGTAGCTGTTAGCGACAAAGTAGTGCTGACACATATCGATGAAGCACGCAGCGAATCCCCGACAGTAGAACATTATATATCGTGTGGTGATCAGCCTTTTGACGAATGGACAAATCTCGATCAGGAGTTATTGACTGCTGCACCTTTTGTTCGCCCGCAACATGTCAACTCGAACGACGATATAATGTTGCTTTATTTTACATCGGGCACTACCGGTGAACCCAAAATGGTAATACATGACTACTCCTATCCGTTAGGACATATCGTTACCGCAAAATATTGGCACAATCTGCACGAGAACAGCCTGCATCTCACAGTTGCCGACACCGGATGGGCAAAAGCCGTGTGGGGGAAACTATATGGACAATGGATTGTAGGAGCAAATGTATTTGTTTACGATCATGAGAAATTTAACCCGAGCGATATACTCAATCTGATTGGTAAATACAGAATTACATCATTCTGCGCACCACCGACCGTATATCGATTCCTTATAAAAGAAGATCTATCGAAATACGATTTATCGTCTCTCGAATATTGCACTACCGCAGGCGAGGCTTTGAATCCTTCGGTGTTTGATGATATGTATAAAGCCACCGGATTGAAGATTATGGAAGCTTTCGGACAAACCGAAACAACAGCCACTATCATAACCTTCCCTTGGCTCCAGCCCAAACCCGGATCGATGGCCGAACCCTGCATACGAAATGGATTTGATTGCTGCCGACGGACGATCAGTCGAAGATGGCGAATCGGGGGAAATAGTATTCCGTACCGACAAATTTTATCCTGTCGGTTTATTTAAAGGATACTACAAAGACCCGGCATTGACAAAACAAGTATATCACGACAATCTATATCATACCGGAGACGTTGCATGGCGCGACGAGGACGGCTTCTTTTGGTTCATAGGACGCACAGACGATGTCATCAAAAGTTCCGGATATCGTATCGGTCCTTTCGAGGTCGAAAGCGCGTTGATGACACACCCTGCCGTAGTAGAGTGCGCCATCACTGGAGTACCCGACCCCATCAGAGGACAAGTGATAAAGGCTACAATTGTACTTACCGCAGCCTACAAAAATCAGGCTGGAGATGAGCTGATAAAAGAAATTCAGGAGCATGTAAAACGAGTAACTGCGCCATATAAATACCCACGCATCATCGAGTTTGTCGACGAATTGCCGAAAACAATAAGTGGAAAAATCAAACGTGCCGAAATACGAAAAACCGATAACAAGTAAAAATATCTGAATATGCTTTATTTTTAATGGAAATTACGTTTGTATAGTATTTTTCCGGAATAGAGAAAAACTTGGCTGTCTGAATTGGCTTTTAGATCAGTTTCTTATATTTTTTTATAATTTATAAAGAAATAAAGATTATATTTGCACGCCTGAAAAAGTGTTTCAACGAAGAGAGATTCTCGTGTATAGCTCATTCGCTGCAATAAGAAGATGGAAATAAATAAACTTTAATTATATAACAAAAAGTAAACTTTAAAATGCAAAACAAAGGATTTGTAACCACGTTTGCCATTTTGCTTACATTGATTTGTTGCTTTTATTTGTCATTTACATTCGTAACAAAATACCATGACAAAAAAGCAATAGAATTAGCAAATGGCGATCCCGCTCTTGAAAAACAATATCTTGACTCATTAGCAACTGAAAAAATTTGGTTCAGCTTTTCCGAAAACACCGGTTATACTCTCAAAGAGTGCCGTGAAAGAGAAATAGGCTTAGGACTAGACCTGAAAGGTGGTATGAGTGTAATTGTAGAAGTTGATGTTGCAGCAGTGTTGCGTTCACTTGGCGATGTAGATAACGAAGCCTTCATGGCTGCCCTATCTGAAGCTTCGGATGAAAACCGCAAAGGAAGCTCAAGAGACTACATTACAATTTTTGTCGAAAAATTCAAAAAGAATAATGGCGACAACCAATTGGCAGGAATATTCAGCACTAAACTTAGAGACCTGATATCTCCAACAGATGTAGACTCGAAAGTTGAAGGAGTATTGCGTAGCGAATTGAATAGCGTTGCTGAAAATTCATTTAAAATTCTTCAAACACGTATCGACCGCTTCGGTGTTGTTGCTCCTAACATTCAAAAATTGGATGACAGAGCAGAACGCATAATGATAGAAATGCCAGGTATCACAGAGCCCGAACGTGTTCGTAAATTGTTGCAAGGAAGCGCAAGTCTTGAATTTTGGAAAACATACACATCTGATGTAGCGTCAAGAAACCTTGCAGCTGTGGATAATCGTTCAAAAGATGCACTCGCAGCATTAAAGAATGACACAATAGCTGATGCATCGTCAACAACACTTCCATTTACCAAAAGCTTGTTCGAATTGGTGATCACAGACCCAAGTCGCTTACCTGCCGGTCTTGGATATTCGGGTGCTACTGTCGGTTTTGTCAACAAAAAAGACACTGCCGAAGTTACAGCTATATTGAACAAATATAAAGAGCTGTATCCAAGTGATATGAAATTCGCTTGGGGATTCAAAGCTGAAGATAAAAAAGAAAACTATTTTGCTCTATACTCTCTCAAAGGAGATGGTGTAAAAAAAGGAGCTGCTCTTGATGGAGAGGTGGTAACATCGGCTCAGGCAAGACAATCGCAACAAAATATGGCATATGAAGTAAGTATGCGCATGAACTCTATCGGATCGCAACGTTGGTCTACAATAACAGGAGCCGAAATCGGTAAAGCAATCGCTATTCTGATTGATGGTCATGTATATTCGGCACCAAATGTAAATGGCAAGATAGAAGGTAGTGATTCTCAAATCACAGGAAACTTCACAAGTGAAGAAGCTCATGACTTGGAGAATGTATTGAAGTCAGGTAAAATGAAAGCCGGAGTACACATTGTACAGGAAGACGTAGTAGGTCCTTCGTTAGGACAAGAAGCTATTGATGCAGGTATTATTGCGTTTATTTTAGCTATTGTCGTGTTGATGGCGTACATGTGCCTTGCATATGGCATTATCCCAGGACTTGTGGCGAATGCAGCCTTGTTGCTGAACTTGTTCTTTACAATGGGGACACTCGCTGCTTTCGGTGCAGTAATGACATTGCCGGGTATCACAGGGTTGATTCTTACTTTAGCAATGGCGGTAGATGCCAACGTACTTATCTACGAACGTACAAAAGAAGAATTACGCGCAGGTAAGAATGTGAAAGCGGCTCTTGTAGATGGATACAAAAATGCATTCTCGGCAATCTTTGATGCTAACATCACTTCTATTCTCACAGGTATTATCTTGTTCATGTTCGGAACGGGTGCTATCAGAGGTTTCGCAACTACATTGATTATAGGTATCACCGCATCATTCTTTACCGCTGTATTCTTAACTCGTGTATTCTATGAGTCAATGATTGCAAAAGGTAAATTCAGAAATCTGACATTTGTTACATCTATAACAAAAAATCTGTTTGTAGATACAAAAATCAATTTCTTAGGGCTAACCAAGAAGATCATAATCGTATCGGTTGTATTCTTATTGCTTGGTGGCGTTTCGATGATATTCAACGGATTGAACAGAGGTATCGACTTCACCGGAGGACGTAACTACTTGGTGCGTTTCGACAAACCTGTTAGCGCAGGAAGCATACAAGATATCTTGACTCCTCAATTTGAAGAATCAAATCTTCGTGTAATTGCAACAGGTGCAGGTAGTCAGGCAAATAATGCAAGTCAGTTGCGTATAACAACCAACTACAAGATTGAAGATGCAAGTGATGCCGTAGAAACTGAGATCAGAGAAAAAATAGGATCGGCACTGAATGAATATATTGCTCCCGACAAAACAATAAATGACTATATATTAAGCTCGCAACGTGTAGGTCCAAGTATTGCGGATGACATGAAGACTGATGCTACCATTGCGGTTGTTATAGCTGTCATCTGTATGGCTCTGTATATCTTATTGCGATTCCGCGATATGGCATTCTCGGTAGGTACATTTGTAGCCGTGGCTCATGACGCGTTGTTCGTTATCTTAATATATTCTATTCTATACAAGATAATGCCATTCTCGATGGAAGTGGATCAAACATTTATAGCGGCAATCTTGACTGTGGTAGGATACTCTATCAATGACAAGGTTGTAATCTTCGACAGAATACGTGAAACACGCGCCCTGTATCCGAAGAGAGATGCTACAATTGTGATTAATGATGCCTTGAACTCTACATTAGGACGTACGGTAAACACAGGATTGAGTTCACTCTTAGTTGTTTTCTGCATCTTCCTTCTTGGTGGAGATACTATCAGAAGCTTTACATTTGCCATCATGATAGGTATGGCTGTGGGCATCTATTCATCATTGTTTATTGCAACTCCAATTGCATGGAAGATGCTTGCGAAGAAACAAGGTGATGATGTTGAGAAATAAAATATTCTTGAAGCCACATTCTTGAGATGGGCTGATAGAGTTTTATACTGAAATACTGAAAAACCGATGGATTTATATCTGTCGGTTTTTTGCTTTATTACAGATGCCACAAAGTGATAGCCTATTTTTCCTTGCGAGTCTTATTCTGAGAACTACACTTCGGTTGTATTCCCATATCTGCTTTATATTACGGCAAAACGACACCCTGTGTGGCATATGCTATGCTTATCGGATATCCTCTATCAAAAACGGACGAGTGAGCTTGAGTGAAAGCACAGCCACATCGATCCGATGTGTAAAGGATGACAAGTAACTTTAGTTACGAAACAACCAGAAAATACCCATAAATAGGTATTGCTTTGATGAACAGAATATTTTTACTTTGCATCATTAGAGAACAATGTTCATTAGGCGGTGAAAATATTAAAAGACGACAAATATCAATTCATTCTTCAGGCGGCCCGTGCAGAATTTATCAGCAAGGGGTTTAAGAATTCGTCTATGCGCAATGTCGCAAGAAATGCGGATGTTGGTCTGAGCAACATATACAACTATTTCAAAAATAAAGATGAGATATTTTCAGTAATAGTCATGCCTGCCAAGAAAGATTTATTTCGATTTATTACCCGCCAACATACCGAAGAAGGCGTTGATTTCAACAGCATGTCTGCATTAGGGCATAGTGAAGATGCAATAGAAGAATATATTGATCTTATCTATAAATACAAAGAAGAATATCGTTTGCTTTTATACCAATCGGAAGGGTCTTCTTTCAGTAACTTCCGAGATTCTCTGACCGATCATATGACGCAAATCAGCTATACATATATGGAACTAATAAAAAAATATCATCCGAATGCGAATGAGGTATCCTGTTTTTTCTTTCATACGTTAGCTTCGTGGATGACAAGTATCTTGGGCGAAATTGTCACCCATGATTTAAGCAGAAAGAAGATACGGATTTTCTTTGATGAATATTTCCGGTATGGAACAGCTGGATGGCGTGAATTAATAGGGATATGAAGGGAGGCAGAATAAGCCTCCCTTTTTTATTGAACAAAATTGAAATCTGTTCTCTATTGTAACAAAATAATTAATTATAAAAACATGAATACATTAAAACGACTAAAAACCTACATGGGTAATCGCAAGCCTCTTTTGCCCCTGTCTATGGCACTATCCGTCGTCAGCGCATTGACCGGAATAATGCCCTACATTTTCATTTGGCTTATTCTTGAAGAGTTATTTCTAAACTGGAAAATCCCATCAGACAATGTGTCTGCCTACGCTTGGTGGGCAGTTGCTTCTGCTGTCTCAAGCCTTATTCTGTATTTTCTGGCACTGATGAGTTCGCATCTTGCGGCATTCAGAGTAGAAAGTAACATGCGACGTGAGTCTATGCGTAAAATTGTAGCTATGCCTCTCGGATTTTTCGATACAAATGGACGAATTCGTAAAATTATAGACGACAATGCAAGTATAACGCACGGATTCTTGGCACACCAACTGCCCGACCTTGCTGCTACAATTCTGATTCCGATTGTATCACTGGGATTGATATTCTGGTTCGATTGGCAATTGGGACTGGCTTGCATGATTCCTGTCGTTGCGTCCATCCTAATCATGATGACAATGATGGGTGGAAAATCGAAGCAGTTTATGACCAATTATATGAACTCGCTGGAAGAGATGAATACCGAAGCAGTGGAATATGTAAGAGGAATACCCGTTGTGAAAGTTTTTCAGCAAACCATCTTTTCGTTCAAAAATTTTCATAAAAGCATAATGAATTACAATAAGATGGTTACTCATTATACCAAACGTTGGGAAATACCAATGCCTATGTATACCGTTGTTATCAATGGTTTCGTATTTGTACTGGTACCCGCAGCAATCCTTCTTATAGGCAATACGGGCAACTATGCCGGTGTATTACTCGATTTCTTTTTGTTTGTTCTTATCACTCCCATATTCTCGCAAAGTATTATGCGAAGCATGTATCTGCAACAAGCCTTCGGGCAAGCCAATGAGGCCTTAGACCGGTTGGATGGATTGATGAAATTCGAGAAACATTCTGTTGCAACGAATAATCAGATATTAGAAAAGTTTGACATACAGTTCAATAATGTTTCGTTCCAGTATGTGGGTGCAGAGGGGAATGCTGTGGATGAAGTAAGTTTTTCCATACAACAAGGCTCAACAGTTGCTTTGGTTGGGGCATCGGGCGGAGGAAAAACAACCATAGCTCGCCTCGTTCCTCGCTTTTGGGAAGTACAGCAAGGCAAAGTATTGATTGGTGGCATTGATGTTAAAGACATTGCTTCAGAAGAATTGATGAAACATA
>CALNCC010000177.1 GCA_937875275.1 uncultured Dysgonomonas sp. | reverse complement strand
CCGTACTCTTTTTCAATTACGGTTTGCAGCGATTTATAGCAGTTATCGTATCGGTTAATGGTAGAATAGGCATAATCCAGCCCAATACGCCGCCGGCAATCCTCGTTATGCTCTTTGAAAAATGTAAGGACGGTTTTCGTTGTTTCCTTATTAAAGAGTTTTTTCAATAAGATTTCGGGAGTAAAATACTCATCCTGCAATACCATGTTCCGATGAATTTCATACAGACGGGTATGTAGGCTACGGATATAATCGTTCAGCTCATTAGCTTCCCGGCTCTTTCCCCGGCACATTCCTAACTTTGCATCCCAGATTTCTTCTTTTACGCTGCGGTTAATACGGATGTCGCTGTAAACCCCGTCAATAGTTACCCTAAGTAATACAGGGCATTCTCCGTTTCTCAATTTTCGGGTCTTAATAATGTAGACCAAAACATTCATCATTTCTTGCTTCATAATACCTCTTTTTTAATGGTTCAAAATTAAGGAAATGAAACGAGTTTGTCGGTATGCAAAATCCGGCAAATCAGCACATTAGATACCGTTTCGTTTGCTTTTTTTCGCCGAAATAAAAAGCATATGAATGAACAAAGAGAAATGTTCTATAAATGGCCATTTTTTGCCATTTTCACAGGGTTGCCCTAAAAAGGAAAATCCCTGAAACTGTCTATGTTTCAGGGATTTGCTTCGTTTTGCTACTCTTCTTAAGTGGTGCCACCAAGAATCGAACTAGGGACACACGGATTTTCAATCCGTTGCTCTACCAACTGAGCTATGGCACCATTGCGTTATTGCGAGTGCAAAGATATAATAAATTTTATATACACCAAATTTATATTTACAAAAATGAGGAATATAGAGAATCTCGCTCCTATTACGCCAGAGGCAAGGCACATCCGTTCTGGTTCTTTCCGTAAGCACAGCACAGTCATCAGACTTATCTATTTCTGCGATTAAGAAGAAGGAGTCGATCCTGAAACCTTACTTCCTCTTCTCCGTTCTATCTGTGCCAGACTATGATTCTTTAGCGCATTCTACAACCCATGTGGAAGAAGCTATCGTTATTTTTTCGTTACAAAGCGAATCGCCTCCCCTATCCAAAGGATGATAGATGTTCCCCCAATTATTATTGCCCAATCCTTTGCGTAAAGAGGCACTGTACGGAATACATCTCCACCGAAAGTTACGATAATAAATTGACCGATAAGAATGAGTAAGGACACAATTAAGAATCCCTTGCTCTCGGACAGATCGCTGAAAGCAGATTTACCTGAGGCAAATGCTTTTGCATTGAACAAGTTCCAGAATTGAAGCATTACGAATACAGTGAAGAAATACGACAGAAAGTAATCGGAACGCTCGGCTGCCGGAACATGAGAGAAGAACTGGTCTAAATGAATCGGATCTTGAAAATAGACAAGCATGCCTAACAGCACGATGACAAACAGCGATCCGGCAAAGAGAATACTCCTCCCAATCAGTGGGGTTATAATAAAAGATCTGTTGTTTCTTGGCTTGTCATCCATTACTTTCGGATTAGGTGGCAGCGAAGCCAAAGCTCCCGCAGCGAAGGTATCCATGATAAGGTTGACCCACAACATCTGAGTTACGGTCAGCGGCAACTCGTGCCCCAGCATAGAGCCGAGAAACACAATCAGCAAAGCCGTGAGATTGATTGTCAGCTGGAACAAGATAAATCGTTGGATGTTTTGATAGAGCGATCGCCCCCACATAACGGCAGTTGCTATGCTGCTAAACGAATCGTCGAGCAGGGTTATATCACTTGCCCCCTTGGCGACTGATGTTCCGCTACCCATCGACAGACCTACATCGGCATAGTTAAGCGCAGGAGCATCATTTGTTCCGTCTCCGGTTACTGCTACAATCTGACCTCTTTTTTTCAACAAGTACACCAGTCTTTGCTTGTCGGTAGGACGTGCACGGTACATGATCTTTAGTTCCGTAACCAATTTGCGAGCCTCTTCGTCCGATAACTTCTCAAATTCGTCTCCCGAAATAATATTCAGATCGGTATCACTATCTGTATTCCAGATGCCTATCTTGCGTCCTATTTCTCGCGCCGTAGCATAAGTATCGCCCGTTACAATTTTTACCTTTATACCGGCATTGAGGCATCGTGCTACTGCTGCCGGAACATCAGGGCGCACAGGGTCTGAGATAGCTGTTATGCCCATAAATATAAATTTGAGACCTTCTACTGACTCAAGATTCGCTTGTTTGCCGTCTTCATCAAACGCAAAAGCAAATCCTAACGTTCTCTTCGCCTGATTCTGATATTCGAGCAACTGATCTTGTATGCCCTGTCGATAATCGTCTATGTCGGTTACCCCATTCTCTGTTTGTATCTGTTTACACTTCGACAATACGACCTCCGGCGCACCTTTTATATAAATTACGCGTTTCCCCAACTGATTGGAATCAAGAAGGGTTGCCATGTATTTTCGCTCGGTAGAGAACGGTATCTGAGCCTTTATCGTTGTGTTTTCGCGAATGTCTAAATAGTCTACGTTGTTCTTGTTTAGCCACAACAGCAGAGCACCTTCGGTTGGGTTACCAAGAGCCGTTATTTTTTCTTTATTCGAGAGGTTGAGAAAGCCCGTAGAGTTGGCGGCAATATTCTCAATTATCAGTTTGCTCACAGCATCATCTCCCAATGCCTGATCTTTCAATCCATAGAAATTGGTCTGATAAACTTGCATCTGGTTTTGAGTCAATGTACCTGTCTTATCTGTACATATAACCGTGGCTGCGCCCATAGTCTCACATGCGTGAATCTTTCGGACAAGATTGTTCGACTTCAACATACGGCGCATACTCATCGCAAGGCTCAGGGTTACACTCATCGGCAAACCCTCGGGTACGGCTACAACGACAAGGGTTACGGCAACCATGAAATATTGTAATATATTACTTGCTATCTCTATGTCGATCCATGCTTCTTCACGATTGGGGTGTACTCCGAAAAGACAACCGATGCCGACAAACAATACTGTTGTGAAAAAACCAAGCAGTATCCATACCAACCAACTTCGTTGATCAATCATCTTGGGCACAGGGATTCTTTTTCCGGTAAGAGATATACCGTCAATAACGATCGGAACCCACATCTTAGACAGAGCAATAACAAGCCCCGACATGACAGCCCCCAAAAGCCCCAATTGACCTAAAGTCAGATGCATCTGTGGATTGAAGAAAATATCCTTACAAAAAAGGAAAGAGAACGTAAGCACAGCGATAGACAATCCGGCTACTCCGATAAACTTGGCAAGTGTGGTCAACTGCTTATCCAAAGGTGTTTTCCCTTCTACCTTTTCGGTCGCCTTCTGCGCTACGCCACCAAACTCGGTGCTATCCCCTACTTTGCTTACAATATAGGCTCCGTGTCCGTTAATAACCTTCGTGCTTCTCAGCACATAGTTAGACGGATAAGTAGCTTCGGGTTTGAAAAATGCCGGGTCAATTGTTTTGTCCATGCTCGGCTCGCCTGTAAGGGTCGATTCGTCCATCTGCAACGATACTGCTTCGAACAATTCGCCATCGGCGGGGACTTCATTTCCTGTTTCGAGAATAACAATATCGCCAACAACAATGTCTTTTTTCTGCACCTCGCATACATTACCATCTCTGACTACCATTATAGGCTCTTCATCCTCAGCCTGATTGAGAACTTCGAATTTTTTATTGGCATCCATCTCGAACCAAAACGATATTCCCGTTGCAAGAAGAATGGCACAGAAGATCCCGATAGTTTCTATATATTCGTTATGAATAAAGGATATAATCAACGAGAGGAAGGCTGCAATAAGTAAGATTCGGATAATAGGGTCTTGAAATTTCTCAAGAAAAAGTTTCCATGCCGGAGTTTTTTCAGGAGGGGTTATCAGATTGTCGCCATGTTTTAAGCGGCTTTCTATAACTTCTTTTTCCGATAATCCTTCGTGTCGTTTCTTATTGGCCATGTTTTAAATTGAATTTTGGGACTGTATATACGTTTATGAAATTTTCTGTAAATCTACAAAAATGCATGACATGGAAAAAATTAAGAAAACTTAAAGATTCATTTGGTATAGACGCTTTTGAGAATAGCTGGGTCTGAGAATCTCAATCTAACCTCTGAATAATTTTATATGAAAACAATTCCTCGGAAATATTATCTTCAGGCTTTTACTATTGAGCAATAAATTTTGTGTAGTTTTACAAGGTTCTAAGGATAAAGAGAATTATGAAAGAAAGGAAGAAGATTGTCATTTTCGGGAATAAGAGGCAAGATGCGGGACGGATAGATCGTATATTCGATGTCTTGTCTGCCCACAATGTTGAACTACATCTGCAAAAACGATTTTATGATTATTTACAATCAGACCTAAAAATAGATTGTCAGATAGACGGTATTGTAACAGAAAATGAAGATGATTTCTCTGCCGATCTGGCTATCAGTATCGGAGGAGATGGTACATTCTTGCGTACGGCAGCAGCTGTAGGTAAAAAAGATATTCCCGTTTTTGGAATCAATACCGGGCATTTGGGATTCCTTGCTGATGTAACAGACAACGATATCGAAGAGTCACTGAACGACATCTTGTCGGGGAAATATAGAATTGAGAACAGATCTCAGCTTCAACTATCGACTGAACATAAAGACTTCCGAGATTTCAACTATGCGCTCAACGAAGTTGCAATACTAAAGCAAGACACAGCGTCGATGATAACTGTGCATGCAATGATCAACGGAGAGTATCTGACCTCATACAGGGCAGATGGATTGATTGTCGCAACACCGACAGGATCAACCGCCTACTCCCTTAGCGTAGGAGGTCCTATAATGACTCCTACAGCTTCGAGCTTCATTATATCTCCGGTGGCGTCACACAGCCTCAATGCAAGGCCATTGGTGATTGACGACACAAGCGAGATAGGTCTTGAAGTAGAAAGCCGCAACGGGAGCTTCCTCGTGTCTCTCGACGGACGTTCCGAAGTATTCTCGGCAGATACCAAACTGACTATCAGAAAGGCAAGCTTTACCCTCAAAGTATTGAAACGTACAGGGCACACGTTCTACGGAACACTCCGCGATAAACTCAAGTGGGGAACTGATCCCCGATTGGGATGATATACTGGTCAGAAAGGAAGATCATCTTCGTTTCCCCCTCCAAAGTCAACCGGAGTAGGATCATCGGCTGCCGAGAATCCGGTTGAAGCAGGAACATTGTTCCCTCCGGCTAACTCTACTTTCCACGCTCTCAAATCGGTATACCAGTTGCTATTATATTCGCGGCTCTCAACATCGAACGAGACATTTAACAGATTGCCCTCTTTCAGTATAGATTCGTCTGCCTTGTTTCCCCATATTGTAACACACACCTTCTTGGGATACATACCGTCTGTTTCAAGAATAATGTTTTGTCTTTTCCATTCACCATTCTTTCCCATTCCGGTCTGAGGAGGCAGTACTTGTATTAATTTAGCTGTTAATTCCATTTGCAAAAATATATTTTTATTGTATCAAACTTGAAAGCACAAAAGTAGTGTTTTTAATCTAAGTATACGAATCAAGAGCTGAAACTGTCTGCTGATTTTGTGATCACTTACCTTTTTTGTATTACACTATTTTAGAACGAGACAGTATGAAAATAAGAAAGGATGGCAAATGCCATCCTTTCTTGTTCTTGATTCTAATCTCTATTATTTAGATAGGTTCACTCCTAATCTCACTTTTACACCTAAAGCCATTACCTTAATCTTTCTTGTGAAAGATTCGTTTCTCACGTCACCAAGATCTTTATCTCCTAACATATAGTTAGAGTTAAGCATGCTTTCTGTGGTAAAATCTACACCGTTGGCATTTTTGTTTAGGTTTACGAATGATTTTCCACTATTGTCTTGTATGTTATTAAGACCATAATCGAAATATGCTCCTGTGTATAGAGACATTCCTTCGTTCAATTTCCATTTGTATCCAGCCTCAAGAGATAGGATATAAGCCATCTTCAAATCATAGTCTGATTCGTAGCTTCCATTTTGGAAAGTTCCCAAAGACATGAATTCTTGATTGTCAGCCCAGTTGTCCAACTCAGGGAAATAAGCATTATTTACAAACTTATTAGTTGTAGATTTTGCTTTTCCGGAAACAGGGATACCAATTTTGATACCTCCCGCAAGATAAACTTTATCTTCCAACAAACTAAATTGAGCCATAACCGGAATATTCACGAACATTGAAGTATTTTTTTCTTCGTAATTCTTTACTGAAGAATAATATTCATATTCATATCCAGAAGGATTAGTTCCGTAATTATCAATTACACCTGTTTGATTATAGTTGAAGTTATATTGTCTCAACTTTCCTGCATAAAGAGCTAACTCCACACCTGTGTTTACTCTAACTACGTTCGACAGCTTGTAGCTATAACCAACTCCAAATTCTCCTCCGGCTCCTCTCGATTTATGACCTAATCTTACCTTATAATCTAAAGTAGAAAGACCACCACCGCCATAAACCGACACTTCGTGTTTAGATATATCTTGGGCACCTACAGACAGGCAGAATGCAACCCCTGCGGTCATTAATATTGCTTTTTTTATGATGCTTTTCATCTTTTTCTGTTTTATTGATTATTTAACAATTACTTTCAATTCTCTTGTAAATCCTTCTGCACCCTTAAGCTTAACAATGTATGTGCCTGCTGCTGCCGGAAGATTTAGTGCAGTAACATTACCTGTTACTTTTTGTTTTGCAACTATTATTCCAGATAGGTTATACACTTCAAGTACTGCACCTGCCAAATAAGCTTGATCAACATCTGCTTCTACCGAAACAACTTCTCCTACAGTAGCCGGATTAGGATAAACCTTAACGTTCTGTCCTTTTAGCGTTACTGAAACGTCGTTAGTATGATAATATTCATTATTACCGGCATACATTTCTACCATGTATTTGGCACTTGAATCTAATTTCTCAGAACTTTTCGCACCCACTGAATATGTTGCCTTCTCGGCTCCCTGGATGGCTTCTCCGTCTTTATACCACTGGAATGAAGAGAAGTAGTATCCGTCTTCGCCTAATTTTTTAAGATTTAGCATCAGTGTATTATTCCAAAGAACTTCAACGATATCCTCAAAAGCAAATTTCTGTTCCAAGATCAAGTCAAATGATTCTTTATGCGCTGTTTCATACGAAGAAAGAACGATCTTATACAAATTCACAACTGGTTTAGCCATAGTTACTGAAAATTGTCTACTCTTAACTCTTCTATCGTTAGAGAACAATAATATATCATGTGTAGATGAAGAAAACTCAACCTTGAAATCTTGAGAAACAGTACTTGGCTCTATGGCATATGTATTCTTCGGATCCCACTCTTGTCCGTTTATTTTCAATGTCCATTGGAAAGGTTCTTCTGATGCCATCATACCAACATTATCCAAAGCAACGACCTTTGAGATTTGACTTTTATTCGATTGCACTGAAACGTCAAGGGCAACAAGTCCTGAACCCAATGTTCTTAGATCAACCCATCTCCATGTGTCATTCAAGTCCCAAGCTTCGGGATCTTCATCACGATAATCAGCAAGATATGCTTCGACTACTTTGCTCTTGTTATCAACATCAATACTTGTGAAAACTACTTTCACCCAATCTCCGGCTTCAAATGGAGTTCCTCCGATACCTTCTCCTGTTTGAATACTATTTTTCATCGAAGCAATTGTATTTACCATGATACCCTTAATCGTGGTTCCGGTTGATCCTGCATTGGTAAACGTCATACGAGCCGACTTGTACGCTGTATTTGCAACCAAGTATGTTTCACTACTATTTGCTCCACGTCCGCCTGTTGCTGTAAAATCACTAATTTCAGCTCCATCAACATATGCGCCTCCGGTTACATTAGAAAGTGCAAAGCCATAGCCTCCGCGTCCAATTTGATCCAAACCAACAATATTAAACTTATATGTTCCATCCACAAAAGATGTTTCATTTAGCTGACTCACACCTTTCGTGTAGCTTTCACTTGCCATAAATCCTCCTTTTGTCGCAGAATATGCTTCAAGATCGGCAACAACAGCTTCAGCCCCATCCGATTTAACAACAACAGTAGTTGTCAGAGTCATCGTCATACCTGATGCAGTATCTTCGGTTATAAAATCATAGGCTGTAGTAGCATCAGGGTTAACTGTTAGTGTTTTAGTCGTTCCAAGTACTTCTTTTGTTATCGGATTTACCCATTTATATTTGTAGGTAGCCGTTTCACTGGAAACTGCAGCTGTCATCTTAACCGATGTTCCGGCAGCAACAGCTCCGTAAGTTGCAGGTAGATCAGCATTGATAGTGTATCCCCATAATTGAAATTCTGAAACTTGGAATAAGGACGTTCCTTTATTAGCATCAATACGCCACAAATAATGTTGATATGCAACAGTATTGCTAAACGAGAACTTATGCTCTGTTTGTCTACCAGGCAAGTCTCGACCGTCTTCTTTATGCAATAATGTCCAATCACCAATTGCGTCTCGATTCGGGTTTTCTACATTCGAACCAAAAAGCCTCCAACGATAAGGGTCACGTGCATCGGCGTCATTCCCTGTCCAAATAGTATAGCTATCTACTACGAATTTCTCCAATGCATCAAAATAAATCCAAATACCCTTTTCGCCACCCCAACAAGTAGCAGTTGAATAATCATGCGCCATAAACTTAGAGTTTATAATCCCATCAATAAGCTTAAGACTACCCTCTCCTACCGTTGGCCCACCATTATTATCCTTTGAAACAGCATAAGTTGAGGCCGGATCCAACTTATCGTTTACATTAACCTTCGCTGACCCTGGTACACGACATACATTAACTACCGTAGACCGAGACCCCGAGTTTGGCACATCTTGCGCAAACAAGGAACCGCTAGCAAACAAGGCCGCAATTAATAATAGATTTAGAATCTTGTTTTTCATAAATTCATTTTTTTAATTATACTTACTACATATTTTTTTTCTTTAATATACTACGCACTATAACACTCCAATGTTTAGATACTCCAAAAATAATTTATTTCTTGTTAATAAAAAAAAATCAAAGTGAATTTATTAAAAAAGGTAAAATGAGTAAAATCTTCTTTTTGCAAAAAAACAACGCTCGACCCAAAATTCACAACAGCACCAAACACGCTATTTATAAACACATTACACATATGCAAGACAAACAAAGTAATAAAACATCAAAACACATTGACAGAACCCGTTTTCCTATGTTATTTAACATAAAAATATTTCATTTAATTTGCATTTACTCATACATAATCACCCACATCATCCTTATAGAAGATGCAGGAGGTTGGACATGTATATAATTATTTTAACTTTGTATACGACTCTGAAGCAGTATACATGCTATCGAACAACGTAATTATCCATAAAATTATAAATAAATTTATCATACACAAAAAAAAGTCATGAAATTAAAAAAAACCTTAAGATTTGGCATCCTATTATGCTTAGGTCTATTTACATTTGCCTGCTCTCAATCGAGATCTTCTAAAACAGGCAATGGCAAGTTTGCTCCGGTTGATTATGTAAACACGCTTACCGGAACCCTCTCTAAATTCGAATTGTCGACCGGCAACACATATCCGGTGATCGCCCGCCCTTGGGGTATGAATTTCTGGTCTCCACAGACCGGCAATATGGGTGATGGATGGATGTACACATACACAGCCGACAAAATCAAAGGATTTAAACAAACACACCAGCCAAGCCCTTGGATGAACGATTATGGACAATTCTCACTGATGCCGACAACGGGGTCGCCTGTTTTTGATCAAAACGAGCGAGCAAGTTGGTTTTCTCACAAATCGGAAGTATCTACACCCTATTATTACAGAGTGTATCTTGCCGACCATGATGTGGTAACCGAAATTGCACCAACAGAAAGAGCTGCAATGTTTCGCTTTACATTCCCTGAAGACCAATCGTATGTAGTTGTTGATGCATTCAACAGAGGTTCTCAGGTGAAAATCATTCCCGGAGAAAACAAAATCGTTGGTTACACAACAAGAAATAGTGGAGGTGTACCTGAAAATTTCAAGAATTATTTTGTTGTTCAGTTCGACAAACCGTTCACATATCAAGCCACAGTTGCAAATAATGATATAAAAGAAGGTGTTCTCGAAATTCAGGAAGACCACACCGGTGCTATTATCGGATTCCAAACAAAAAAAGGAGAAGTGGTACATGCCCGTGTAGCGTCATCATTCATCAGCCCCGAACAAGCTGAACTGAATCTGAAAGAATTAGGCAATGATTCTTTCGATCAGGTGAAAGAGAAAGGGCGTGACATCTGGAACGAGGTTCTTGGAAAAATTGTAGTAGAAGACGAAAACATCGACAATATACGTACATTCTATTCATGCCTATATAGATCGGTATTGTTCCCGCGCACATTCCACGAAATAGATGCCAACGGGCAAACCGTACACTACAGTCCATACAACGGGCAAGTATTGCCGGGATATATGTTTACCGACACCGGCGTTTGGGACACATTCCGTTGCTTATTCCCATTCCTGAACCTGATGTACCCTTCGATGAACGAGAAGATGCAAGAAGGATATCTGAACGCATATAAAGAAAGTGGATTCCTTCCTGAATGGGCAAGCCCGGGACACCGTAACATCATGATCGGGAACAACACCGCATCAGTAGTTGCCGATGCCTATATCAAAGGACTTAAAGGATACGATATCGAAACTCTTTGGGAAGCTTTGAAACATGGAGCCAACAATCACTTAGAAAGAACTGCATCGGGACGTGTAGGAGTTGAGCATTACAACAAATTCGGATATGTGCCGAACAATGTAGGTGTAGGACAAAATGCTGCCCGCACATTAGAATATGCGTATAACGACTGGACTATCTACGCATTGGGTAAAGCCTTAGGAAAACCGGCAAGCGAAACAGACATCTACGCTCAACGTGCGATGAACTACAAAAACGTTTACAATGCTGAGCGCAAACTAATGAGTGGACGCGACGACCAAGGCGTATTCGACCCTAACTTCGACCCTGCCGACTGGAGTGGAGCATTCTGTGAAGGAAACAGCTGGCACTGGAGCTTCTGTGTATTCCACGACCCTCAAGGACTTATCGATCTGATGGGTGGAGACAAAGAATTCAATACGGTTATGGACTCGGTATTTATCCTTCCGAGCCGTGATGGACTTCGCAGCCGTGGCGTAATCCACGAAATGCGCGAAATGCAGGTGATGAACATGGGACAATATGCTCATGGCAACCAGCCGATACAGCACATGGTATACATGTACAACTATGCCAAAGAACCATGGAAAGCTCAGTACTGGGCTCGTGAGATCATGGAAAGACTATACACCCCTACCCCTGACGGATATTGCGGAGACGAAGACAACGGACAAACATCTGCTTGGTATGCTTTCTCTGCGATGGGATTCTATACTGTATGTCCGGGAACAGACGAGTATGTACTCGGTTCTCCATTGTTCGACAAGATGACGCTTAATCTTGAAAATGGTAAGAAAGTTGTTATCAATTCTAAGAACAACAATAAAGACAACAGATATATCCAAAAAATGTATTTGAACGGAAAAGAATATACGAAAAACTATCTGACACACGGAGACTTGTTGAATGGCGCAACAATCAATTTCGACATGGGAGCCAACCCTAACAAATCTCGTGGTACAGCAGAGAGCGATGCTCCTTATTCTTTCTCCAAAGAATTACAAAATAAATAACAAACACGATGAAAAAGATTATTCTTATCGCATCATTCTTTTGTGTCTGCATACTATCTATGCAGGCACAGAAGCTTACTGTAGCATCGTACAATGTACGTCAGCAAAACTCGTCCGATACTGAAAAAGGAAACGGATGGGTAAACAGATGCCCCGTAGTAACGGATATCATCAAATTTCACGGATTCGAAATTGTGGGAGCACAAGAGGTATTCCATTCTATGTTGAATGATATGCTCGAAAGGCTACCCGAATTTGACTCTGTGGGAGTGGGACGTGACGATGGCAAAACCGAAGGCGAATATGCGCCTATCTTATACAAAAGAGACCGGTTCAAAGTGCTTAAATCGGGACACTTCTGGTTGTCTGAGCAAACAGATCACCCCAACAAGGGATGGGATGCTGCACTTCCGCGCATCTGCACTTGGGCCGAGTTTAAAGACAAAAACAGCAAGCTGAAGTTTTACTTCTTCAACTTACACATGGATCATGTCGGAGTTGTAGCACGCAGCGAAAGTGCAAAGTTGGTGTTGGCTAAGATAAAAGAAATGTGTGGTAATGAGCCCGTAATACTAACAGGAGACTTCAACGTAGACCAAACTAACGAGAGTTATGGTGTCTTGGCTAATTCGGGAGTGTTCTATGATTCATACGAGGTTACCAAACTGCGCTACGCAGAAACAGGCACATTCAATGCGTATGACTCGAATCTGAAAACAGACAGTCGTATAGATCATATATTTGTATCTCCGGCTTTCGAGGTTGAAAAATATGGCGTATTGACTGACACATACCGCATGCAGGTTAACGATGGAGAAAAGATAAAAAAAGGAGATTTCCCGAAAGAAGTTTCTCTGATGAATTATGTATCTCGTCTTCCGTCAGACCATTTTCCGGTAAAAGTGGAACTGAACTTCAATAAGAAAAAAATGAAGAAATAAAGAAACGATTCGTTTTCTTATCTTTACATCGGAGGTGTCTCAAATTGAGATGCCTCTTTTTTCGTGCCGCCATTCGATATCAAGCTCAAATTTAGAGGCAAAAAGAAAGGCTGAACTTTTTACAGAACAGCCTCCCTCCTGGTGGTTAACAATTTCGGATTGGATGTTACAAGACTGCTTCGGATACCAATTGTCCGTCAAACAAATTAATTACTCTTCCCGCATATCCTGCATCGTGCTGGCTGTGAGTTACCATAACAATGGTAGTGCCCTGCTCGTTCAACTGGGTCAGCAGTTCCATTACTTCATTGCCGTTAGAAGAATCGAGGTTGCCCGTCGGCTCATCGGCAAGTATCAGTTTCGGGTTGGTAACTACGGCGCGTGCAATAGCTACACGTTGCTGCTGTCCTCCCGATAGCTGTTGAGGGAAATGTTTTTCACGATGAGTTATCTGCATACGATCCATCACGGTCTTTACTTTTTCTTTTCGTTCCGATGCCGAAATGCCCATATACAACAATGGCAACTCGATGTTTTCATACACATTCAGTTCCTCGATAAGGTTGAAGCTCTGGAATACAAAACCGATAACGCCCTTGCGTAATTTAGTGCGCTGCGATTCGGAATAGGCGCTTACATCTATTCCGTTCAGTGTATATTTGCCGCCTGTCGGATTATCTAACAATCCGATAATATTCAGTAACGTTGACTTACCACAGCCCGATGGCCCCATAATTGCAGCAAACTCTCCCTCTTTTATTTCGAGGTTAATGTCATTCAATGCCCATGTTTCGACCTCTTCGGTACGAAATACTTTCTGTAAATTTTCTGTTTTGATCATAATTGTACGATTTAAAAAATAATATTTATTATTGGTTTTATTCTGATTTAAGAATTTTAGCAGGATTCTGATTAGCTGCCCGCCACACTTGCGAGAATACAGTCAACGTGGTTATGGCTAATGTGCCTATCAGTATCAGTAAATATATCCACCCGGCGATTTCGGTATGCAAGACATAGTTCTCCAACCAAGCAGACATGATCTTGTATCCCACAGGAAATGCAACCAAAGCGGCTATGCAGACTAACATCATGTACTCTCGCAACAGGTTGATGAATATGAGCTGCGTGGTAGCTCCGTTAACCTTCCTTATGGCTATCTCTTTGCGGCGGCGCGTGCAGGTAAGCGACACCATCGAGTAAACGCCGAAAATAGATATGATTACAATAACCGTAGTTACAAAGATGATTCCTTTATTCAGAATCTCCTCCGTTTCGAGATATTCGTTATAGATATCATCCATATAGGTGAACCGAATATCTTCTCCCGGAAAATCTTTTTCTAATAGTTTGGTAATTGCCGCTTCTGAATCTTCCTTTCTTCCCTCAACATACTTATATGCGAATGAATATAACTCATAATCAGATTGCTCTATTATTACCGGATGCGTCTTTTCTTCAGGTTTACCGAAGTAAATGTCCTTTATTACCCCGACAACCTTTGCTCGTATCGAGCCATCTCGTTTCAGATTTGGGAGGACGAATGTTTTTCCTACCGGATCATCCCATCCAAATGTTTTAATTGCCGACTCCGTTACAAGAAATTCGGTTTTATCTATAACATCTTTTGTAAACCCTGTGCCTTCTACAATTTTTATCCCCATAAAATCGGCATATCCGGGAGAAAAAGCCATCCGCGTCAATTGTACGGGTGCATCAGCCCGATGCCCGTCCCACTCTGTAATATCGACAACATCATACGACTCTGAATGAAGAAACATAAAAAAGTCATATCGGTATACGCTTTCTACCGTTGTCAACTTTTCAATCTTGTCGGCATATGAGACTTTTATTTGATGTATTTGTGGGTTGACCCATGCTATGCGACTCCTGTCAAATCCGATATCTTTTGTTTTCAGGTAATGTATCTGTTTTATCAATATAACCCCACAAAACAAAAATCCTAAACAAATGATAAGTTGCAGGCAGACACAAGCCTTGTAGAAAAATCCGTTCTCCGATCTCTTCTTATTCTGTTGGATCATAGCATAAAGAGATTGCTGTTGAAAATAATAGATCGGAACGATACTTATCAATATGATGGACAAAAACACAATGAGTGAAAATGTGAATATCTGAGTGTATATATCGGCATTCTCAAGCGTTATATGTGAAAATTCTTTGAGCTGCGGCATAGACAACCATGTGAAAATGAATGACAACACCAAGGAACAAAAGAGTGTGATAATAAACTCTGTATACAAAAGCTTCAGCAGACTTATGTTGCTTGCTCCGTTTACTTTACGCAGTGCAAATTCCCGTTCTTTCATCTTGATACGGCTTATAAACAGAATCAAGTAGTTGAGCAAAGCGCAACAAGCAACAAGCAGACCTACCACAGCAAACATCTTTATGTATTTGTATTGCAGTACGACCCCTTGATCGGGCAGAGTGTGCCGATATGATTTGATTGGAATAATGCAAAGTTCATCCGAATTATCTTTATAACTTTTCAACTTCTCTTCGAATGCCTCAACATCAACCCCCTCTTTCAATAACAGATATCCCTTGCACGAAGATCCTATTTCATATGCATCTAAGGGCACTATAAGGTCGAAGTGGAATATAGAAGTTGAAGGCCAAGAATCTATTTCTTTCTGAATAGTATAAGTATTCCAGTCATCTGATATGTGAAGGTCTTTCCCTAAGGCTCCATCTTTTCCAAACAGTTTTTCTGCGGTTTCTCGTGTTATGGCGGCAGGTACATTTTGCTGTGGTGCTACACGATTCGTAAATACATGCCCATGATTGATGTGATAGGGGAATTGAATATCCGGCACAGAGAGGTCAAATATCCGGCAGAAAGATGAATCTACAGTCAATATATTTAACTCCTTAACTTTCTCGGACAACTCTATTGGAGTCCATCTTTGCGAAACCGTACATGCCTCCTCTATTTCGGGAAATTGAGCTTTAAGGTTCTTTGTAAGATAAGGGTTAATCGTTGGCCAAAGGTTGAATACATCTTTTTTATCACCTTTCATAATAGCATATATCCTATCCGACTTGCTATGGAAACTATCGTAGCTATCTTCATATCGAAGCCATGTCATGGATAGAGAAAAGCAAATGATGCCCACAGCAAGCCCCAACACACTGATTGTGTTCTGTTGCTTGTATTTCCACAGATTGCGAAACGCGATTTTGAAATAATGCTTTATCATATAAATCCGATTATTCTGATTTAAGTATTTTTGCAGGATTCTGATTGGCTGCCCGCCATACTTGCGAGAATACCGTCAACGTGGTTATGCCCAATGTGCCGACCAGTATCAACAAATATATCCACACATCAATTTCGGTGTGCAAGACATAATTCTCCAACCAGGCAGACATGATCTTGTATCCCACAGGAAATGCGACCAAAGCGGCTATGCAGACCAACATCATGTATTCGCGCAACAGGTTGATGAATATGAGCTGCGTGGTAGCTCCGTTAACCTTCCTTATGGCTATCTCTTTGCGGCGGCGCGTGCAGGTAAGCGACACCATCGAGTAAACGCCGAAGGCAGATACAATAATACAGATTCCTGTTGCGATTTGTAACAAGAAGAGGAGATTATTCTCCGACTCGAAGTATTCGCCATAAAAATCTTCTGTATATGTGAATCGCATTGGCTGAGAAGGGAAACGTGCCGGATAATTTTTCTCGAAAATATCCGCAACAGCTTTTTCTATATCCTGCTTGTTTGCACTCTCCTTGTATCGGTAAGAGATTGTATATTCCTCTTTTTCTCGAAAAGTCAAGAGCAGAGGTTTCAACGGCTGTTTGGGGTCTTGCATATAGAAATCTTTGACAACTCCGACTATTTGTTTTGCCTCGTTGTCATATCCACCGTGTATTGTCCTTCCCACGGGATCACTCCAGCCAAGGGCTTTGACCATCGCCTCGTTTATGACACATCGGTTCTTTCCTAAATCATCATCCTCAAAATTGCGCCCTTGCAGAACGTTTATATTCCAGAAAGGAATAAAGTCCGGATTGATATCATAACTCTCAAATTCCAATTCATAGTCTTTATTCTCCGCATTATCGGCGACTGACGATAGGTTTTTATAAACAGTAGGCTGATGTGTTATGTCTCTGATTGCTCTTATATCGGTAATACCTTCTATACCTCTCATTTTATCTACAAAAGGGGAAAGGTCGAACATCATACCAAAACTGATTCGTGCTTGAACAGCCCTTGTGCGGTCGAATCCAAGGTCGGTTTGCGTCATATGGTGAAGCTGTTTCATGAAAATGAAAGAACAAAAGATGAAGCCTATGCAAATGAACAGCTGCAAGAACGTGATAGCTCGATTAAACAGATTCTTTTCTTTCCCGGTCGAATTATCTTTCAGAAAACTATGGAGTGTTTTTTGTTTGTAATAATATATCGGGATAATGCAGACCAGCATCATAGTAAGAATTAAGAGGCAAGTATAGATCGCCGTTTGCATCAGTATGAACGTTTCGTGCATGTCTATCGCAGCTAAAGTTTTGAAGGATGGCAATGCGATTTCTACGAGTAAAACACCCGGTAGCAATGAGCATGACAGCAGTGTGAGAAACTCGATACAGAAAAGCGAGATGAGGCTTCTGTCCGATGCTCCGCTGACCTTCCTCAACGAAAGTTCGCGCCCTCGCATCCTCATACGGCTGATGAACAGCGTGAGGTAGTTGAACATAGCACACAGTGCGATCAACAATCCCGAGAAAGCATAGAGTTGTACTTGTGCATATCTTTTTTGAGACTCTGCTCCGTTTTCATCCAATCCGAGGAGATGAAGAGCCTGAATGGGAACAATGGACGCCTGAACGTCTGCATCCTTATAAATCTGCACGTTTGCCCCTCCAAATCTGTAATTCTCAATCTTCTTCTTGAAAGACTCAATGTCGACTCCCTCTCGAATTAAGACGAAAGAAAAACGTTGGTTCTTTACGAACCTATCGGGATCTATGGGTGCCAAAACAAGTTGATTTGGTTTTTCATCCGGTACTGCCGGATATATGAAATCGAACGGTATATTGGTGTTTTTTGGCCACGTTGCAACCTTGTATCTGACCTTGAACAAAGGATCGAGAAGAATCTCTATTGTTTTCCCAACAGGATCTTGATCGGTAAAGAGTTTTTTTGAAGCTTCTTCACTTATCGCAATGGGAACATCCGGCTCGTCGATAGATGTAAAACCATCCATTCTGTAAGATTCCAATTCGATGAATTTGTGATCGGAAAAGTCTATTTGAGGGACGGACAAGTCGAACACCCGACTGAAAGAGTTATCTACCACTAAAGCATCCATCGTTATAGGAGAAGTGGACGGCGTTGCCATTTCTCGAGACCTGAAGACAGTTGTCGCCTCTTCTATTTCAGGGAAAACGGATTTCAAATGAGTAGCTACCTGCCCGTATGCAAATACTTTCGAACTTTCGTCTCCTCTGTTATTTATCACAACAGCATATATCCTGTCCGATTTGGGATGAAAGGAGTCATAGCTGTGTTCGGACTTTATCCATACCATCGACAAAGAGAAACACACAAACCCGATAGCAAGCCCCAGCACACTTATTATATTCTGCTGCTTGTATTTCCACAGATTGCGAAACGCGATTTTGAAATAATGCTTTACCATATAAATTCAATTATTCTGATTTAAGAACTTTAGCCGGATTCTGGTTGGCTGCCCGCCATACTTGCGAGAATACAGTGAGGGTTGTTACAAAGAGTGTTCCGGTAAATATTAAGATATATATCCACCAATTAATTTCAGTACGTAATTTGTAATCTTCGAGCCATGATGACATAATCATGTAACCGATAGGGAATGCCACTATCGCAGCCGATATCAACAGCAAGATATATTCTTTCAACAGTCCGCTTAGTATTGCTTGGACGGTTGCCCCGTTTACTTTTCTGATGGCTATCTCTTTTCGCTTTCTGCTGCATGTAAGGGAAATCATGGAATAGACCCCGAATGCCGAGATAATGATGCACACGAGAGTTGCCACCTTCAACATCTTTATCAATGCTGCTTCCGACTTGAAGAAATCGTTATACCTATCATTCATATAACTAAATCTCAACTCAGCATCGGGATGATCTTTCCTTATCATTTCTGTTATCGCTTTCTCCACCTTTTCTTTTGTTCCCGGTCTATATTTATACGCAAAGGCATTCTCTTCTTTCGTGTTTCTTATCAAGATCGGTTTTACGGGAAGATTGGGGTGCATATAAATAAAGTCCTTGACTACACCTATTACCTTGCTCGGCCTTCCTCCATTATGTAAAACAAATTCTTTATCAATCGGGTCCTCCCAGCCGAGGGCTTTGGCGGCAGATTCATTGATAATATATTCAGAATAATCGACAACCTCCGATTTGAAATTTCTGCCCGACAAGAATTTAAGTCCCAAGAAATCGATTGTATGGAAAGACATGTCCATCAATTCGAAGTCTTTCGAATCATCTGTATTTTTCCCGGTCCAATCCTTCATTCGCCCTGACGTTGATCCTGAAGAGAATAACAGGAAGTCGGAGCGACTACGGGTAACGCTTTCTATATCGGTTAATTGCTCTATTTGATTCACGTATGGAAATATTGGTGCGCTAAAGTTCAGGTCAAATTCGACCTGAGAAATCCGATGTCTGTCAAACCCGATATCCAAGTGGGTCAGGTGATTGATCTGTTTGATCATAACAGCCGTAGAGAACAGGACGCCAAGACTGATGCTCAATTGGATGAAAATGCAAACTTTGTAGAATATACTTCCAAGACTTTTACTCTTTTCTTCCTGAACAGATTTATTAAGCGTCTTGTTTAGGAAATAGATAGTCGGCATTATGCTTAGCAATATGATACTGACTGAGAGCAGAAGGAAAAACAAGAATGCTTTGCCATATATTTCTCCATTGTCTATCGCTATACGCGAGAGTTCCTTGAAATCGGGCAGAATGATATATGCAATTGCCGAGCTTATGATTAAGGCACAAAGCAAAATAAATGAAAACTCAACGTACAATAAGAGTAAGAGGTTGTTTTTTGACGCTCCGTTTATTTTCCGCAGACCAAATTCGCGACTTCGCATCTTCACTCTATTTGTAAACAGCATCAGATAATTGAACAGAGCACAGAAAACTATCAACAGCCCTATATATGCAAATATTTTCACATGCTCATATTTTACGGTAGTACCATAGGGCGGATATTTTATCCGTAAAACATCCAAAGGTGTGATAACGAGCTTGTTCTCACTATAAGTATATTCACTAAGATCGAGATTAGATAATTTCTCTTCCAGTTTTTTCACATCCACATTCGGCGCTAAGAGTATATAGGTTTCATATCTGCTTACATTCCATTCGTCCTGAACGGTAAGGGGAGATAGAAACTGAAAGTAAAATCTTGAATTTCGAGGTAATGGTTTAATCTGCTTTCTGATAACGATATCATTCCCCCAGAGAGCTTTCATCTCTGTGCCTAAGGGGTTGTTATCTCCAAATACTTCTTTCGCAGTTATGTCTGTTATCGCAACAGGAACCACCGTCTTCGAATATGGATCTTCCATCCTGATATTCAAAAAGTCCAAATCCTCCATTGGTAGTTTGAACATCCTCAAGAAAGACGAATCGGCTTCCAATGCCCAAAAACCTTCGGGCTTGCCGTTCACCTCTATAAGCACTGAGTTGCTGTTGACAGTGCATGCATCTTCTATTTCAGGAAAATTCGCCTTCAAATAGTTTGCTAACGGATAGGGAGTGATCGGGCTTATGCCGCTTTGCTGATTCTTGTCTTCAAAGTTTACGGCATACATCCGGTCTGCATTTGGATGAAAATCGTCGAAACTACCTTCGTATTGTATCCATACTGCCGACAGCGAAAAGAAGACAAACCCCACAGCAAGCCCCAGCACACTGATTATGTTCTGTTGCTTGTACTTCTTCAGATTGCGGAATGCTATTTTAAAATAATGTTTTATCATAATGTTTATTTATTCAGATTTAAGAACTTTAGCCGGATCCTGATTAGCTGCCCGCCATACTTGCGAGAATACGGTCAATAGCACAACAATAAGTGTGAATGTGAATACTGACAGGAATACAATCGGATCGATTTCTATTTTATAGACATACTGAGTTAGCCAATTACGGATAAAATAATAAGTAAAAGGGACTGTTACAGCGTAAGATATGATAAATAATATGACATATTCTCTGAAAAACTGCAATAATATTTCGCCAGTTGTGGCTCCCGATACTTTCCGTATAGCTATTTCTTTTCTCCGTTGCTCCAGATCAGAGGATGATATGGAGTATATGCCAAAGGTTACGATACATATGCAAAGGATAGTCAACACTGTGAATAAACGCAGACCTGCATCTTCCGATTTCCTCATGTCATCAAGAGTTTGCTGCAAGGTTGTTACGGGATAATCTTCCGGATCGCCGGGAGATCTGAAACTGTCGTGAATATCCCTAATCGCTTTTATAGCATTAGCTTCTGCTCCTTCTTTTGCCTTTGCATAGTTCATATATCCCCAATCGCTATGATACCCTTTCATGATGAGTGGATGTGTTGGGTTACGTAGATCGGAGGTATGGAAATCCTTAACTATCCCTATTATTTCGAATGACTTTGTCGAAACAGTTCCATCCTCATATCTTCCATCCGTTGGCAGGAGTATTTCTTTTCCAATGATATTCTCTGAGCCAATCAATGATGCCATTTTTTCGTTAATCAAGATTTTGTTCGTCGATTTGCGATTCCCCCAATATTCACTTGTTGTTATCCAATCACTTTCTTCGAAGGAACGACCATTGATAACGTTTACGCCAAAGGATGTGAAAAAATTTGAAGCTACTTCGATAATTTCTATACCCGGTTTGAAATCATCCGCTTTTCCTTCCCAATTACATCCTTCAGTTTCAACATCGGGGGTAGACCTTATCGTAAAGATGCCGGTAGTGATAAGATCTTGTATAGACGGATGTTGCCTGATGGCTCCTACAATATCTGCCCGCTTGCTATAGTCCATTTTTATAGCAATCAGCCCTTTGGGATTAAAGCCCCAGTCAAAGTTCTTCATGAATGAGACTTGCTGAAACATGAATGTTGCTGATGCAAAAAAGAATACTGATATGATCAATTGCAGGCAGATGCTTCCATTTTTGAATAATCGGCTACTGCTTCGTTCATACAATTGAGAAATAATCAGAGAACGTATGTATCTATATTCGACCAAAACGCAGATAGCTAAAATGGTAACGATACCTATTATGGAAATTACTGTATACTGACACAATAAGTCGAACAATATAATAGGTGTTTCGAGCCACTGCGAAAAATAAGGATTGATAGAAACAAGAATTATTACACCTATAACGAAAGACAGAAACAGTTGCAAGAACAAATCTATCTGGAATTGGGTCAATAGCCTTTTGTTTTCGCTACCTAAGGCTTTACGCAATTTAATTTCTCGCTTTCTTTTCAATAAGCGATTGATATATAGATTCATGAAATTGAATACAGCACAAAAAAGCAACAGAAACCCTGCTCCGGCAAACGTGTATATATAGGTTACATTGAATGAACCCTCACGACCCAATGTGTGGCGAAGGTCTGTTATACGGCACGTTTTCAGAATAAGATTCGCGTTGTAATTATTGTCAATAGCATAGTTTTCTAATTTCTTGTTGAAGGCTGTTATGTCTGCTTTGGAATTGAAGTGTATGAATATTTGTTCATCCATATGTATCCACAGATTTTCAGGTGAGACTTGATCTGCACTTTCCCGCACATAAACATCCGGTCTGAATCCCTCTACCTGGAAATTCGAATTCGCCGGGGAGTTTTCTATGACAGCAACTATCCTTATAGGCTTGCGATAAGGGTCCGTCAACACCTCTCCGATTGCATCTGCCGGATTATTCCAATGTTTGCGGGCAAACGATTCTGTAATGACAAGCTCATCCTGAATATTCAACAAATCATCAGTCTTGCCGGCTATAATCTTGGGAGGGAAGAGCTTGAGAAAAAACTCATCTACAAAAATAATATTCGGATCTCCCAATCTTTTTTCACCATATTCCATCGTGCCGCCAAATTGGGGATAAATCATTGTAACATCTTTGACTTCGGGAAATTCGTTTTTCAATTTTTGACCCAAGATGAATGGTAATCGTTCCAATTTCTCTCCGGACTGTTTGTTTATTCCATAAGCAACAAATATTTGCTCCGAATCAGGATAGAATCCATCATAGGAAGTTTCATATTTCAGCCAGTTATAGCCTATTGCCGAAAACGAAAGACCAATTGTTAAGCCCAATATGCCGATGACATTTTGGATCTTATGTTTTTTCAGATTGCGAAGTGCGATTTTAAAATAATGTTTTATCATAACGTTTTTTTGTAGTGTTTTTTATTCAGATTTAAGAACTTTAGCCGGATCTTGGTTGGCTGCTTTATTTGTTTGGTAGATGAGTGTCAGCAAGGATATTGCAGCCGTAGCCACGAATGCCACCACGAACAACCACCACGACACAGGTGTTTTCAACGCAAAATCTTCCAGATAGCGATTGATGGCATACCAAGCCAAAGGAGCAGAGATGACAAAGGCAATGGTCAGCAGTTTGAGGTATTTCTTAAGTAACATTTTTATTATCTCTGCTACTGATGCTCCATTCACTTTTCGTATAGCGATCTCGCGGTAGCGTTGCTGGATGTCGAACAACGACATACTGAACAGCCCCATCATGGAGATGAAAATAGCTATCGCCGTCAGTATATACAATGCAATAGCAACCCGTTGCTCATCCTCATACATGTTACGAATATCGTCTTCCAGAAATGTGTAATTAAATTCTGACCCAAAGAGATCGTCATGCAATTCATTCAAAAAACTGATTGCTTCTTGTTTCTTTCCGGGCTGAATAGCAGCTATAAGCGGCGCTTCGTTACTTTCCGAGCCATATACGAATATTGTAGGTTTGGACAACTTGATTAGGTTGCCTACTGTAAAGTCTTTTGTTACTCCTACAATTCTGAAAGGAGGGTTTGTATCCATACCTTCTTGCTGATAGCTATACCATAGACGCCCTTTAGATTGCAACTGCGCCGATTTGTAATCACTTATTCCATAATATTTCAACGCAGACTCAGAGGCTATTAAATTATAACTAAATACATCTTGCTCCATATCCCAGCTCCGTCCGTCGAGAAGCTCTATATCGAACATCTTGAACCAGGATTCGTTTGCCCATATCAGTGTAACATCCTTATATTCGTCGGCGTGGAAGCTGAACATGTTAACATCATCTCCCATCTTATTCGGAGTCTCATTGATGGACCATGACGAAAACAATGGAGATGCATCCATTCGTTGAGGAAGCTCGGTGAATATTCTTTCTCTATTATTTATCTCCTTGTCTCTTTCCTCTTCCGACCAGATACGTGCATCTTCGGAACGAAGGATCTTAAAATCTACTTTGATTATATCTTTCGTCCGATAGCCTAAATCGGTATTCAACAGAAAATGCAACTGCTTGGCAAACATCATCGACACAATCAGTATAGTTATGGTTACAGCATACTGAAATATAAGCATCGCCTGTTGCACAGCTGATGTACGACCTCGCTTGTCGAGCCCCTTGATTGATGTAATAGGTGTTGAATAATTGTATTGGATAAATGGAAAAATAGAAACGACAAGGGGTAACACAATCAGAAATGCAAGAGATAGATACAAGCTGAACTTAAAATCGGGGAACTGATCCAGCCCCATCTGATTTCTGATTATAGGGGTCATCAATTCGGCAAGTACCAGTGCCATAACAACCGATATTCCGATCATTATTATGCTTTCAGTCAGTATCTGAGTAAGAATATCTTTCCTCTTTGCGCCAAATACTTTTTTCATGCCAAACTCTCGGCTTCGTTTCAATATAACAACGGTATAGATGTTGATGAAATTAGTAACCCCGATGAATAGAATCAGTAGTCCGGAAAACAATAAGACGAGTGCATTTGTCTTGTTGCCGGTTCTAAGTTTATCATCATCAAGTTTTGCAATTTCTTTATCAAAATAAACGCCTTTGTACGGGGCTAACTGAAATCTTATTTCCCCTTTCCAAAATTTAGAAGGAAAGTATGTTTCATGCTCTTTATTTACAGATTTATAGTCAGTGTTGGGATAGAGCAACGCCAATGTATGAGGCATCCTCCCCATCCAATCAGTCGACATATGCCTCGAGACAATGAGGTCGAAATCCAACAAGCTTTTGTTCGACGTTTCTCCTATGATTCCCGTTACGGTGAGAAGCAACGAATTGGAATATTTAATCTTTCGCCCGACAGGATTTTCTTCCCCAAATATCTTTTTCGCAAAACTACTCGTGATCAGCACGCTGCGAGGGTTAGAGCCAATTTCCTCTCTCCCCTCGATGATGGGATAGTCTAAAATCTTCAGGAAGTTACTGTCGGCAACAACTGAGGTTGCGTGAAATACCGTATTGTTTAGCTGTATATGATCATCCGAATAGATTGTAAATTCCGAGTATCGTTCTACTCCGGGATGCTCGAGGATGTTGGGTATATTTTCTTCTTTATTCGGATTATATACTCCATTGTAGTAAGATTGAGATCCTTTTTTGTCTTCTACCGATATATATATCCAGTCTAAGTTCTTATTGAAATGGTCGACGGTAAACTCGCCATATACATATCTGAATATGATGACAGCACATACTAAGCTGAGGGTAAGCCCCAGTATATTGATGAGGGTGTATGCCTTGAAACGGAACATTGAGCGTAATGCTAATTGAAATATTTTTATCATCGTATTTATTTTTATTCAGATTTAAGAACTTTAGCCGGATCTTGATTGGCTGCTTTGCTTGTTTGGTAGATGAGTG
>CALNCC010000176.1 GCA_937875275.1 uncultured Dysgonomonas sp. | reverse complement strand
GGGCAAGAGAATAATCCGATTTTACAAGTGTTACACTTCAAATAAGAAAAGCTATGAAACAACTTTTGTTCTTAATCCTGTCATTTGTGTTGATAATGTTTTATTCGTGTAAGAAAGAGAAGGAGCTCCCAACAGAAGAGCCTCCGATAGTTACCGTTGATCCAAACATTAAAGATGTAATTCCTGTTGATCTGTTTGTCGATTCGGTTTCTTTTATCCCATTAGAAACAACAGATAGTAGCCTGATAGCTAAAATTGCAAAGATTCTATTTTTTGACGATCTGATGGCTATCCACGACTACAAAACGTCTGCTATACTGCTATTCGATACAAAAGGACATTATCTGAGAAATATCGGACGCAAAGGTCAAGGTCCGGGCGAATATGCATTTATTGCTCATCTGATGAGCGATTTGGATAAGAAGCAAATTATTGCATATGATAGTTATCAGCGCAAGATGATATATTATGACCTTGACGGCAATTTTATTAAAGAGATAACCGGGTTTAGTAACAATAAAGTTGTGCGAGATGTGATCAACATGCCGGATGGCAGTTTTATTTGTTACAAAGGTGATTGTGATAGGGAGGGTGCATATTCCGGGGTTTGGCGAGTTGATTCAACCGGGCTTATGGGCGAGACCTTATATTCCGATCCGGATATATATCCGGTTGTCAGATCCAACTATTTTCATTCCTATTTATATTATCTTGATGATAATTCGGTTGGGTTGGCAACAGAATATAAAGATGATATTTTTCACATAGATGAGAATGGGAAAAAGATAGAAAAGTATATGTCGTTTGACATCGAAGGAAAAACACGAGAGAAAATGACATCACCAGACCCGAAAGAGGCAGATTATACAAAAAAAACAATGGTATATGAGAAAGGGAATTATATCTTAACAGAGTGGTTTAATGCAAAGAAAAATTATGGAGTTCCTGCCTACTCTTTGTATTCAAAGGATGGAAAGCAAACGGTAGTTGGTCTCATCGGTTATTATAAATCTGAAACATTACCAACAATTTATGGAGACCTTATAAATACAAACGATTTGAATGATTTTGTAACTATAATATCTCCGGAGAGGATTCTTGAAGATTTGAACCGTGATAAGGTAAAAGAGCATACGAAAGAAATGTTAGCAACGTTAGTTGCCGGGAAGTCCGAGGATGAAATTATAGAAATGAATCCGGTAATACAGATTTTGCATCTGAAAAAACAGGTCAAACTTACCGATTGATTAGAATATGAAAAAAAGAGTATCGTTGTTGGTTATTAGCATAGCATGTCTTGTGTTGTTTGGGTGTATGCAGACCGAAAAAGGAAAAGATGCATATACTGATGTAGACGATTCGTTTGTTATATCGGCATTGGATATTACCGAGACCCTATCTGATTCAACTTGCCTTAATGTGCACAAAGTGGTATTATTGGAAACTACAGATGAATCGTTGGTGGCAAAGATTAGTAGAATTGTAGAAGACGATGATCGATTGTTTATTCTGGACAGAACACAAATGAAGTTGTTCATCTTTGGCAGTAATGGGGAATATATTGCTCAAATACACCGGATTGGACAGGGACCGGGAGAATACATTCAAGCAATGGATTTTACATTAGATATTCAACAAAAACAGATACTCCTTTTATGCGATATACCTAATAAGATAATGCGTTTTACATATCAAGGAGAGTTTGTTGATGAAGAATCCTTGGATGTTTATTATAGCAATCTAACATCAGAAGGGAATAAAATATTTTTCAATAAGCTGATTGATGGTGGGGCTTCGAATTATCAATTGCTGATAAGAGATGTCGATGCCAATACCGATATCGAGATTCTTGATCAGGTGCCTAATATAAATAACCGATTATTTATATCGGGAAACTCATTGATAAATGCAAAAAGAATTCTTTATACACGTCGTTTCGATAATTCCATATATGAGATCGAAGGAAATAATATTTCGAAAAAATATAGCGTGGATTGGGGCAAATATACTATTCCGGGAAATCTTAAGGAGGAGACTGATGAAAGCGCATTGCTCTCTAAATGTAGTGAGAATGATTATATTTACTCTATGAGTAATATTACTGAGAGTGTTAACTATCTTATGTTTAAAACTAATTTAGGATTGTTTGTATATGACAAACAACAAGATGTTTTGAAAGGATATAAAGAAATATCAAATACATTGCTACATGATGTTTTCTACGATTACGTTCCACTCGAAAACACAGACCGGATAGTGTGTGCGATAGAGAATCCTTCTTACATCAGACGTATACCTTCATTTCTGTCAGACGAGGATATTGCAAGCGGAAAATATTCCGATCTTATCGAAATATCTTCAAAGATTGTAGACGAGAGCAATCCGGTATTATTTATTTACGAATTTAAATAATGTGAGAACCGAAAACTTATACGTGCTAATAATGAAAAATATAACATACTTTAGATTTTCTTTGCAATAAAGAATCTATGAAATGAAAAACGGAAGAACAAAACATAAATAAATTTCATCTTTATGAGAATATATGCGATAATAATATTTTGCTTATTTATAAGTTTCGGTTGTGAAAAAAACGAGAAAAATGCAGAGTCGAAATATTCAGTTAACATTAATGTTGCTGAAAAAGAAACTCACTACTTGTCTGAAAGTACAAAGTTTCACAAAGTAGTATCATTGGAAACTACTGAAAACTCGCTGATACGCAAAATTCACAAAGTTTATCTGTCCGAATCCCATATTATTATATTCGACGAATCGTTAAGTGAAATTTTTATCTTCGATTCCAATGGGAAGTTCATAACTAAATGTGGTACAAAAGGAAATGGACCCGGTGAGCATGCATACTTTTCAGATGTGTATTACGATGACTCCTCAAGACTGATTTATGCCACTGAAGGACAAAAGCGTCTTATGTACATCTACGATTTGGATGGGGTATTAAAAGAATCGGTATCAACATCAAATATCTGGTTCAGATCTTTTTGTAAAGTTGAGGATGGATATTGGCTATACACCGGAATGCCTAATGCCGAATTAGAGAATAGCCTATTGAAAGTTGATCATAAATTCAACATTATAAAGGAGTTTTTACCTCAAAAAATGTTTTTTACTACTGTATGGAGACCGACTTTCTTTGTGGATGAGAGAGGACGGAACTTTTTTGCATCACCTTATGGGAATATGGTATACCATCTTGCAGACAATAAGATTGAACCTTACATAGAAATAGATATGGGCAGTAATGGTATACCATTTGAGAAAATTCCGGAATGTGAAGACGAGGACATGTATGCTCAGTTGGTATCCGGAGATGACCTGTATGGAGACTTTCACAATTTCATATTGAATAAGAATCAATTTTATTTCAATTTCTCCACGATGCACAATCAGACCGTAGTCTACTATTTAGGATACTCAGACATCGACAAAAGCGACTCGAAGGTATACAAAGATTTTGGTCAGTATAAAAGAGCAGATTTTCCCTTTGATGATATTACATTTACTCTGATCAATACGACATATAAAGGCAACTTCATATGCGCAGTGGAGCCATACCGATTATCACCGAATGACTTAGCCAAAGCGAATGAAATAACATCGAACGATGTAACCATTGATTCAAATCCGTTACTCTTTTTCCTTAAAATAATAGAATGAAAAATAGATTTGTAAAAATATAAATCGAACGAATTATGATATATAAAACAATTATTTATTTCTGTATTCTTGTCTTCATCGGCACAGCGTGTTCCACAAAAGACGCGGAGAAGGAAAATGGCTCCGAATCGCTGACCAAAGAGGTGATTGAGAAACCGACAGAAGTCAGGGTAAGACCATTAGAATATCAGGATTTCAATTACGAGCTGATTGCTAACGGAACTATTGCTGCAATGAATAAAGCGGATATGAAGTTCCAGGCGAATGAAAAAATTATAAAAATCTATGTCAGAAATGGCGATAGGGTAGCTAAGGGACAGAAAATAGCCGAGTTGGATCGGTTTAAACTCGAAAATAGTTTGCGGCAAGCCGAAGAAAACTTGGAGAAAGCAAAATTAGATCTTCAAGACTTGCTGATCGGGCAAGGATACTCGATGAGAGACTCAACAACGATTCCTGCCGAAATAATGAAGATTGCCAAGCTGAGAAGCAGCTATGATCAGAGTATCAGCAATCTGACAATGGCTAAATATAATCTCGAACAGTCCGTCCTTTATGCGCCATTCGGGGGAGTAGTTGCCAATCTGACATCGAAAGAACACAATTATCCAGTCGGAGATGCTTTTTGTACTATCATAGACAGCAATCAGCCTGAGGTTGTTTTCAACATTCTTGAAAACGAAGTGCCATTAATAAATAAAAATAACAAAGTGGTTGTAACCCCATTTTCTTCGAGCGAATATAAAACCGAGGGGTTGATCTCAGAGATAAATCCTGTTGTTGACAAAAATGGGTTGGTACGTGTCAAGGCGACAGTAAACAATCGAGATGGAAAGTTTTTTGAGGGGATGAACGTGAAGGTGAGAGTTCAGCGATTATTAGGCAAACAGCTCGTTATACCGAAATCGGCTCTTGTGTTGAGAACCAATCGTGAAGTCGTATTTACCCTAAATAACGGTCGGGCGAAGTGGGTATATGTGAAGTCTACACATGAGAATTCGGATAGCTATGCACTCGAAGATGACGGCAAACTTGTTGTCGGTGATACCATAATTTACGACGGAACAATAAACCTGGCACACGAAGCACCGGTGATTGTAAGAAACAGATAGACTACTATAAGTAGAATAATGAGGAGGCTTCATTATTCCTTGCATTTCCTAAATTCAATTGTATAAAATATGAAAAAAACAGTATTTATATTATTCCTACTTTATCTGATGGCTTCGTGTTCTTCTCAAACACAAATAGGGGAACGCTTGATGTCTGATAATGTTTCGTCAGAAATATTTGTTGTCGATTGGAATGGGAATCCTCTCTGTAAACTTGAACTGAAAGAACAATTGGTTACAATCTTCATCAGTGAAGAGGAGAATGTTTTATATGGAATTGACAATAATGAAATAATTTACAGATATAATATCAAGGATATGGCATATTCGAACAAATTTTGACTCACCTGATAAAATGCTATACGGATCATCTATTTAATATACCGGATTTTAATTGTAGTGAGGTTTATTCCAGTCACTTATGTTCAAAAAATAAACAAAAAATATGAAAACAAAAAGAACTTTATATTGGATAACTACATTAAGTATTGCTTTACTATGTGGCTGTACTGATATTTCGAAAGAGATACGACCTTTAGATTGCCCGACATTCAAGTTGGATGTCAACAATATTTCTCAACTAAACATTGCCGATTTTGCCGAATTTTCGACAGTTATTCCTTTAGAGACATCAACGGAATCTATTATAGGACAAATAAAAAAGGTTTTTATTATAGATTCCCTTATTCTTGTGTGGGATCATAAAGGGCATAATGTATTATTATTTAATGAAAAAGGTAAATATAAACATCGAATAGGCAAACAAGGTGGGGCTCCCGAAGAATACAAGGAAATAATGGATGTATACGTTACCTCTGAGAATCTTATACAAATATTGGACAATAAGTCTCGTCGTATTCTAACGTTTAACTTATCGGGTGAGTATATTGATTGTAAAACTTTACCTTACTATTTATATTCTTTTTATCCAACAGAGAATGGAATATGGGGCGTGAATTCTTATCAAAATGAGGAAAGATATTACCTTATCCATCTTCCATCATCTTCGACTGATCAAATAGATTTCGGCTATTTCTCTAATCAAGCCGATTTGACTTTGTTGATGACAAACAATTTTGAAACGAACGAAAAAACAGAAGATGTTTTTTTTCATTATTGTTATGATGATATTATATATAAAATAGAAGAGGGTAAATTGAATCCATACATTGATATTGATTTTGGCGATCAGAAAGCACCCTATAATTATGATAAAACCGAAGAGTTGGACGAGAAGATGATTACTAATAGTTACCTCGGGCAGATACATAATTTGTATGCATACGGAGAGCATTTATTCTTCTCTTTCTACCGACACGAAACAAATAAAGCAACCTTTAATGAGTATCAGGTATACATATCCACTAAGACCGGAGATTGTACCGTTTGTCAATATGATATAAAGCATTCAGATGAGATAACAATTAGCCCGATACCTAATATAGTTGGAATCTCAGATGGTAAACTAATTTATCAAATAATACCAGATATATTACCTCCTAATTTGATAGGACGACTCAATGATATGATGCCTGATAATAAGGTCGTGGCAGAGGATTCGAATCCAGTTTTAGTGCTTTATAAATTAAAGTAAGAGATGTGTTGATAGATGTTTCTTTTAGTAACAAGAGTGTAATAGCTACGTATTCGATGTGCGAGAACTAAATTTATAATTTTATTATGAAAACAAGATTGTTCTTTTTGATTACTTCTATATTTCTTCTATCATGCGAAAAGCAGAGTGATGCAATAATCACTTTGCGGTTAGATAATGCGATAAATAATGGTCGTCAGGAGATAGATATAAAAAAATATGTTGAGCAAGAAAAGCTTATTCCCTTAGAGACAAACGATTCCCTTCTTCTATCATATGTCAGCCTTATAGGCATAGATGATAATAAATTATTTGTCGAAAGCGATCGGGTGGTGTATGTGTTTAATGCAGAGAATGGTGCCTTGGAAAGTCGCATTGATAGAAAAGGACAAGGTCCGGAGGAATACCAATCGATGATTGATGTTGAGATTGATAATAGAAATAAAACGATCTTATTGTACGATAATATAAAACGAAATCTTGTTGCCTATGATTTTAAAGGGAACTTCATATCTTCAGTAAAAAATGATATTATTGGCGGTTTCTCATTGTTAGACGATTCGACCTATCTTGTCGCTTATCCTCCTCTTTCGGGGCAGAGTACTCGGATTGGGGTGTATGATAAAAACTTGAATTTACGCCAACAGTTCTTGGCAATAGACGAATCTGTTTACAAGGATATGGACTTATTCCCTTTTGATGATTTCGGATACTATGGAGAGAAAGCTTATTTCAAGCCAATGCTCGAAGATACATTGTATGTAATAGATTCTTCACCAAAACCGTATCTCATATTATCAAAGGGAAAATATAAAATTCCTACCGAAGTTGCAATAAATGTGATGAAACGGAATAGAGATGGACACAAATATATATCCGGAGAATATGGATATATATTGGGCGATTACTATTTTCTGACATATTTTTATCAAAATGCAATGTTTCAGGATGTATGGAATATAAAGACTCCGGAACTTTTGTTTCGCAATATAGTAGATGAGAATAACCAGATAAGTGGAATTCCATATGAAATTAACGGATATGAGTTTTATATATGGCCAAAATTTGTATCTAACAACACAATGTATTGCGTTATAGATGCGGATGATGCCATAAACATCATTCCGTCGCTACCTGAAGATACTAATCCCGTCATATTAAAACTGGAACTGAAATAAATAGAACAAAAAGTGAAATTAAGCTACAAGATCATTTTCATCCTTTTGTTAACCTATTGTTTTAGCTGTGATTTAGCAAAGGATTATTCGGTTGATTATAAGCAAGTAAATATAAATGTAGATAATCTGCCTAATGAATCGATACATACATGGTTCGATTCATTAGAATTTGTATCACTTGAAGATTCTGAAACTTCATTGATAAAAGCAATTGATAAAATAATGATATATCAGGGTAATTATTATATTTTGGATAGAGGTCAACATACTATTTTTGCATTTAATACTGATGGACGCTTTATATCTTCCACAAAAAGTATACATGGACAAGGCCCCGAAGAATATATAAGTTTAGTCGATTTTGACATAGATACAGACAATGGAAATATCCATATGTTAGATGCTTTTGCATACAAAATAAAAGTCTACACGAAAGATTTTGAGTTTGTTGAAAATATCAAATTGGCAAGTGAGTTACTTCCTTTTAGTAAATTCAAGTATTTGAAAGACGATTTATATGTATTCTATAGTAAAAGGCGAAATAAAACGATCGTATTTTATTCTACAACGAGGGATTCAATACTTGGTGAGGCATTACCTGTAAATGAGTTGTCCGAACATCTTCCGATAGTCCAAGAATCCCCTTTTTATTCATTGAATGGTCAGACTTACCTAACGCACCAATATCCTAACAATGATTTGTATAAACTGGACTTAGATAACTATACAATAGAAAAAAAGATAGAATATGGTTTCCTCGAAAAAACGTTTAATATAGCAAATATAGAAAAAGGACAAGATATGCTCTATTATCAGAATTATATAGAATCTAATAATCGAAATTATATGTTTATCGTGAATAAAAGCGAGAATAATAAATATTCATTTATATCAGGATATTACAATAATAAGTTATACATAATAAAGTGTGATAAAAATAATCACGAGGAATCTACGATAATTAATGACTTTGCAGAAAATAAGCGAGAGATGCTTTCCGTACCTATGTTCGTCGATGATAATTATTATTACACTATCGTTGACCTCGAATCTGTAAAATATGTGATGAGCCCTCTTCTAACTTCTGAGTCAAAAGAGAATCTCAAGACTATGAAAGATGATTGTAATCCTATTATTGTCAAATATCATATAAAGGACTAAGCCTATGAGGTATTGTCTGACTAAATAAGTAATTCTATGATCAAACACTTAATCAATAAGCCGATATCGGTATTTATGGCTTTTCTGGCATTTTTTATATTGGGTATCATTACCTATATGAATATTCCGGTGTCTCTGTTGCCCGACATAGCCATTCCCGAAATAACCGTTCAGGTATCAGGACAGAACATGTCAGCCCGTGAATTGGAAAATACTGTTGTCAATCCTGTACGCAGTAGTTTACTTCAGGTAAACAAACTACGTGATATTCGGAGCGAGACGCGGGACGGAAGTGCCGTCATTCAGTTGAGTTTCGAATATGGAGCCAATACCGATCTGGCATTTATAGAGGTGAATGAGAAGATAGATGCTTCTATGGGTTCGTTGCCGCGCGATGTTGATCGCCCAAGAGTAATCAAGGCGAGCGCGACAGATATTCCCGTATTCAATTTAGACCTGACGCTTCGTTCCGACAGCACATTCGAGGACACGGATGTGAATAAGTTTATCGAGCTAAGTGATTTTGCTGAATCTGTCATCCGTCGTCGTTTCGAACAGCTGGAGCAAGTGGCGATGATAGATGTATCCGGAGCGGTAAAGAAACAGGTGGTTATCACACCCAATAAAATGATGCTTGATATAAGCGGCATCACTCTGTCCGACTTAGAGTCTGCATTGAACAATAGTAATATCGATCCAGGGTCGATGCGTGTGCGTGATGGGTATCTGGAGTATGTGATACGTTTCACATCTGTATTGAGAACTGTCGAGGATATTAAAAATATCTATATTCGCAAGAATGATCGAATCTATCAATTGAAAGATCTTGCCACAGTGGAAATTGCCCCTGAGAAAGAAAAAGGAATGGCAATCTATAACGGAAAAAGAGCTATTGTACTCTCGGTTATAAAACAATCGGAGGAGAACATGACCGATATGCAGGATGCGATGAACAAAGAGGTCGAAAAATTCCAGAAAGCGTACCCTGAAATTGAATTTAGTGTAACTCAAAATCAAACAGAACTACTCGATTATACGATCTCTAACTTACAGCAGAATCTGCTTCTTGCATTCATATTCGTATTCCTTGTATCCGCCTTTTTCCTCAAAGACGGCAAATCTTCTTTTATAATGGGGCTTAGCCTGTTTGTCTCACTGATTATAAGCCTCTTGTTTTTTTACCTTTTCCACATATCGCTCAATGTGGTTTCGTTGACGGGATTGATATTAGCGTCGGGGATGATGATCGATAATTCAATCATTGTAACAGACAATATAGGACAATATAGGCGGCGCGGGCTTACGCTTGATGATGCTTGTGTCGTTGGCACGAAGGAGGTTACTGCTCCAATGCTCAGTTCGGTATTAACTACAATCTCCGTTTTTGTACCTCTTATATTTATGAGTGGAATAGCCGGAGCAATTTTTTTCGATCAGGCTTTTTCTGTTACTGTCGGTCTACTTGTTTCATATATTACCGGTATCACGTTCTTACCGGTATTGTATAAGATCATTTATTCAATAAAAACACCTCGATTCCTGCAACGGAGAAAAACGAAGAAAAACGGAGAAATAAGCACAGATAAACAGCGACTTTCTCTTGCCGATCGGGCATACGACAAAGGGATAGAATGGATATTCTCGCATAAGGTGCTGACGTGCGTAGTAATGATTCTTGTCTTTCCGGTTTGTTTCTACCTATTCCTTATCATACCCAAAGAGAAAATGCCGGATATCAATCAGAATGAAATGTTGCTTTCGATAGAATGGAATGAGAATATACATGTAAAGGAAAACTATGACCGAAGTGTCGATTTATTCCGGTTTTTGAAAGATCAGGCCGTCGAAGTTTCGGGTCTGATCGGAGAACAACAATTCTTGCTGAATAGAGATCAGAGTAAGACGGCAACAGAATCGGAAATATACATCAAGACAAAGACCGCCAAAGACATTTCTCCTCTGAAAGAGGTTTTGCAGACTTACTTTAAAGAACATCATCCCAATGCACTGATTTCTTTCTCTCCGGTAGGTACAATCTTCGAAAAGATATTTACTACGGGAGAAGCCGAATTAGTTGTTGAATATGCATTGAGGGAGAGGGGCAAGACCTACGAAAAAGATACTATTGACTTTATAAAAAAAAGTTTACATACATTAGCTGGTGAAGAACCTGTTGGTCCGTCATTCCAAAATCAGCTGAATCTGCATATCGACAGGGAGAAATTATTACTCTATAATGTTTCTTATGATGCCATCTATCGTGAGTTGAGGACGGCATTTAAAGAGAATAAATTTGCTACCCTGCGGTCGCAGCAAGAATATCTTCCGGTAATTTTAGGCGATAAAGAGACCAATGTGTATGAAATAATCAACAATACATTAGTTGAAATTTCATCGAACGAGGATGGCACAAAAAATAAAGTTGCCCTTTCTACATTCGTGGCTGTTTCGCCTACCCAGGATTTCAAATCAATTGTTTCGGGCGGTGATGGTGAATATGTACCCTTCTATTTTTTCGAGACAGACAAGGTGGAAGATATTGTAGATCAGGTTCATTTGGCTAATCTGGAGAATAAAGATTGGTTAGTGAATTTCTCCGGCAGTTTCTTCTCTAATCAGAAGATGATTGGTGAAATGATTATAATTCTTTTCGTTTCCATTATGCTGATGTACTTCATTCTGGCTGCTCAATTCGAAGATTTCAGGCAACCGCTTATCGTCCTTTTAGAAATTCCGATAGATGTAGCCGCAGCTTTAGGTTTGTTGATTATCACAGGGCATACCCTCAATTTGATGTCGGCAATAGGTATTGTGGTTACGTGCGGTATCATCATCAATGACTCTATCCTCAAAGTTGATATCATGAACCAATTGCGACGATCGGGGATGCCACTGATGGCAGCCATTCACGAATCGGGCAGACGTCGACTGAAAGCAATATTGATGACCAGCTTGACATCAATTGTTTGTATGGCTCCACTGCTGATGAGCAACGACCTTGGGTCGCAACTCGAAAAACCCTTAGCTATCGCCACCATTGGCGGTATGGTGATAGGTACTCCGGTCAGTCTCTTTGTAGTGCCATTGGTATATTGGTATATATATCGGAAAGAAGAGAACAAAATAAGAACAAAATAAATTATCCCAAATCTATGATAAAGAGAAATATATTAGCAGGCTTGTTGTTTTTGTTGACTGTTTCGCTATCGGCTCAGATGCTGAGCCTCGATCTCACAAAAAGTATAAAAATAGCGACTGACAGTTCTTTACAGGCATTCCGAAGCAAGAATATGTATATGTCCAGCTACTGGGAACACAGAACCTTCAAGGCGGGGCGGTTGCCTTCGCTCACCCTGCGAACCACGCCCATAGAGTATAACCGAGATATAGTGAAGCGTTACGACTCTGAAAACAATATAGATGTGTACAGACAACAACAATCGCTGTATACGTATGGCAATTTGTCGGTAAGTCAGAACTTCGATCTCACGGGTGGAACATTCTATGTCGATTCGGAGTTGGGATATATGCGCAGTTTTGGAGAGAACACATATTCTCAATTCAATACTGTTCCCGTCAGAATTGGATATTCTCAGTCTTTGTTTGGCTTTAACAGCTTTAAGTGGGAGAAAAGAATTGAACCAATGAAGTACCAGAAAGCACAAAAACAATTCTTATACTCTCAAGAAGAAATATCGGAAACAGTTATCAGTTATTTCTTCAATTTAGCTATGGCACAGGTTCAGTATGAGATGGAGCGCGAGAATGTTGCTACTTCAGACACATTGTATTACATCGGGCAGGAAAGGCAGAAGATACTGTCTATATCGCAGTCTGACCTGCTTACCCTGCGATTGAATACCGTAAATGCACGCAACAATCTTAAAAACCGTGAGATGAGTCTGAAAAGAGCGATGTTTAGTTTTGTGTCTTATCTGAATATGGATAAAAACACCGAAATAAAACTGAATTTGCCGGATAAACCAAAAATCATTACCATCTCGGTAGATGAAGCATTGGCGTATGCCAAAGAAAGCAATCCCGATTTTTTAGGTTATAAACAAGAACTGACCGAAGCTGAACGGGAAGTGGAGAGAACACGTAAAAGTTCTAATTTTGATGCGAGTGTTTCGGCAAGTATCGGATTCAATCAGGTGGCAAATAATTTCTCGGATGCTTACTATAAGCCTTTGCAGCAGGATGTTGTTCGACTCGGATTGACGATCCCGTTGGTTGATTGGGGAGTAAGGAAAGGGCGCGCCAATATGGCACGTAACAATTTGAATGTAACAAAGATTTCCATTCAACAGAAGGAGCTAAGTCTTGAACAAGATATAATAATGACGGTCAATGACTTCAATATTCAGCAAGATCTGATCA
>CALNCC010000175.1 GCA_937875275.1 uncultured Dysgonomonas sp. | reverse complement strand
GTGTTAGTTGTTTAGCGATTACTAATTTAACACTTTCCTTTTGTTTTAACAATTTTAAATTAGTATAGACGACTTCATAATAATAAAAGGAAAAAGGAAATTGAATGAAAATATTATTCCTAACCACGATACTACCCCTTAAGACTAATAGTGGAGGAGAGATAGTCTCTAAATTATTTATAGATAATTTAATCAATTTAGAGCATTCTGTAGATGTTGTAGGTTACCTACGTCACACAGACACCATAACAGTTATCCCGGCTAATATGCATTTAGCTAAAAAAGTTGTTATAGAATCGAAAAGCTCTCTTCTATTTACAATGGTAAATCTTTTGAAAAGTATTGTAAACAAGAGATGTTATTCTTCTCAAAAATATATCACGAAGGAGTATGTTCATACTATAAAGAATCTTCTAAAAAGTAGCAATTATCAATTGATTATAATAGACCACTTCCAAATGGGATGGGTGTTAAAGCATTTGCCAAGCAAAATAAATATTGTATCTATCGCACACAATGTAGAAAGCGACCTATATCAACAACAATCCGAAGATATGGCGAACGACCAGATATCTCGTTACATATATAGGAGAGAAGCGAATAGAATGCAACACTTGGAAGGTGAAATCATCCAAAGGGCTAAGCTGATATGGTTGTTAACGCAGTCTAACAAAGATCGGTATTCAGAATTGTTTCCTAAGTATCAATACAAATTGAACGTAACGTGTATTCCTCCATCTGAGATTACAGATAAAGAATATGATTCTTCTGTAAATATCAAAAAGTGGGATATCGGAATAATAGGGACTTGGACATGGAAGGCTAATATGGATGGGCTTATGTGGTTTTTTGAAAAAGTTTACCCATTATTACCTATAGATACAACGATTTGCGTTGCAGGACGTGGAGGAGAATGCCTCTTAGGAAAGTATAATAATGTGAAATATCTTGGATTTATTGATAATGCAAATACTTTTATGAAAGAATCAAAACTTATTGCAATACCTTCTATTGTTGGTGATGGTATTCAAATAAAGACATTGCAAGCTATTACATTAGGACTACCAATAGTTGCTACATCTTTTGCCCTAAGGGGAATTGAAAATCTGCCATCTTATGTGAGAGGGGCAGATGATCCTAAAGAGTTTAAAGAACAACTGATGTTCCAACTGAAATCTGGTTCAGTATATGAGAATGAAGCGGTAACTTGGACTTGTAATAGAAAACACACTTTTGTTAAAGAACTCTCAATTGTTAAAGAACTTGAATAAAATATGAAGAAAATCTGTTTCGTATCTTCTTGTGGGGGGCATTTTATGGAGCTTTATCAACTACTATCTGTGGCTGAAGGATGTGATTCTTATATAATAACTGAATACAACGAGTCAAATAAAGATATCGTAACCGGTTGGGAAAAGCACTACTTTTTAAAGCAACAGGAGAGGAAAACAATAAATTTCTTTTTTGTTTTTTGTTACAATATACTTAAATCTGCGTATGTAATAATGAAGGAGAGACCAACACATATAGTAACTACAGGTGCTGGAGTTGTATTTCCTACGTGTGTATTTGGAAAATTATTCCGAGCTAAAATTATTTATGTGGAATCGTTTGCTAAGATAAATTCCAAATCCATGACCGGAAAACTAATTTATAAGTTTGCAGATCGATTCTATGTCCAATGGGAAGAAATGAAATCTGTTTATCCAAAAGCATTGTATTATGGAGCAGTCTATTAAATTGTTTATTATATTAGGTACTAAGAAATTTCCATTTAAACGATTAATACAAGCTATTGAGAAAATAGTTGAGAATGGAATTTATCAAAAAGACGAAGTTCTTATACAATCGGGAATTGTACAAGATAAAAGTTCTTTAATAAATATAACGAGCTCTATTCCGGTTGATGAATTTAATCGGATTATTGAATATGCTGATATTATAATAACTCATGCTGGCGTGAATAGTATATTATCATGCATGAAGTTACAAAAAAAATTCATAGTCGTGCCAAGGCTTAAGCAATATGGAGAACATGTTGATAATCACCAAACAGAAATTGCGAAAGTTATAGAAAAGCAATTTAATGTTTTAGTCTTGAATGATATAGATAAACTCTTGCAATGTTTAGTTGACGTTAGAGATCATGTGTATGAACCATGGTGTTTTGATAATAAAATGTTACTGAAATCTATTTCAGACTTTATCGTAGAATAACAGTCGACAGCTTGCTCAACAAATGATCTTATTCTGCATGAAACCTACAAAAGGATAGCCCTCCATACTCATTTATTGGTAGCAGGTTGTATAATATCATTATTTTTCGGTATTGTACAATACTTTGGTATACTCTTTCTTTGCATATGTAAATTTAATAAAAACAAATATGGCAAAAATAGGTATATATTACGGTTCTACCACAGGCTCTACTGAAGATGTAGCTAAGAGTATCGCAGGAAGCTTAGATATTGCAAGTGCGGATGTGCATGATGTATCTAAAGGTGAAACGGATTTCTCCAATTATGATGTCCTGCTTTTTGGGTCATCAACGATGGGATATGGCGATTTGCAAGATGATTGGGAAGACTATATTGATAAGGTAAAATCTGCAGACCTAAGTGGTAAGACTATCGCATTGTTTGGCTGTGGTGATTCTGCTTCATATAGCGATACATTCTGTAATGCTTTGGGGACGATCTATAATGCTATTAAAGGCAAAGGTGGTAAAATTATAGGACAGATTGATGCAACCGGTTATACATATGATGACTCAGATGCTATTGTTGGGGGCAAATGCGTAGGGCTTCTGATTGACAACGATAACGAGGCGGATATGACAGACGAACGGATTTCGAATTGGGTAACACAACTTAAAAGCGAGATTTGATCTTATGCATGTGTTCTGCCACCAAATATATGAATTCAAAAAAGGAGTTAGGGATATGGTGCTTTGCACCTTGTCTGCCGACAACGAAGACAAAGTCAGAAAGCGATTGGAGGGGAATAATATCTGTTACATGATCCAATATTTGTCTAACAACAAGATTAATGTGTTTTTTGGAAAAGAAGAATGTATTATTGTTGTTCGCGAGATGTGTAACGACCGCCCTTTAAATAAGCTTACTCCGGAAGAAGATTTTATACTTGGAACACTATTAGGGTATAGTGTATGTGAACAATGTACACGTTACTGTAAAAGAATGAAAAAAGCAACTTGCGTTGCTTAATAACTTGATTTATTGATATTTTTTTAGTTGATCTTGAGGGATTCCTGTAGATGTGATATCTGTGGGAATCCTGTTTTTTTACCCTCCACAAATCGAATATTTGTCCATCTCGTTTATAATGCTCCTATATATATCATTCTCAGAGAGTATAATTTCATTGCCAATAAAGAATAATTGTTCTCGTGCCCGAGTCAACATAACGTTAAGTTTGCGGTCAACAATCTTTTCCCGATCTAAATTGCTGAAATACTGCAATTGGTATGGATGATTCATACATGCCGAGATGATAATAATGTCGCGCTGACTACCTTGAAAACGTTCGGGAGTATCAACCGTTATACCGTTGAAATCGACCTTACTGACTTTCTGTAACTTGTCCTTTATCAGTGCTATCTGATTGCGATAAGGGGATATAATACCGACTATTTTGTCGGCGATAAATTCCATGCCATTCCTTAGGTAGAGATCATATATTTCTTGAACCATATTTGCCACAATATCAGCCTCATGCTCATTCGTTTTGCCCGATAAATTGGTGTAAACTGATGTTTTAACAGATATGAAAGCAGCTCTGCTTGATGCTATAATATTCTGATAATTATTGTCTTTATCAAATTTTGAATAAGGTAAAGGCAATATTTGTCTTTTTGTGATTGGTTTCAATACGTCATTATAAAATGGATGGTTGACTAATCGTGCAATATCCCGATGCATTCTGCCATGGTATATCAAGGTGTCATACAGGTCAGTATGCCCCTTTTTATCGCATATTCTGAATAGTCTTTCAAATAAAGATTCTCTACAATTATATAATTCAATACTGTTGAGAAGTGGGGAGTCGATGCTCGATTTTTCTTCGCTTTGCAGTGTGATTGTCGATAATTGTTTGTGGTCGCCGATCATGATGAATTTGTCGAACAAAGGTAATAAACCGACAATCTGAGGTTCTAATATTTGAGAGGCCTCGTCGATAATGGCTACATGGAAGCTTTTTACATCGAATAATTCAGGGCGTCCGTTTATAGCAGCCAATGTGCCGACAACAATTCGTCTCGACTGTATAATCTCAGCCAGCTCTTTTCTTGTTTGTACATTTGCCGATAGATTTTGGAGTAAGTTGTGTCGATATCTATCTCCACACGACAGTTCAGTCCCTATTCTGATATACTTGTTGCAGGCATCGCCTGATTCGCCAAACGAGTTGGCAATGGTTTCGCAAAGCTCATCAACAGCTCTGTTTGTATATGCAATGAGAAGTATATTTATATTCTCTTGTTTGTAATATTCTTCGATCAATCGGCGCGCAAAGACCGATGTCTTGCCTGTGCCGGGAGGTCCTACAATCAAAAAATAATTGGGAGCAGCTAAGGCTTTTCTTATTATCTTTTCTTGTAAATCATTAGGCGTCTGATTTCTGTCTTCTGTTTGTTCGGCAGTTGTGTCTGGGTTTATACCCAATAAAAGCTGTCGTTTCTCTTTTGGCGCAGAAATAAAGGCGAACAGACTCCGGTACATTTGATTGTATGTATGGTCTAATTTGTCGTGTTCTACAACCCAAAGCTTGTTTTCATCGAAGAGATGTCTGTTTTTTTGCTTATATCTGAATCGTAATAAAATGTTGTCTGTATTTATTTCTGCCACATTTCCTTTCAGTATCTGACTTGATAAAATGGCATTATCTTCATCTCCCTTGGGGTAGAGGATGCATAACTCTCCCTCGCGGAAGTTTACACAGTCGGACGATTCTTCGCGATGGAAACGGATTTTCATGTCTCGTCCATCCATATCGATAGATTCGATGGCGAGGTTGTCGAACACTTCCAATGCATCTTTTCGGTCAGAGAAAGAGGTATTCCAAAGTGAGGATATGCTCATCGACGAATCGTATGTTTCGTCTCCTGTTTTCAGTAGATATAATTCTCGTGAGATGAACGAAATAAAGCGGTGGAAATACTGTTTCTCGGTTTCATCCAACTCTCCGATGGTGTTTTGGAGATCATTTAGTTTGTTCTCGAAAAACGATGGTGTCCTTTTGTAATTTTCACGATCGAAAAGCTTATTGAAGATTGCGTTTACCGTTTCGTCGTTGCCTGTATACAGATCGTGTTCGTTAGCAACAATCAGATTGCGAATATTGAGTATTTCGTTTTCAAGTGTTTTGTATACTGCTGCTAATCGCAGATTTTCTCCTTTTTTGTCGGCGGAGGAATATAAAATAGTAGGGTAGACCGATCGGGATGTTTGCTTAGATACGCTTTGTATCATCAGTCGATAGACGGTAACCTGCGCCTCATGGTTGGGGGCTATCTTCGCCGGATCGTCGTATGGATAGGGTGGTTTACCCGACTTCAGTTCGATGATGCGGTGTGTGTGATCGTTTTCTGATGCCGGCTGCAAAAGGTCGAGGCGCCCTTGAAATCCGTACTTCTCGCTATAAAAAGAGGGCTCGAGTACACATTGGCTCAGGTCGAAATTGTTGGAAGAAAGATCTTCCGATAGAACACGCTTTATATTTTCGAACTGACTTTTGGCACGAGTCATAAAATTTCGGAAAGAAGCATTGTCCTGAATCTCACGGCACGACATGTATGCGAAAGGCATATTCTTGAATGATCGGAGAAAAACGGTCTCAAAATCAGTATCTTCTATATGTGGCGAATTGACCAATTCATCGAGGAAAAAGTTTGCCAGATTTCCTAACAATATATAGTGGCTATTCGCGGGAGCCTCAAACTTGCGACGGAAATAATGTAATTCAGAATTTCCATAATCGCAGAAGCATTCCGAGATGGAAGATGCGTCTATCAGATAGTCGGGTTCGAGAATGATATTTTTGAATGATCGGATCTTGTTCCCGTCAATCACAGGGTCGATAATATTGAGTTGAGCGCCAACCCACAAACGGCTGATAACCTCGTAGAAAAGGGCGTTCTCGGTATAATGATGGGCGAAATATATCTCGACGGTCTCATTGGGAAGAGTAGGGCTTTTTCCGAAGATCAGTTTCTTCTCGATGTCTATTTCTGTTACTTGAATACGGATTTTGCTGTTGTTCGTTTTCGAGAAAACAGTTTCATCTTCCTCCGTTTCACTCACAGGAACATAAGTCGCTTCGCCCGAAATGATCGAGAAAAAAAGGATTATGGCTTCCGCTGATCTGCCGTATTGTTTTTGGGTAATTGTATTTCTCTCGTCTTTTTGCAGGAAGTGCGATTTAGCTCTGATGCTCTGCAATTTCCACTCCAAGGTTTCGGGTAAATCGTATTTTTGTGCGATGAATACGATACGTGCAAAAAAAGAGGGAAACTGCAAAGACTCGTTATGAGTGATTTCTCTGCAATTTCTCTCTAATATTTTTCTTAGGTGTATATATCTTGTTCGTAATGGAAGATCGGATAATCCGATTTCTTTAATCTCGGATAAAGAATCTTGAAACGATATATACATTCTAATCTTCTGTTTTTATTGGCGTACAAGTGCCCGAAATTCATTTCTGAATTTAAAATCAAGTGTGATTTCTTCCAAAATATTGGTATAACCTTTGATGTAGAGGCGTGTTTTCGACGAATTTGCAACCTTAAAGATAAGGTCATACATAAAGTCGGTGTATAAACCATCCGATCTACCGTCGATAGATATCATTCCGGCTCTGGCTTCGTCCCTTCTGACTGTGATGTCGTAGCCGAGACCAACAATTCCATCAGACTCGATGTACAATTCGATGATATCTCCCTCTCTAAATTCGCCATACATATTCAGATAGGCATCTAAATCGCTGAGACGTAGTATGCGCTCCCAATCGTGATTGACTCCTTTTATATCTGTACGATAAATATCGTAGTCTATCCAGAATCCGTCTTCGCCTTCGCCCAAATATATATTGTCGGCACTCATGTTCATATCCATATAAGCTTTTACCCAATACTCGTCATCGTCGTCGCACGATTGGAAACTGAACGACAGTAAGGAAACCATTAGGATGGTCAAAATGTATTTTGTCTTTTTCATAATACTTGTTTTTGTTAGTTGTGGATTGTTTGACAAAAGTAATATTCTTTTATTTATTAGAAAATCTCGAAACGTTCTTTTATATAAGAACGCACATCACATATAAAGTTTAACTGAGATAATTATTTTTAAGAAGTTTACTTAAAAAAGAACAAAAAAGAAGTATCTTTGTTCAATCTTAGGGGTGGCTTAATAAACGGGCTGAGATCATACCCATTAAACCTGATCCGGATAATGCCGGCGGAGGGAAAGAAAAAGGACGCAATCGCGCGTGAGCATCGTTTTTCATTTCGGGAAATTTCTTATTAAAAACCTCTTTTTTGTTTAACATTGTCGGACATCGATAGCATTTATTATGTCTCGACGGCTAAAGGTATAAATTTAAATGAAAAAGGTATTTTTTATTTTATCTGCACTCACAATAGGGTGTGGGTATTCATTACAGGCACAGAAGAATGTAAACGACAGTGTGTTGGTGCATGATCTGGAAGAAGTTGTGGTTCAGGCAAACAGAGTAAGGGATGGTTATCCTGCTCCGTTTACTGAAATAGGCGAACGGGATATAAAGCGGAATAACGTGGCAAAAAATCTGCCTTATGTGCTTCAAACACTGCCCTCGGTGGTGAGTTACTCCGAAGGGGGAACAGCCATCGGCAACACATCGTTTCGTGTGAGAGGAACAGACGCTAACCGTGTCAATATTACGTTGAACGGAATGCCGTTGAATAATCCTGAGAGTCAGGAAGTGTATTGGGTGAATATCCCCGATTTATCTAACTCGCTGCAAAGTGTTCAGTTGCAAAGAGGAGTGGGCACATCAACTAATGGAACAGCATCTTTCGGCGGCAGTTTGTCTCTCAAAACAAGCGGGGTACGAGAGAATGCTTATGGCGAAGCCTCGACAGGGGTGGGCAGCTACAATGCTTCCGTGTCTACGATTGCTGCCGGTACGGGTGTGTTAGGTAACGGCATCTCGATAGATGGTCGTTATTCGCGAACTACGGGAGACGGATATATAAGGAATGGCAATGTAGATCACAAAAGTGGATATCTGTCTGTTACTCATAAAACATACGATCAGTTGTTGAAACTGATATATATCAACGGCATTCAGCATACAGGTATTACATGGGAAGGCGTTACTCCCGAAAAGATGGCGGAAGACCGCCGATACAACGATACGGGAGAGTACAAAGATGACGCTGGAAACGTTCATTATTATGATAATGATACGGATAATTACTATTCTAATATAGCTCAATTGCTCTATTCTCGTTACTTGAGTAGCAATCTCACGCTGAATGCAAATTTCAGCTATAATAATGGGTATGGATATTACGAGAATTATAAAACCGATCAGAGTTTGGGTAGTAAATTCGGCTTGCAACCACAGATTGTGGGGGGAGTTACTTATGAGAAATCTGATGTTATCCGCCGTAAGTTAATGTCTAACGATCTTTATTCGGGTGGTCTCAATGTCAATTATGCTAACAATGGATTGGATGTAACAGCCGGAGCCGTATATACATATTTTGACGGGTCGCATTATGGACGTTTGCCATGGATAAAATACAATGGAAATATAACTACGAACTATCAGTGGAACGAGAATAATTCGACCAAAAGGGATCTAAATGTATTTGCGAAAGCCGAATATGCCTTAACAGACAAACTTAAACTTTTCGGTGAATTGCAGAACAGATATGTTGACTTCAGAATGGCTGGTATAGACGATGACCTGATAGATATAACAAGCAATCATTACTACAACTTCTTCAATCCCAGAGCCGGTGTGTCGTACAAGTCGGGAGATAATAATGTATACTTCTCGTATGGCATATCAAACAGAGAGCCGTTGCGTGCCGATCTGAAAGAATATGTGAAAGGTGTGAGCGATGGAACAAAGCTGACTTCTGAGCGTTTGTTCGATTACGAATTGGGATATAGGTATGCTTCCGAAACGTTTACATGGGGAGCTAACATATATTACATGGACTATAAAGACCAGTTAGTGTTGACAGGTAAGTTGAGTGATATCGGTTACAAGTTGCAAGAGAATGTGCCCGACAGTTACCGATTGGGTGTGGAGCTGGAAGCCGCATGGTCTCCGCTCAACTGGTTGCGACTCGATGCTAATGCAACAGTGAGCCGCAACAAGATAAAGGATTATACAAAACATTATGCTGTATATGACAATCCTTCCGACTGGAACTATGTGAGAACCGAAACTGTAACGATGAAATCGACAGATATATCCTTTTCGCCCGATCTTGTGGCAAGTGGTATAGTAACAGTAAAGCCAATCGAAAATATGCGCCTGAGCCTTGTGAATAAATATGTGGGTAAGATGTATTATGACAATACTTCGGACAAGGCCTATCAGTTGAACGACTATTTAATCTCTGACCTTGTTGCAGGATACACATTCAAAACTCAAACCTTAGGTGAGATCGACCTCGATTTCTTTGTCAACAATATTTGGAATAAAAAGTATATAGCGAACGGTATTATTGATGTTTCGAAGTTCGATGACGGTTCGCCTGATGATGTGTATCACAGAGTGTTTCCTCAGGCACCATGCAACATCATGGCTCGTGTAGGGATAAGATTCTGATAAATAATAATCTATTGAGAGAAGCCATAAGATTGATAGATGTGAAAGGTAACATGGTGCAAAAGCATGAAAAATGTGTAACCCATGTTACCTTTGTAACCTTTAAGAAATATAAAATGAACGGACTATTGCTCTTCTTGTCGGAAAATTGGATCAGCCTTGCCGGTGCTGTCATCGGTCTCATATATCTGTACCTCGAATACAAAGCGAGTATTTGGATGTGGCCGGCGAGCATTGCTATGGCTGTGTTTTATATCTATATATTCTACGATACACAGCTTTACGCCAGTATGTGTATTTATGCCTATTTTTTGTTTGCCTCTGTTTATGGTTGGTTGTCGTGGCACTTCAAAAACAGAGATGCCGATACCGGACAGGATATAATAACCCGCATGCCACAGAAATATCTGCTGCATGTTGTAGGCTCTGTTTTGCTCGTATTCATCGTTATATTCATGTTACTTAAACATTTTGCGTGGAACTCATATTTCATCACTGTGGGCGATGCGTTTACCACAAGTCTCAACGTTGTAGCTCTGTGGATGGCATCTCGCAAATGGGCTGATATGTGGCTGTTGGTGATACCTGCCAATTTCTTATCTTCAGCTTTGTTGTTTGTTCAGCACGATGTGTTCTCGGGAATATTGTTTTTTATTTTCGCTGTGGTTTCCATCGCGGGTTTCTATAATTGGAAAATTATGTCTCAATCAAGATAATTTACGTACTTAGCGTAATATAAAAATGAATGTATTATCTTTGCTACCTGTGCACACAAACAGCAGGAAATATAGATGAGGATTTTTCAGGTTATAACTGTTTCTGAATTTGGCGGAGCTCAAACCGTAGTAGGCGATCTGATTGAGGGATTCAACGCAGAGAATGAAGTCTTTGTCATATACGGCGGAGAAGGACAAGCCTGGCAAAGTCTGAAAGGAAATTTCACACGAATAAGATTTGGCAAACATCGCAAGCAAGTGTCTTGGAGAGATGCGATTTTATTACTCAAACTGATATACTACCGCATAAAATATAGGCCGGATGTTGTTCATCTACATTCTTCAAAGATGGGCGCATTGGGACGTATCGCTTTCAACCCAAAGAAAATTGTTTATACCATGCATGGTTTCGATTCTGTGCGTAAGGCTCATCGCGAATATCTGAATGTCGAATTGTTGTTGAAAAAAAGAGCCTTCAAGATTGTCGGAGTCAGCCAATATGATGTTGATGGTATGCAAGAAGAAGGAATCGTGAGCAATGTTGCATGTGTTTACAATGGTGTAGACGACCGCTCATTGATACCATCAGTCATCAAGCCTCAGATTGAATCAGCCCTGCAAGACATAAAAGCAAAATATGGTAAAGTGGTGATGTGTATTTCGCGAATATCGAAACAAAAAAGAATCGACCTATTTTTTGATATTGCCCGCCTGATGCCTCAGTACGCCTTTGTCTGGATTGGAAATAAAAAAGAGATAGAGGATCACTCAGACAATGTATTTTGCTTAGGAGAAGTTTTGGATGCCAATTATTGTTTGAAATACGCCGATTTGTTTATCCTGCCATCTAATTATGAAGGTATGCCCATGTCGGTGCTCGAGTCGCTATGCTTTGGCGTGCCAGTCGTAGCTTCTTCGGTTGGGGGAATACCTGAGGTTATTGATGGAACGAATGGATTTCATATAGCTAATGATTCTGCATTGTTTGCGGAAAAGATATCATACATACTGTCAGATGACGATATATATAACACAATGTCTCGCAATGCCCGTTCTTCTTACTTGTCCCGATATACAGTGAACAGGATGGTAGATGGATACGGACAGATATTTAACGAAATATACACTCGGAAGAAATGAATCAACCCTTAGTATCTGTATTGATGCCTTGCTACAATGCGGAGAAATATGTAGAGGATGCTATTCGTTCTATATTAGAACAAACATATGCAAATCTTGAAATTGTTGCCATTAATGATTGTTCGAAGGATAATACGAGAGATATTCTGTTGCGATTAGCATCGGAAGATAAGCGTGTGAAGGTATACGATAATGAGGCTAATTTGAAGTTGATAAAGACCTTGAATAAAGGCATTGATCTTTGCGGAGGAGAATATATTGCCCGTATGGATGCCGATGATATAGCGTTGCCGGAGAGAATAGAAAAGGAAGTTCGTTTTTTAGAGGAAAATAGAGATCATGATATTGTTAGTACCCTTTTCTACGCATTTCCGTTAGATAATCCGGGGAAAAGGAGCTTGCACCACAGCCCGTTGAAAGACGATGAATTGAGAGCATATCTGTTATTCAAATCAGGCATTTGCCATCCTGCCGTAATGATCCGTAAGCGAGTATTTACAGAGTTGGGCTTGAGTTTCGAGGCCGAATATCTTCATGTCGAAGATTATGCTTTGTGGTCTAAGGCCTTGTATAAAACTAAATTAGCGAATGTGGGAGAGCCTTTGCTGCTCTATCGCGTACATCCCACTCAAGTGTCTTCGTTGCATGAGCAATTGCAATTGGACAATAAGAAGAAAGTATTTAAAATTCATTGCCAGGCGCTTGGGCTTCCCACTACCGACGAATTCTTGAATATCTATGCGGCTGTTGCAGAATGTGTGCCCGAAGAAGCGTCTTATGATGAATTGGACAGATGTGAAGAATTTATTTTATCTTTGATAGAGCAAAACAAGAAACAGGGTTTCTGTAATCAACAGTATTTGGAAAAGATGCTGTCGATACATTGGTTGCGACTTTGCGCCAATTCGCGGATAGGTGTGCCTGTTGTTCGGTTTCTGAAAAAATCGAAAATGTATCGTCGGGTACATTATACGAATAGGGATATGGCTATATTCTATTTTAAATGTATCTTCAAAATAAAATATAAGGAATCACTTATATATAAAATTGTATTCAGATGAATCAGACTACTGATAATAGGATACTAAAAGCTGTGGATTGGATTGGTAAAAGACTGATTTTACTTGTCTTATTTTTTTATTATGTTTATCCACAGGCTCTGGATACATTTGGTCACTCGTTTGTTTTTGCTTCAGGAATCGTGGGCGCCGGAGTATATGTTTATCATCGCATGCCCTTCAAGGAAGTTGTATATGCTCTTATCGCGTTGGTCTTGATGGTTGCCATTCAGTTGTATGCTATATACATCAACGGGGCGTTTGACCCTTATATAGAAAACTACATGTTCAGCCATTTAGCTTCTTTTATGAGCTGCTACCTGATTATATTAGTTTTGTTCAAGTTCGAGCCTAATGCCTCTGTTTCCACCGTGTCGATGTATATTATAGCTGCTGTAACATTGCAGGCTATTATATCGCTGCTGATGTACAACTATCCGGAAATAAAAGAATTTCTCGTTGCCAGAGAATTACCCGGAGAGCTGAACGAAAACAATAGAGCGGCAGCCGAAGGAGCACGATTGATTGGGCATGGTATGGGATACTTCGGAGCAGGAGTTGTTTATGGTTATGCTCTGATTATTCTGGCATACGTGATCGCTGCAACCCGGAAAAACGTAACACAAGTGATTCTGCTTACGGCTATATATATGTTTCTGTTCTATATAGGAATGTTCTCGGCTCGTACGACCGTCGTAGGCGGAGGAATCAGCTTAGGGCTCATTGGCATTTACCTGTTATTGCATTACAAGCGAAACAAAACGTCGATATATGTCTTTATGGCATTTGGGATTGTAGCTATTGTGGTCGGGTATATATTGATGAGGCAATTTTTTCCTCACATGGCAGATTGGGCATTTGAGTTAGTTGATAACTATCAACGAACAGGGCGACTGTGGACAAAATCGTCGAATGGGCTGGAAGAAATGTTCTTCTTCCCCGACGATTTCAAGACTTTCATGATAGGACGGGGCGAGATGTGGTTTTGGGGAAATGATGTGGGATTCACGAGATTGGTGTTTTTTAGTGGTATCATAGGTATGACTGCCTATCTGTTGTTCCCATTCATCATCATTTGCATGTCGTTCACGCGAGATATGTCAGTGAATCTATTGCTGCTTGTTTTATATGTATTTCAGTTAGCTATTAATGTGAAGGGATTGACAGACTTGAATAATGTATTCTATTTGTATTTCTTCTACTTTTGCCACTACAAATATTATATATATCGCCCTAAAGTGTATATGATGAACAAACAGAGACAACGAGAATTTGAAGAACAGAAAATTAACGCAGAGGGATATCTTATATGAAAACAGGAATAGTGCTTGCAGGAGGTTTTGGAACACGCTTACAGTCTGTGGTAAAGGACGTTCCTAAATGCATGGCAGAGGTTGCCGGCAAACCGTTTCTCGAACATTTGTTTGCTTATCTTGAGCAGCAATCATTTTCGCATATCATACTATCGTTAGGCTACAAAGCTGATATTATAGAAGATTGGCTAAAAACATCAAGCTATCCATTCTCGATATCTACCGTAACCGAAAAAGAACCATTGGGTACGGGTGGAGCTATTGCTTATGCCTTTCAGCAGGTAGATGCTGATAGCGCTTATGTCTTCAATGGAGACACGTTCTTCGACATAGATACAGGTTGCCTGTCTCAATCACACGAGGAAAATAAAGCGGATATTTCTATTGCGCTGAAACCAATGAGCGATTTTGATCGTTACGGTTCTGTCGATTTAGATTCAGGGCAAAGGATTGTGAATTTCAATGAAAAGAAGTATTGTTCGGAAGGATTGATTAATGGAGGGATATATCTCATCAATAAAGGATTATTCGATAGATTGGGGCTTTCTGATAAATTTTCGTTTGAAAAAGATGTTTTGGAAGCGCATATTTCCGATCTTAATATATATGGATGTATTCAGAATAGATACTTTATAGATATCGGAATCCCGACCGATTTTGAAAAAGCAAATATTGATTTTAAGAATAAGTGAACGGTGGAAAATAAATATAAATATCTGTTTCTCGATCGTGATGGCGTTATCAACGAAGAACGTCCCAATGATTATGTGAAAACCGAAGATGAGTTCGTTTTTATCGAGAAAACGACGGATGCAATAGCCATCCTTTCGCAACGATTCGAGGAGATATTCATCGTAACCAATCAGCGTGGAGTAGGGCGTGGAATAATGAGCCAAGAAAAGCTCGATCAGATTCATCGATTGATGACTGATAAGATTGTTTCGGTTGGAGGTAATGTGTCGGGAATATATGTTTGCCCCGATATTTGTTCAAGCTCAATAAATCGAAAACCGAACATCGGAATGGCGTTTCGGATACAGGCGGATTTTCCGCAGGTCGATTTCTCTGAATCTATAATGGTTGGAAATAGCAAATCGGACGTTTTGTTCGGTAAAAAAGCTGGTATGCATACCGTCTTAGTTGGGGACAAATACAATAAATCAGATGCTGTTTACGATATAGCTGATAGATGGTATAAAGATCTTTATAGCTTTGCAGAGGCTATGATTGAGAACAAAAATATTTGACTATGATAATAAGAAGTAAAGCTCCATTTCGTATAGGCTTAGCCGGAGGGGGAACAGATGTGTCTCCATATTCCGATATATATGGCGGTTGCATCCTCAATGCAACTATCAATCTGTATGCATATGCAAATATAGAGCCTCGCGACGATGGAAAGGCTGTTTTTCGTATTCCTCAAACAGGCGAAGAGTATGTCTTTGATGCAGCTGTCGAGTTGCCTATAACTCACGATAAGACAGACCTGATGAAAGGAATATACAACCGAATCATAAAAGATTTTGTAGGTAAACCCCTTTCGTTAACTCTCACATGTGCTCTCGAAGCCCCTTTCGGATCGGGATTGGGAACATCATCCACATTAGCCGTAGCTATACTTGGCTCATACTCCGAATGGTTGCGTCTGCCCTTAGGAGAATACGATTTGGCATACCTCGCTTACGAGATAGAACGTCATGACCTGAAACAGGCCGGAGGAAAGCAAGATCAATATGCGGCAGCATTCGGAGGGTTCAATTTTATGGAATTCTATGCCGACGATAAGGTAATCGTTAATCCATTGAGAATACGAGGAGAGGTAATGAACGAGTTGTCTAACAACTTGTTGCTATACTATACCAACTCGAGCCGAAACTCGGGAGACATCATAAAGAAGCAGCAGGAAAATGTTACCGGCAAGAAATCGAAATCGATAGATGCCATGCACCAGATAAAGAAACAGGCCTACGAAATTAAGGAAGCCATTCTTAAGGGGCATTTAGATGAAATAGGGCATATCTTGCATCGCAGTTGGGAATACAAAAAAGAAATGGCGGATGGTATATCAACCCCATTCATCGAAGAAATATATGATACAGCTATCAGAGCCGGAGCAAGCGGAGGAAAAATTTCGGGAGCCGGCGGCGGTGGATATGTGTTTTTCTACTGCCCTGACAATGCGAAGTTCGAGGTAACAAAAGCATTGGAAGGTCTCGGTGGAAAGGTGCAACCTTATACATTTACGAAGAAAGGGTTGGAAACTTGGTCAACAAAATCATTCAGATGAAAGTTGCAGTTTTGATTCGGGTATATGACCGCGTGGAAGATTTGAAATACAATCTTCAGATCATACGCGACACATGGACGGCTCTTCAGTATCACGTGATTGTCATCAGTAACGGCAAGCACAAGGGATATGAGATTCCTCTCGATTCGCAGAAACACATAGATAAGCTCGTTGTTCTCGAAGAAAACGCCGGACACCGAAAAGGTAACTCACAACTGCTGATGGAGGGAGCGAAGTATATACCGGATGATTGCGATTTTACGCTTATTCTTGAGGCAGACACATGGGTGTATACCGATGCAATAATAAAAAAATATACGAATCTGCTGTCAATGTCTACAAAAGCAGTTTGGGCGAGTGCCGACTGGTATGACAAATATTATGCTTTGGCAACCGATTTTGCTTTAATAAAGACTGACTACATAAAACAGAATCCGAGGATATTTGACTTTGAGCTTTTCCCCGAATGTCATATTACAAACTTTTTGCGAGACACGAAGGTCGGGTTTCTGTGGATAACAGAAAATATGCCGGTGCATGTGCCCAGTTATGTCAAATATAAATATCCTTACGTGCCCAACATAAAGGAAGGTCGTTTCTATGTCTTCCCAAAATCGAGGACTGTAACACATCATGTCGAATATCTGAAAAGGGGGATAGAAAAGAAAAAGGAATATTTCAATGTTGTTGCCGATACAGACTATTTTCCCGATAGAAAGGTAAGTAATAAGGCTTGGCAACGTTTCAAAATGAAATTCTGGATCGGACTGAGTCAATGTATGCTCAAACGTAGTTGGTATAGCAAGAAAACTTATAAAGAAATACCTCAAGAATAGACAGCTTATGTTTGTAGTAAACGGAAGATATTTAACACAACGAGCATCGGGCGTACATCGCTACGCTTTCGAGATATGCAATCAATTACACGAAATGGGTGTTGATTTTCATGTCGCTGTTCCTCAAGAAATTCATCCAGACTATAAATTTAAGTTCAAAACAGTTCGCTGTGGCTGTCTCAAAAGCCATTTGTGGGAGCAAATCTCATTGCCCCGATATCTGAAAAAGATAGGAAGTCCCCTTTTGATCAGCTTTTCCAGTTGTGGGCCATTGAATTACGATAACCAAATAATAACGATCCACGATGTTTCCCACGAGCGTTATCCTCAATGGTTCTCGAAAGGGTATGTGCGTTTCTACCATTATATGTTTCCCCGCATCGGACGCAAAGCGCATGCAATTCTCACAGTCAGCCAATTCTCGAAAGATGAAATTGTAGATACATTACGTTTAGATCCGAATAAAATACACATCGTTCACAGCAATGTTCCTTTCAAAGACAAGCCTTCGGTAGAGGAAATTATGCAAGAAACGCATGCTCAAGGTAAAGAGAAGTATATAATTGCTGTTTCGAATATGGATCCCCGCAAAAATTTTGTCAGACTGGCAAAGGCTTTTCAGAATATAGACGATAGAGATGTTAAGTTATACATAATCGGGATGCAATATAAAGCGTTCAATACGCCTGATTTGCAGAATATGGTTGGCGAAAATATTATCTTACCCGGATTTGTTGATGACGAAGCCCTTCAAGAAATGTATAAAAAAGCCAGCCTGTCGGTATATCCATCCCTGTACGAAGGTTTTGGTCTGCCACCGCTCGAATCGATGACTTTCGGTTGTCCGGCAATCGTAAGTGATATTCCGGCTTTGCGGGAAATAACCGGTGATGCAGCTTTGTATGTCGATCCTTATAAAGAAGAAGATATTACAAATAAAATAAATCTTTTGTTGAAAAACGTTGTGCTTCAAAATGAACTGCGAACCAAAGGTTTGGAGCAGGTAAAAAACTATTCGTGGGAGAAATCGGCAACACAGGTCTATGAATTGACTCAACGATTTATATGAGAGCCTGAGAGATAAGTGAAGAAGACTTAAAAATCTTTTATTTTCCTTTCGTTTAAGTCATTTTATTTGTATACTTTTGCAACTGTCGAGAAGGGGAAAAATGGTTGATAGAGCCATCTTCTCGCAATAGGACTTTTAAGTCGCTAAAGATCAACAAGAAAGAAAATTATCTGTTCATATAAACTAAAAACATTTTTTATTTTATGAGTTGGTTACTTAAATCATCCATTGGGAAGAAACTGATAATGAGTATATCAGGTGTCGTTCTCATCCTGTTCTTATTGTTTCACGTGTCGATGAACATTGCCGCAGTATTCTCAGAGGAAGCATATAACATGATATGTGCTATGCTCGGAGCTAATTGGTACGCTGTTCTTGCTACGGCAGGGTTAGGTGCTATCGTTGCGGTTCACTTCATTTTTGCATTGATGCTTACAATACAGAACCGTAAAGCTCGCGGTAATGACCGTTATGCAGTTAGTGTACGTCCTAAGGGCGTAGAGTGGGCATCTCAGAACATGTTTGTTTTGGGTGTTATCATCGTAGGTTTCTTGCTACTTCACTTTAGCCAGTTTTGGTATAAAATGATGTTTGCCGAACTGATGGGACATCACACCGTGGAATTGGGGGATACTACTGTCTCTCCTCAAGACGGAGTTGCTTTCATCAAGTACTATTTCAGCCACCTGTGGGTTGTGATAGCATATCTTGTTTGGTATGTGGCACTATGGTTTCACCTTGTACATGGATTTTGGAGCGCATTGCAGACTGTCGGTTGGAGCGGACGTGTATGGCTTAACCGTTGGAAAGTGATCGGGCAAATTGTTGCTACTGTTATCTGTTTGGGATTTGCTTTTGTTACTATCTTTTTCTACGTGAAATCGATATTGTGCGGAGCTTATTGTTAATGAATTAATAACCAAAGACTAAAAAAGAAATATAGATATGGCAACTATACTTGATCCGAAGAAAGATTCGAAAATTCCTGAAGGGGAACTATCCCAAAAATGGACTAACTATAAAGATCATCAGAAACTTGTAAATCCGGCTAACAAACGTCGCCTCGACATTATTGTTGTGGGTACAGGTTTGGCGGGAGCCTCAGCAGCGGCTTCGCTTGGTGAAATGGGATTCAATGTGATGAATTTCTGTATACAAGACTCTCCTCGTCGTGCGCACTCTATTGCTGCACAGGGAGGGATCAATGCTGCTAAAAACTATCAGAACGACGGAGACTCCGTTTACCGTTTGTTTTATGATACAATCAAAGGTGGAGACTATCGTGCTCGTGAGGCAAATGTTCATCGTTTGGCAGAGGTGGCGAATAGCATCATCGACCAATGTGTTGCGCAAGGTGTTCCTTTCGCTCGCGAATATGGAGGTTTGCTCGACAACCGCTCGTTTGGTGGTGCGCAGGTTTCTCGTACATTCTACGCTAAAGGTCAAACAGGTCAGCAGTTGCTCTTGGGTGCCTATTCAGCACTTAGCCGTCAGGTAAATAAAGGTAGTGTGAAACTGTATACACGTTACGAAATGGTAGAATTGGTTATCATTGACGGACGTGCTCGCGGAATCATCGCTCGTAACCTTGTAACCGGTAAGCTTGAGCGTTTTGCGGCTCATGCAGTTGTGTTCGGTACAGGAGGATATGGAAACGCATTCTTTCTTTCTACCAATGCGATGGGATCGAACGGTTCGGTAGCAATACAAGCGTATAAGAAAGGTGCTTATTTTTCAAACCCTTGTTTTGCTCAAATACATCCTACTTGTATTCCTGTTCATGGCGAATTTCAGTCGAAATTGACTTTGATGTCAGAATCGCTGCGTAACGATGGTCGTATCTGGGTTCCTAAGAAAAAAGAAGACGCAGAAGCTATCCGTGCCGGGAAACTGAAACCGACAGCAATTAAAGAAGAAGATAGAGATTACTATTTGGAAAGAAGATATCCTGCGTTCGGTAACCTTGTTCCTCGCGACGTTGCTTCGCGTGCTGCGAAAGAGCGTTGTGATGCAGGTTTTGGAGTAAATCCAACAGGATTGGCTGTATACTTAGATTTCTCATCGGCAATCGAACGATTGGGTAGAGATGTTGTTAAGGCTCGGTATGGTAATTTGTTCCAAATGTATGAGAAAATCGTTGATGATAATCCGTACGAAACACCGATGATGATTTTCCCTGCTATTCACTATACAATGGGTGGTATCTGGGTTGACTACGAATTGATGACTTCTATCAAAGGATTGTTTGCTATCGGTGAAGCCAACTTCTCTGATCACGGAGCTAACCGTTTGGGTGCTTCTGCATTGATGCAGGGATTGGCAGACGGATATTTCGTACTACCATATACAATTCAAAACTATTTGTCGGATCAGATCTCTGTACCTCGTTTCAGTACCGACCTTCCTGAATTTCAGGAGGCAGAAAACAGCGTAAAAGAGAAGATTGCCAAGTTGATGAGTATAAAAGGAAATCGCTCGGTAGACTCTATTCACAAAGAATTAGGTCTTGTTATGTGGGATTTTGTAGGTATGGCTCGTACACAAGAATCTCTGACTTCGGCTATTGAGAAGCTCAAGAAAGTGAAAGAGGAATTCTGGACAAACCTACGTATACCGGGAGACGCAAACGATTTGAATACAGAACTTGAAAAGGCTATTCGTCTTTCAGACTTTATCGAAATAGGTTTGT
>CALNCC010000174.1 GCA_937875275.1 uncultured Dysgonomonas sp. | reverse complement strand
CGAGCATGTACTTGCAATCAGGAGTCGTGGCAAGCGTCCATTGTCGGGTAAATTTTGGAAAAATGCCGCCAAAGCACACCAAAACCTACCGAAAGAGTGGAAGTGCGATCTGCCGAAGAATCCGAAGCGATTGAAAATAAAGCTTGAGGACTATATCGCATATGGTTGTGAGGATATATTGAGCGGCAAATGGGGCAATCAGAATACCCGTATCATTACCGAAGAAGTTGGCGAATGGTTGGTAGCCCAATGGTCGGCACGTGTGCCAAGGATCGTGGTATCGATAGAGCAATTGCATGCCCTATACAACCAAGAAGCCGATAAGAGGAACCGTGAAGCCGACAAAACGGTATGGAAAAAGATAAAGAGCAGTGTTGCCGTTCGTGAGTATATGTATCGTCCGGATGTAGAAGAGCAGTGGCATGCTGCCCGCTATGGCGAGCTGTCTTATAAAGAGAAATTTGTACGTCAACATAAGACTAAGCTGGGGAGTTTCCGGGATTCGTTGTGGTACTCGGATGGTACGAAGCTCAACTTCTACTATCAAGATGCCAACGGGAACACAAAAACGGCTAATGTGTACGAGGTTATGGATGTGTACAGCGAGTGCTTTCTCGGATACCATATCAGCCGCACAGAGGATTTCGAGGCTCAGTTCTTTGCCTTCAAGATGGCTGTGCAAACCTCGAAGTGCAAGCCATACGAGGTACGATTTGACAATCAAGGGGGGCACAAGAGATTAGAGACCGGGGGCTTTATGAGTGCCATTGCCAAGCATGCTATCAATACGGCTCCGTATAATGGTAAGTCGAAAACAATAGAGAGTGCCTTCGGTCGCTTTCAGTCTGTATATTTAAAAGAAGAATGGTACTTCACAGGGCAAAATATCACATCGAAAAAGAAAGAAAGCCGGGCAAATATGGAGTTTATCCTTGCCAATCTTAAAAACCTGCCGACACTGGATCGCGTGAAAGAGGTGTATCTTGAGAAACGCACCGCTTGGAATAATGCTCCCCACCCGGTTACAGGCATCCCGCGCATAGAAATGTACCGCACAAGTGTCAACGACAAGGCTCAGGCAGTGGACTTCTTAGACATGATTACCATGTTCGGGATAACCACTAAAGAGCCGTCGACATACCGGTCGTCAGGTATTTCATTTGAAGTAAAAGGACAAAAACACGAATACGAAGTACTCGGAGCGGATGGTATGCCGGATAACGATTTCATGCGTAGGAATGTCGGTCGCCGATTCCATGTTCGCTATGATCTTGAAGACATGAGTGTCGTCTCTCTTTACGAAAAAGATGCTTCGGGCATGCGGTTTATAACCCTTGCACAGCCTTATATCAAGGTACAGCGCAACCTTCAGGAACAAACCAACGACGACAAAGTGTTTATCCGCCAAATGGAGATCATAAACAAGCTGCAACGTATTGCCAATGTTAAGAACTCGAACGAGCTGCTTGCCAAATACAACCTACATCCTAATCAGCATGGTCTGAATGCGCCTAAGGTCAAAGGTATCAACATGCGCAAAAAGCCTGTCGATATCGGAGAAATACAAAAAGAGGTCAGCAATATGGATGCCATGACACAAGCGGCACAAGCCGATAAACGAGTATCCCGAAAGAATCAGAAGCAGGAGGAGAAACAAGCAGCAATGGAGCAAATGGAGTATGAGCGCAGAAAGAGAGCATTATTAGAACAACAATTGAATTAATGATATGGAAAAAGATTTCAGACAACAAGTTATTACGGCTCTTAGGGAGTATGCTGTCGCCAATGATCTGAAGGCGGAGCAATTGAAAGGGCTAACCGGGGTAAGTAAGAGCTATCTCGAAGCAATGCTTTCCGGTTCGCAGAAAAGTGGTAAAACAACTATCGGGGATATTCATTTCAAAAAAGTTGCCAACGCCATAGGCTATCACTTCGAGCCTGTATATTGGAGACATGTAGATACAGTGCAATACAACAGCATGATGGTGGAGCTGATGGATGCGAAAGCAAAGGGTCGCGAAAAAATGATTATAGGAGAAAGCAGATGCGGTAAGACTTACACTACAAATCTGTTTAAGAAGAAATACCCGAGTCAAACGTATGTTGTAACAGTAAGTTCTATACACCGATTGTCCGACATTCTCGATGACATCTGTGTGCAGATGGATATTGATGTTAAAGGCAACAAAGTAAGCAAGCTACGTAAGATCGCAGCTCATGTGAAAGAAATAAAATTGAAGGGCGGATATCCGATTCTTATTATTGACGAGGCGGAGAACTTGCTGCTCCCGGCTTTGAAAATGACAAAAGGATTATATGATGCTCTTGATGGCTATTGCCCGATAGTATTAGTCGGGACTAATCAATTGGCGATTAATTTCAAGGCGTTAGATAGAAACGACAGCAAAGGTTTACCTCAGTTGTACTATCGTTTTTTAGCAAGTAATCGTCCATTGGAGGCTATTGACAAGGATCGCATGTTTGCTCCATTTTTAGAGATTGTAGAGGACGCAAACCTGAAAGTGTTGTTGATGAGTATTGCTAAAAACTACGGCGTTCTCAACAAATATATAGAGCCTGCATTGTGTGAGGCTTCCGAGATGGGATTGCCC
>CALNCC010000173.1 GCA_937875275.1 uncultured Dysgonomonas sp. | reverse complement strand
GCTGTTGCATCACTCACTGGCATACAAGCACATTCTTGCCGTAACTTTTACAAACAAAGCGACGGATGAGATGAAAAGCCGAATTATTCAGGAATTGGCAAAGCTGGCGAATAATGAAAAGTCGGATTATACCACTCTTCTGATTAAGGAGTTGAAAAAGAGTGAAGAAAAAATAAGAATAAAAGCCAAAGAGGTACTGACAAATATTCTTCACGATTACTCGTCATTTTCGGTCAGTACCATTGATAAATTTTTCCAGCAGACCATGCGCGCTTTTACGCGTGAAGTAGGATTGGGCGGTGGCTATAACGTAGAACTTGATACCGACAAGGTATTGAACGAGGCTATTGACTCTCTGCTTTCCGATCTGGAAAAAAAAGAAAACAAAGAACTACTATCATGGTTGATCCGTTTCTCGGAAGAAAAAGTAGAGAACGGGGAAACATGGAATATCCGCAACGATATACAAACCTTGTCATCCGAGATATTTAAAGAGGGCTACAAGGCGTACAGCAAACAGGTAAGAGAAGATATCGGTAACAAAGAGCTGATGGATGGCTACAAGAAAATGTTGTTGTCCGCCATTCGTGCTTTCGAATCCGAGTCGCAGCGCATAGGCGAAAAGGCTCTGAATATAATAGATCGCTTCGATTTATCTACCGAAGATTTTAAGGGTGGAAGCCGTTCTCCATTCAAAAGTTTTATCAAATGGGCAAACGGAGATATCGAAACTCCGACCAAGACATTCAGCCTGTTACCCAACGATTTGTCGAACTGGACTACGGGCAAAACTCCGGCGCACACCAAATCTCAGATAGAAGAAGCCTATGTTGGTGGTCTTAATGATTGTGTGAGCGAGATTGTCAACTTGTACGAAAACAGCGCATCGTATCAGACTGCATACGAGATCAATCGCTACTTCTTCACGCTCGGCATTTTGGGCGACATAGATGGCAAAATACGGCAAATAGCATCGGAGCAGAATATAATGTTGATATCCGATACCACAGAGTTGCTGAACAAGATAATCGAAGGCAACGATGCACCCTTCATATACGAAAAGGTCGGTTTGAGAATCAATCACTATATGATTGACGAATTTCAGGATACATCGCGCATGCAATGGGAAAACTTCCGTCCATTGGTAAAAGAAAGTATGAGTGGCGGGAATGTAAACTTTATTGTCGGCGACGTAAAGCAGAGCATATATCGTTGGCGAAATTCCGATTGGCGTCTTTTGGACGAGCAGTTAGACATAGACTTTGCCGCCGAAGGTGTCAACCACGAAACATTATCTACCAACTGGCGCAGTGCCTGCAATATTATCGATTTCAACAACGCCGTATTTACCAAAGGGGCGCAGATGCTGCAAAATACCTATAACACCGTATTGTCGGAAGATGATAGCGAATCAGCCGCTTTCTCGCAACGAATATCGAAAGCCTATGCCGATCTTTATCAAGAGACTCCGGCAAGTAAATTAGACAGCAAAGGACATGTAAAAGTAGAATTTATAGATACTGCCGAGCATGACTGGCAAAGCTATGCTTTGGATCAATTGCCTTTGCAAGTAGAGCAATTGCAGGACAGAGGATACAAGCTGAAAGATATAGCCATCCTTGTGCGCACAAAGCGAGAGGGGGCAGAAGTTGCCAACAAACTGCTCGAATATAAAAACTCTCACACCGATTCTCCGTATCGCTACGATATAATATCTGATGAGGCGTTATTTCTGAACAACTCGAAAAGTGTAAAATTGATTATCGCTTTGTTGAAATACTTGCAGAATATGGATGATAGCTCACTCAAGGCGATTGCCCTATTCGAGTATTTCAGATTCAACAATCGGCTCGAAGTAGAAGATGCGCTCCATCGTTATTTTTCGGTGGGCGACTATTTCCCCGAGAATGTAGCGAAAGAGTTGGAGCGTATAAAAGTACTTCCTCTCTATGAGATGGTGGAAGAAATATTTGGCTTGTTTTTCAGTGCGATGGAAGAAAATGAGCAGATATATATACAATCATTATTCGATTTGGCTCTCGATTTCTCGTCGCGTCAGTCGTCCGATGTCAATGCCTTCCTCAAATGGTGGGACGAAACGGGTGTGAACAAAACTGTTTATACGCCCGACGGGCAAGATGCGATTCGTATAATGACAATACATAAGTCGAAAGGTCTTGGCTTCAAGGTCGTGTTGATCCCTTTTTGCAATTGGGAGATTGATCATAAGTTGAGTACAATCCTGTGGTGTCGCCCTCAGGTGTCGCCTTTCGATCAGTTGCATTTAGTGCCTATCAAATATTCTCAGAAATTACAAAATACGATTTTCAAGCGCGATTATCTCGAAGAAAGACTCAATGCCTTTGTCGATAATTTCAATGTTTTGTATGTTGCTTTTACCAGAGCTAAGGACGAACTTATAGCCTTTTGCCCTAAGCCCAAGAAATCGGATATCAACAATATATCGTCTCTGTTGTGGAACTGTATAACAGATGATGAGGTGTTTGTCAAATCTGAAGAAGACGACGAAGTCATCAACCTTGCCGCCTTTTACGACGAAGACAACTCTGTTTTGGAAATAGGCGGAACAGATATCGCACAACCGAAAGAAGAGGTGCAAACGTCAGGTGTAGAGGAGATAAAAGTAGATATTCTGCCCAATCTTTCTTTCGACAATAAGTTGAGTTTGTCTCTTAAAAATAAATACTTCTTTTCCGATACCGGTAAGCGAGACTATGGAACACTGATGCACGAGATTGTCAGCCGCATAAAGACTGTCGACGATATTGATGCGGCGATAGATTCTTATTACAGGGTAGGGGATATAACTTCGGTTGAGGTGGATAAGATGAGGCTGCTAATCACAGGCTATTTGTCTATGCCTATGGTTGCGCAATGGTATTCGGCGAAATATCGCATACTGAATGAAGTGCAGATATTATTGCCGAACGGCAAACATGTGCGTCCCGATCGTGTGATGATCTGTGGCGATGAGGTGGTAGTGATAGATTATAAATTCGGAGAGAAGAAAGAAAATAAATATATTCGTCAGGTAAAATATTATAAAGATTATATATCGAAAATGGGATATGCAGATGTGAAAGGATACATTTGCTATATCACACTAAACGAAGTTGTTGAAGTCTAACATTCTTTAAAATTATCACAATTATGAAAAAACTATTATTTGCTTTAACCATCATTTTGGGGATGAGTATTTCCGGTTGTTGCCAAAAAGCAGAAACCACAGAGTGTACAAAGGGAACAGAGTGCAGTCACAAACACAATCACGATCACAGCGGAGCTTGTCCGGGTCATCAGACTCCGGCATGCTGTGATCAGTCTAAAGTTGTAGATCTTGTGTATCAGGTGCAGATAAAGCCTGAGTTCAAAGATGAAATCATTAAGATTTTTGACACAATGGTAAGCGAAACACGTAAAGAGAAAGGTTGTATAATGTACGATCTGTATCAGAACCAAGAAGATCCGAACAATTTGATATTGATTGAAAAATGGGCAACGCAAGAGGATTTGGATAATCACTCAAACAGCGACCACTTCAAACAATATATCGAATCTTCGGACGGAAAATACGAAAAAGCAGAAGGCAAGAAAGTGAAATTGGTATATTAAATACGGCATAAATAAGATTTTTGCTAAGTGAACTGCAAGAAAAGCTTATAAAAAGAGCTTTTTTTGCAGTTTTTTTATCAAAAAGAGATGTTGTTTCAATAATTTATTTACTTTTGCTATCGAAAGGTATTGTGGGGTGGACTTTTGTCCAGTTTATGACCGTTTCGTATTGTAATCTGTAAGCCTGAGATCTCTATTTCCATGATGGAATAGGGATTTTTTTGGCCAATAGAGTAACCCTTTGGGGGGCAGATTATTATATGACATAGATAACTTATTTATCACTTTATCAACTAAAAACATATGCAAGATTTAAGATTAGCTACACAAAAAGGATTATACAATTCCGAGTTTGAGCACGACGCTTGTGGTGTTGGTTTAGTTTTTAACATTAAAGGTGTGAAATCTCACGCCATAGTTGAAAACGGGCTTCGTGTATTGGAAAATATGATACATCGCGGAGCTGAAAATGCCGACAATAAAACCGGAGACGGCGCAGGTATCATGTTACAGATACCGCACGAATTCATTTTGTTGCAAGGAATCCCTGTACCCGAAAAAGGACATTATGGAACAGGGTTGGTTTTTATACCTAAACAAGAGACCGAAGCCGAAAAATGTCTACTTATTCTTACCGAATATGTAGAGAAGGAGGATCTTAAGTTGCTTGCTATACGC
>CALNCC010000172.1 GCA_937875275.1 uncultured Dysgonomonas sp. | reverse complement strand
CTATGCTTCAAAAAACTATTCGTTCTACGATTATGTAAAAATACACATCCCATTGATGCTGATGCAGTTTCCTTATGCTACAAACAAAGTGATTGGAGCAGAGTATCTTATCGACTTCATCGATTACAACTATACGGGAATCGGATTCAATGCCGATGATCTTACCACTGTGCGCAACATAGACGAGGGATCTCCGGCATATGAAGCCGGCATAATGGTTGGATATGTAATAAGAAAAATAAACAATAAGGAGTTCGGGCATACCAAAAAATCTTTGTCCGAAGCCTATCTAAACTTCATCAAGGACACAGACAAATACAGAGACGCCTCCACTGTTTTCAAGAATGCAGAAGGATATAACAAATGTATGTATTGGGATCAGACTCAATATTCGAATATAGCTAAGGCATTCCGAAATAATAAATATCAAACAGGTTTTTCTTATCTCTTCAATTTCAACAGATACGTAGAAGAAAAACCAACAGACAAAATAACTATCGAACTGTGGGATGGCATGCAAAACAGGCTTTTCAACATCGTACCCGAAAGACGAAGTTCGGTTGTAATAAAAGCATTATAATTTTAAGTCAGAGAACAAAAAGAAAATAAAAGATAAATGATAACAGTTTCTAATTTAAGTATTCAGTTTGGAAAAAGAGTATTATTTCAAGATGTAAATCTGAAATTTACGAATGGTAATTGCTATGGAATCATCGGTGCTAACGGAGCAGGAAAATCGACCTTCCTTAAAATATTGAGCGGCGAAAAAGACGCTACTCATGGCAGTTTTATGCAAGGCTCAAACGAACGTTTGTCAGTATTGGCACAGGATCACTTTGCTTTTGACAGCCAAACTGTTATCGACACCGTATTGCAAGGGCACACTGTATTGTGGGACATCAAGAACGAAAAAGATGCGCTATATGCTAAGGAAGACTTTAGCGATGCTGATGGAATAAGGGCTTCGGAACTCGAAGAAAGATTTGCCGAACATGATGGCTGGAACGCCGAAAGCGATGCCGCAAGCCTATTGAGCGGTCTTGGCATTACCGAAGATCTACACTACCAGATAATGGGAGACATGAGCGGAAAGCAGAAAGTGCGTATCTTGCTTGCCCGTGCATTGTTTGGAACACCGGACAACTTGTTGCTCGATGAGCCTACCAATGACCTCGATATCGACACCGTGATGTGGCTCGAGAACTATTTGGCAAACAATTGCGAGAATACGACTGTACTTGTTGTATCGCATGACCGTCACTTCTTAGACTCGGTATGTACCCACACGGTAGACATCGACTTCGGAAAAGTATCTCTCTTCTCCGGTAATTACAGTTTCTGGTACGAATCGAGCCAATTAGCCCTGCGTCAGCAACAACAACAAAACAAAAAGGCAGAGGAAAAGAAAAAGGAACTGGAAGAATTTATTCGTCGTTTTAGCGCGAATGTGGCAAAATCGAAACAAACCACAAGCCGCAAGAAGATGATCGAAAAACTAAATATCGAAGAAATAAAACCATCTTCGAGACGCTATCCGGGTATTATCTTTACTCCCGAGAGAGAACCGGGAAATAAAGTGCTTGAGGTAAACGGACTAAGCAAATCAATAGAAGGAAAAGTGCTTTTCAGCAACGTGAGTTTCAATGTAGAAAAAGATGACAAGATTGTTTTCTTATCGAAAGACCCTCGTGCAATGACAGCCTTTTTCGATATCATAAACGAACAAATGAAACCTGATGCCGGAACATTCAGTTGGGGACAAACCATCACAACGGCTTACCTGCCCTTAGACAACAGCGATTTCTTCAAAGACGACCTGACACTTATCGACTGGCTTTCCCAATTCTCTGATGACACCAGCGAAATTTACATCAAGGGTTTTTTAGGACGTATGCTGTTTTCTGGCGAAGAAGTTCTGAAAAGTGCAAAAGTACTTTCGGGAGGAGAAAAGATGCGTTGTATGATTGCCCGTATGATGATGAGAAGTGCCAACTGCTTGGTGCTCGACTCACCTACCAATCACCTCGACTTGGAGTCTATTCAGGCATTCAACAATACGTTGATTCAAATTAAAGGCAATGTGTTGATGACATCGCATGACCACGAATTTATACAAACGGTATCGAACCGTATTATCGAGCTTACCCCTAAGGGTATCATAGACAAGATGATGGACTATGATGACTATATTATGTCGGACGACATAAAAGCATTGCGCGATAAAATGTATTGATTGAATTATATTTGTAAAACTTTGCAACACTAAAACTGATGAAACTTATAAGCAACGTATTAGAAAAGATAGGATCGAACCAGAAATATCATATATGGCTGTTGACGGCACTATTAATAATGATGGCAGGAATAATGACTGTATGTTATCCCATTCAGCCGGGACACGATCTGCTATTTCATATGCAACGTTTCAATGCGTTGATAGATGCTATCAGAGATGGTAATTTCCCTTTCTATCTCGATTACAATGCCGTTAACACATACGGATATTTTACCAAAGCATTCTATTGCGACCTGTTGCTCATCCCGTTTGCTTACATCGGATTATATACCGGAGACGTTATCGCTTATCAGATAATGCTATTCACACTGACAGTAGCTACGGGAATTATTATGTTTCGTGTTGTCAACATCATTTACAAGAAACCCTACGTTGCATTCATCAGTTCGTTGCTGTATACATTTGCATATTACAGACTATTAGATATATACAGACGAGGAGCATTAGGCGAATCCATAACTTTCACATTCGTCCCCATCGTCTTTTTAGGCCTGTATCACATCATCAAGGGCGACTATAAGAAATGGTACATTATAGCTATCGGATATAGTTTAATGGTGTTTTCACACGTCATATCTTCCGTGCTGATGTTTGTTACTATGGCTATCGTTATGCTCATATATTGGAAGCCTCTCGTAAGAGACCCCAAACGACTGCTCTACTTAGCATTGGCTGGTGTGGTATCACTTCTAATTCTGGCATATTATCTGTATCCAATGTTGGAGCAGATGGCATCCAATTCGTTCTATTACGAATATGCAAACATAGACCTGCACTACTCGCGCAAGCAACCGTTCTTCATCATCTGGGGATTGTTCAGCGGAATAATATATCCAAAACAGATATTTATTCCCGGCGTCGGTCTCATTTTAACGATGATGGTATTGTTACGGTTATTCGTATATGGCAAATCGAAAGAGATGAAACATATGGATGGAATATTGCTTTTAGGTATATTCTACATATTAGCTTACTCCATTTATTTCCCTTGGGATATGTTTCCTTTCAATAAATTATCTTTCATTCAATTACCTTGGCGATTATTGCAATTCACATCCTATTTCTTCGCATTAGCCGGAGCATTCTATTTTTCATTGCTGATAAAAAACAGAGTACGTCAATTGGTAGGAGTAATAGTGTTGGTAACCCTTACTGTGGTTATGATGGGCAGCGACGGACGCGACTATGTGTATGCCACAAACACATTGCAGCTAAATACTAAACCGACCGTTCACCGGGCATACAATCTTGGAGGATTAGAATATCTGCCAAAGTCTGTGCCTTCACCTTGGTATATTGAAATAAGAGGAGAAAATTCTGTTGAATACAAGAATAATGATGGCGAAACTCAAATAAATAGCGTAGAAAAGAGTAAAGGGATAACTACTGTTTCGCTCAATTTAGAGAAACCCGACTCTCTCGAATTACCTCTACTGTGGTATAAAGGGTATGCCGCAAAACTAAACGGACGAGAAGTTCCGGTAAAAGAAAGTCCGAGAGGATTTGTTGAAGTAGAAGTCGACGAATCGGGAGAATTGCAAGCATATTATGCCGGCACAACTATACAAAAAGTTAGTCCATACATATCCATTGTCAGTATTCTGCTCATGTGCGTTTATATCTTTATATATAATAGAAAAATGCGCAAGGAGCAATAATGTAACAAACGAATTATTGAAGTGCTTTGTAAGGGTGTTATACCCATTAATAGAAACTCTTTGATAATCTGCGGATAAAAATCCCACAAAGAAAAGCAATAATAAAATGCCAGTATTCCTATTTTATTGAAATATTTTCAGCACTTCTTTAAAGAGTCTTAATATCATAGATTGTCTTGAAATACTTTCCTGCTTTTTTGTATCGTTTCAATATTTCGATGTCCCCAGTTTATCAGATTGCGAATATTAGGCAATAAATCATGTCCCAATTCTGTCAGTCCATATTCAACACGAGGGGGAATCTCTGCATACATTTTCCGTGAAATGATTCCATCAGCTTCTAATAATCGCAAAGTTGATGTAAGCATCTTTTGTGAAATATCACCTAATTCTTTACCTATCTCGCTGAAGCGTAATGTTCCTTTTTTACCTAAAACATCAAGAATCAGGATAGACCACTTTCCTCCTATGCCATCAAGTACTGACCTTACAGGACAAACGTCATCTAATTTACTTTTTCTTTTCATTGCTTCTGTTTTTTTAGAATCGAGTCGTATCCATTATTTCCGATACGACTCGAAATGATCTATAAGCTTTTAATAAGCTGCATCGGGTGTCGTTACTCGTATCAATTTTGCATTGACAAACTCATATATACCAGCTGGAGATTGTTCTCGTCCGTAGCCAGAGTTCTTCGTTCCTCCGAATGGTAATTCAGGAGCAATACCGGTCACATGGTTGATATAAACCATAATCAGATTATTTTGTAACAAAATCCGTATATGTTTCTGCATCTTTAGTAAGTCTTTCTCCTGCATCAGGTGTATATGCTCCCAGAAAAGCGTGATGTCCGATATATTTTGCCCCTACAAATTTAGCTGTAGATGCCATTGGTTTCAATAATTGTTCGGTGGTTCCGAAACCCGATTCAGCATATACGTCACTGATTCCTGCTGTTGAGATGATCACCCCGATTTCTTTACCGATAAGATTTTCTCCTCCTTGACCATATGCCCATCCTTGAAGAAATACGTCATCGATCCATTTTTTCAACAATGGAGGCATGTTGTACCATTGAAAAGGATATTGGAAAATGATTCTGTCATATTCGATCAAGAGCGCCTGTTCGGCAGGTACATCTATTTGCCAGTTCGGATATTTCTTATATAAGTCGTGCACTTCTATTTCGGGATTTGTTTTTTTTAGTGCTTCTATCCATGATTTATTTACGTAAGACTGCGCTATATTTGGGTGCGCTAAAATTATTATTGTTTTCATTCTGAAATAATGTTTTTTGTTAGTTTATAATTATTTGTTTGGACTGAATTCTGCATTTGCAACGATTTTTATCTTATCGCTTATCATAGCCTCAGGATATTGAGACCCAAGATTGAAATCAGATCTTTTTATTTCTCCTACAATCTGAAAGCCAGCTGTGTCTGCGTTATTCATAGAGTTAACTACTGATCCGAAATATTGAACATCCAAAACAACAGCTTTTGTTACTCCATGAAATGTAAGATTACCGTACAACTTCCCTTTATTCTTCCCTGTTTTTTTCAACGATGTGCTCTTGAAAGTCAAAGTTGGATATTTCTCTGCATCGAAAAAATCAGCCGATCGTAAGTGGTTATCACGTGCTTCAACATCGGTGTCGATACTTGCTACTTTGGCTGTTACTTCTATCTGTGCATCAGAATAATCAACTTTTGAGGTTGTAACTTTTACTGTGAAGTCGCCAAATCTTCCATCAATTTGTGATATAGTAAGGTGCTTAACCACAAATCCTAAACGAGAGTGAGCCGGATCATTTGTCCATGTTGTTTGTGAATACATTGCAAGTGAACTTAGTGCTAACACTGTCGCGATAAATATCTTTTTCATACTCTTTGTTTTTTATTAATTAATATTCTATCCTATTTTTTTTAATCCCAGAGATGTTTGTTACTGACTGCATATTTGCCACCTCCCGTGAAAACTAAAACGACTGATCCGAAGAAGAACAAGCCCAGTAGTTCAACAGTCCATCCCCCTTGCTCACTGAGTGTAAATATGTCTTGTAAGTGAACCAACAGAGCTGCAACCAGACAGTTTCCGGCAAATATGATCGAAGCCGCCCGCGTCCCATATCCTAAAAGGATAAGCAACGGAGCAATTACCTCTCCCAGATAAACCCCGTAAGCAATAAAAGATGGCAATCCTGCACCAACTACTACTTGTTCTATAAATCCGGCTCCATGTTGCAATTTAGCTATGCCATGCAATAACATTAAACCTCCAATGCTTATGCGTAGTATAAGCAATCCTAAATCAGTGCTTTTTTCTAAATACTTCATCTTACATTATTTTTTAATTTATATTCTATCCCTCAATCCTTACGAGTCATTAGTCTCTTATGGAGAGCAAATATATTATATAGAGTAGTGATAAAAAAGAGATTACTTGAAAGTAATGAAGTTACCTCAAAGTTAGTAATGCTGATAATTTGGTATTAACAAAAATGAGATAATAAATATTTAACCTTTATTATATATTTAAGGGGAGTTAAATAATATCATGAATAAATGGATTGGATTATTTCATAATAATATAGTTTATTCGGTGGTTTCTCCACGGATGGAGTATACCTTTTTCTATTAGTTAAAGGCTTTGAAAGAATTCCGTAAGGTTTCTATTGAAGAATCAAAAAAATAAAATGAAGAAGAGGAGCTATTGCTCCTCTTCTTCATTTTGTATATATCCTACACGCTTTCGAGATTTATTTAGCTCTTCTTTGGTACTAGCTAATTCAGTCAAAGCCTGATATATCTCATTAAACTGCATATTAGTTTCGAGCATAAGCCTTCTTTAAATATAGCTTTGAGGTGCTTATAGGTTATGATTCGGGGTATGGTTATTTTATAGAGATTCAGCATGCGGGTGGTTTTCGTTCATTCTATGCACATTTAAGTTGTGCATTGGTAAATTACTCAACAGATTGCTTGTGTCGGTAATAGCGGAATAGCAACGGGTAGCCATTTGCATTATGAAATAAGGAAAGGGAAACGTTATTTGAACCCTATACCCTATCTTCTCTAACCACTCTCTATTTTCGGGGGAATTATCCCCTATGAAACTGTATTTGAAACTCATATAATTATATTTTTTTTTGTTTTTTTAGATTCTATTTTATTTATACTATTCGTATATTTACCATATTATTAACCTTTTAAATAAATAGTCATGGATTACTTTATTGGTCAAATTGTTTGGTTTGCTTTTGATTTTGAAGTAGATGGATTCCTAAGGTGTAATGGGCAAAGCCTCCTAGTTATGCGATATCAAGCTTTATTTTCGCTGATAGAGACCAAGTATGGAGGAGATGGAAGGACTACTTTCTGTATACCTACTTTAAAAACCGAATCAGGGTCATATCAGATATGCTATAGAGGTATTTACCCACCTCGTAGTTAGAAAGCAATAACAAGAGAGGGTCATTAAGTATCCTCTCTTGTTTATCTTCTATCATACTCTTTCTTTATTTTGGTGTTAGTAATTCAGGGGTGTCGTGGATGTTGCCTACTTTCATTAATCCAACATCTATAGAAAAATCTCTTAGTTCTGCATCCTCAAATAACCAAGAAAATTCTTTTTCTTTGGAAACATCATTTCCTTTAATCACATCGTAGTGTTCTATTGGAATTAAATAGAATGCAGCTAATTGCTCAATCCACATCACAACTAAGTATGCTGCAATATCTCCATTGTCTGTTTCTTTGGTATGCCTGAATATGTCGTCTTCGTATATTTCAGGCTCAAGGTTCTTTTTACGATTCTTTGCTAATAAACCTGTGAACTGAGAGACGGTTTCAGCGTCGACCCAAAAAGGATTATCGCTATCAATGATTAAATGGTGTCCGTCAGGCTCAAATATGTTTGATGGGATAATATACGGCTGTCCATTATTGGCAATAATTAAATTGCCTTCTATCCATTCTTTTGAGTGGCTTAATTTTCCTCTAAATATTATCTTTCTCATATCATTCGTCTTTAAGTAATAAGCAAAGGATTGTCTGCCGCGTTTCTGACAGGCGGGATCATGCTCCTTGCCACAGGAATAATAT
>CALNCC010000171.1 GCA_937875275.1 uncultured Dysgonomonas sp. | reverse complement strand
AATAGACAATCAGAAGGATCGGATTCTTGGTAAGTGTCTCTAACGAGCTCATTATCGAGTTTTCCACCTCGCCCACGTCTCCCGTCATACGAGCTATTATGTCTCCTTTTCGTTCGTTCGAGAAAAACCCGAGAGGAAGAGACAATATCTTGTCATTGATCTGTTTTCTGATATCCCGAACAATACCTGTACGCACCGAAACCATAAAGTAGCTGCTCAGGTATGTTGTCCCCAATCTGATTATGGTCATAATGACAAAAAAGATACCGATAAACAACAGTATCTTCTGGGCAGAATGAACTTTCGCCATTTCAGCAATATACCAATAGAAGTTATTCTTCAGAATACCGAAATCGAAAACATCTTTGATGCTGTCAATTGCCGTATATGTATATATTATTTTTTTCTCTACATCAAATATTATTTCCATGATAGGAATCAATAGAGCAAAGGAGAAAACATTAAGAAATGCGCTCAGAATATTGAAAACGACATTGAGCACAACTTGTTTCTTATAAGGAGGCACAAAGCGTTTGAGAAGAAAAATAAAATCTTTCATTTAAAGCCTGATATTATTGAAATTTACATTTAGAATGGGTAATAGAATCCCTCTTGTACTAAAACGGCTGCAAGTTAATCATTATTCTTCTTTTACTAAAAGCCTTTAATCCTAATAAAAGCCAAATATCGAATGAAATCTGAAATTTTGTAAACAAACAATAACCTTCTAAAAATGAACAGAGATCTTTCGACTATTTTCTTAGCTTTGCTGCCATTCATACTTTATAGCACACTGTACCATGAAATTCTTAGCCTTTATTTTATCACTTCTGTTAAGTGTTAATGTCTTTGCTGTTGCTCCTCAGATAAAAGGGAAAGTAGTAAACGTTGAAACCAAGAAACCGATCGACCATGCCGCCATCCTCCTTTTCGAAGTTGGCGCAGACCAAGCGATAGCCAACGCCTTAGTCGAAGATGACGGTAGTTTCCTGTTAGACAATGTAAAAACAGGGGAATACAACCTTATGGTGAGAGCAATGGGGTTTGAGATTTACTCAAAATCAGTCTCACTGAACACCAAGTCTCTTATCCAATTAGGAACAATCGAGCTGAATCCGCTGGAGCATGGATTGGCAGAGGTAGTCATCGTCGCTCAGAAGAGGCAATTGGTGTATAAATTGGACAAAAAAGTCATTGAAGCATCGAGCAATCTCACAGCAAGCGGAGGAAGCGCGGTTGACATATTAGCCAACACGCCCTCGATACGAGTAGATGCTGAAGGAGAAGTTTCATTCAGAGGCAGTTCGGGGTTTGCAGTATATGTAGACGGAAAGCCGAGCGTATTCAGCGGCACACAAGCATTGGAGCAAATACCGTCATCACACATCGAAAATATAGAAATCATAACGACTCCCTCAGCCCGACACGACACGGGTGGCGATGTGGGGATCATCAATATCGTAACGAAAAAAGACTCTCAACGAGGATTCAGCGGCATGGTCAATGTTTCGGGAAGCACATCTCTTTCTCGGAATGTCGATTTCCTACTTACTCAGCAGGAGAATAAGTCCCGATATTATCTAGGCGGAAGATGGAGCGAGAGATTACGCAAAAGCGATTTCAACCAACGAAAAACGACTGTTGTGTCCGACATGACTACCATATCTCAGTCCGATGGTCCACGAAAGAGCAACAACTTCAACTATTCGCTGAAAGGCGGTTGGTTGTACACCCTTCCTCAAACCTCCTTGAACATAGACGTAGAAGGCGGTTATGGAGGTCGCACCCGCACGGGGGCATTGGACTATAAAGAAGAAAAATTGGTAAATGAAAACATCACCGAAAAAGGAGATTATATAAGCCATGACGACTACGATCTGCATGAGACCTATTTTCAAGGCACAACGGGCTTTGCTCACAAATTTGATGACAAAGGACATAATCTGAGCGGTAGTTTCTACTTAAAATACGGGGGTGATGCAATGGAATATTTCCAGAGTGATCTTTTCAACAAACAAGGGGAACGAGAGCAAGGGCATCGTGCATGGGAAGACGAACACAGATGGACTGTGCGAGGAAATCTCGACTACATTCTTCCATACAGAGAAAGCGGACGCCTCGAGTCGGGTTATCAATATTATTCCTACCTCGAAGACGGAGATTACTCTATGCAATTTTGGAATCCCGACACCAAAGAATTTTATTGGAGAGACGATATATATAATACTTTCTACTTTCAGGAAGGCATCCATTCCGTATATGCAATTGTGGCAGACGGATATAAGGATTTCAACTTTCAAGCAGGTGTTCGCGGCGAGCACACACATCGTGTCTTGAGAAGTTCGAAAGAATGGGCTAACCGAACAGAGAACCGATTCGAGCTTTTCCCTTCTGCCCATATTGGATACAATCTCCCGAAAAGTCAGACACTTTTAGCATCCTATTCTCGTCGAACTACACGCCCGCAATTATTCTACATGGAGCCGTATATTACTTATCGCGACTATTATTCGGCTGAGATTGGAAATCCCGACATCCGCCCCGAATACATCAACTCTTTCGAATTGAATTACAAGAAAGAGATAGACCGACACACCTTTTCCTCAACACTTTTCTATCGCAATCGGAAAGACAAAATAGAACGGTTGAGGGTTCCTTACGAGGCCGGCGTAACATTAGATTCGATGGCGAACGTAGGGCATGATTACTCGGTGGGGTTAGAGTTGAGTTCGCAGATAGAAGCAACTCGTTGGTGGAACATAAACCTGAATGGAAGTTATTACAGATATAAAGTAGATAACGAACTGACAAGTCTTGGAGGCAAGAACGAGAAAAGCAACAATTATGAGATCGCACTCAACAACATATTCAGTGTAGGCAACGACACCCGAATACAGGTTGACGGCAATTTTGTAGGCCCATCAGTTACCACACAAGGTAAGACCGACTCCTTTTGGTATATGAATTTCGCCGTCCGACAGCAGTTGTTGCAACGCCGACTGACAGCAACACTATCTTATAGCGATGTCTTCAACTCGGCTCGCTACACGAGCAACATCAACACATCGAGCCTTCAGTCGATCACACACATACGTCCCGATTATCCATTGATTACACTCAGTTTGAGTTATACATTCAATAACTTCAAGACAAAAAACACGCAGGACAAAAACAATCACGACCTGTTTGAAGGAACAAACCATTAGAGCTATTACCGAAATATATCGTTACATTTGTGCTTATTGATATATCTCAAGCGAATAAATATATGAAAATAAAATTCGGAATTGTAGGGACTAATTTTATAACAGATTGGGTTATCGAAGCCGCTCGCCTCGATCCCCGCTTCGAATTATCGGCTATATGCTCACGCACACAGGAAAAGGCGGATGAATTTGCAGCCAAACATAGTATTCCCTATACGTTCACTTCGATCGAGGAGATGGCTGAAAGCGAGCTAATTGATGCCGTTTACATAGCTTCTCCAAATTTTCTTCATGCTCGCCAAAGCATCCTTTTTATGGAACATGGAAAGCATGTCCTTTGCGAAAAGCCTTTTGCGTCGAATAGCCGCGAAGCGAAAGCAATGATTGAGACTGCAAAGAAGAATGGCGTTGTGCTGATGGAAGCCATGAAGCCAACCCTAACGCCCAATTTTCGCCTGATAAAAGAAAATATTGAAAACTTAGGAACCCTGAGGCGCTATTTTGCATGCTATTGCCAATACTCTTCCCGATACGACAAATTGAAAGAAGGCATTGTATTGAATGCGTTTAAACCCGAACTGTCGAACGGTGCAGTTATGGATTTGGGAGTGTATACCATATATCCAATGGTGGTTCTGTTTGGTCGTCCTAATAAGATTTCCGCGACAGGAATGAAGCTATCAACAGGTGCAGACGGACAAGGAGCCATAAATTTCGAATACGACGGAATGAGTGCTACCGTTTTGTATTCTAAAATAGCAGATTCGAACCTCCCAACCGAGATACAAGGCGAAAAAGGCACACTAACTGCCGACCGCATCAATACGATTTCCAAAGTAGATATCAAATACCGCAATGGAGAGAGTGTATGTTTAGCTAACGGAGTTGATGCAAATGAATATTTCTACGAAGTGGCAGAGTTCATTGATCTGATAGAGCAGGGGAAATTTGAATCGCCAATAAATAGCCATGAAAACTCACTCATCACAATGGAGATAATCGACGAAATACGTGCGCAATTAGGTGTCGTGTTTCCTGCTGACAGATAGAGAAAGTCTGCCCCACATCGACACAGATTGACCAGATTTATACCGCCAGCATCTATTTCACATAGATCGACCGTAAGCCCGAAATATTAGCCTCATCCTTAAGCATCGTTTTCACTCCGTTTTTCCAATAACAAGCCACATAGTTTTTATGAAAATATTCATCCCCGGCGACATAAATATCTTTACCGAATATAGAAATGGAATATGCTTCCGAGTCCTTTGCCCCAATGCCAGTTTTCGTTCCGTTCTTCCAATAACAGGCCATATCCTGATCCTTACCTACAACATAAACATCCTTTCTGTCCAAAATCAGAGAATGTGCAAATGAATTGTCCGTGCCAAGGATTGTTTGCATACCGTTTTTCCAATAGCAGGCGACAGTATTTTCTCCTACATATTTATTCCCGGCGACATAGACTTCGTTGTCCGCAACAAGGATATGATGAGCAGAAGATTTATCGGATCCGAGACTTATCTTTTTCCCATTTTTCCAATAACAGGCAATATGTCTTCCCTCATTATATTCGTATCCAGCAACGTAGACATCTTTCCCCGAGACAAATACAGAAAACGCCTCCGAATCATCTGCGCCAAGAACAGCCCTATTACCATTCGTCCAACAACAAGCAATAGAATTGCCCTCATTGCCATATTCCGCACCAACAGCATACACACT
>CALNCC010000170.1 GCA_937875275.1 uncultured Dysgonomonas sp. | reverse complement strand
TTAGGCACCTCAACTCCCAATGTTTTCTCGACAGTCATCCACCAACACATATTGTTGATTGGCGATGAGCAGTAGTTCATACGGTCTGTCAGCGTTGTTATCTGATAAAACGTTCTGCGTTCCGCTATTTTCTCAAAAGCTCTGTGGATGTATCCTACCGTGGTTTCAGAATCGACGATTGTTTCTCCATCCACCAACAAGAGGTTTTGAAATACCCCGTGTGTGGAGGGGTGAGTCGGTCCAAAGTTGATGACCGATAGCTCGTGTCCATCATCAAATTTCTGATTTTTGACAATTTCCTCAAACTGCTGAGCCTTACTTTTCAATTGTACGGACATTGTATTGTAACTTATTTTTGTTCCGGTTGATAATTATGTTGATCTCTACCAAAGAATCTGTCATCTTTGTCGGTACGATAAGGGTCTTCCATCGGAAATTCTTTTCGCATCGGGAAAGAAGTCATGTCGTCTACATTCAATATTCTTCTCAGATTGGGGTGTTCTGCAAATCGGATTCCAAAGAAATCATATGTTTCACGTTCCATCCAATTTGCCGATGCAAACACTTCTGTGATGCTGTCAATCTCTTCGGCATCAGCATCCAAATACGCTTTCACTCTCACACGCACATTGTCAACCCAATTGTGCAGCAAGTAGACAACTGCAAAAGTGCGTCCTTTTTCGTTTTGTGGATAATGTATTCCGCAAAGGTCTGTCAGGAAATTGAAGCTCAGATGATCGTTTTTGTGCATAAATCGGATAACATCCTTCACGGCATCTTTCTTAACCTCGAAAGTGAGTATATCTTCCTCCATTCTGAAATCAGATACAAACTCACCACACTTCGACTCTAATGTCGCTTGTATATCTTTAGGTTCTAAAGCCATAATTATTCAAATTTATATGAGTCAAGCAATTCTTGATATCTTTCCGATCCTCGTCTGTTGATAGATTCGTGTTTTACGATCTCTTGCAACTGTATCAATCCGTCTATTATTTGTTCGGGTCTTGGTGGGCATCCGGGGATATATACGTCTACCGGAATCACTTTATCTATTCCCTGCAATACTGAATATGTATCGAAAATCCCTCCACAAGTAGCGCATGCACCAACAGCAACAACCCATTTCGGTTCTGCCATCTGCTCGTAAACATGACGCAAGATTGGAGCCATTTTTTTCGAGATAGTCCCCATCACCAACAGCATGTCTGCCTGACGTGGCGAGAAACTGTTGCGCTCTGCACCAAAACGCCCCATGTCATATTTTGCTGCCATCGTAGCCATAAACTCGATACCACAGCACGATGTGGCAAAGGGTAGAGGCCATAGCGAGTTTGCTCTTGCCAACCCGATTACATCGTCGAATTTAGTAGCAAAAAAACCTTCTCCGCGATATCCATCGGGAGCAGGCACTACTTGTATGTTTGAAGATTTCTTACTCATCGCTTGATAATTATTTTTCCCAATCCAAAGCTTTTCTTTTCACTATGTAGAGATATGCTATAAACAACAAAAGGATGAAACCACCCATCTTGAGAAGGCCGCTCAATCCTATTGCGCTATAATTTACAGCCCAGGGATACATGAAAATGATTTCGATATCGAATAGTACAAACAAGATTGCAACAAGAAAATATCTTATCGCAAACGGAGTACGAGCATTGCCCAATGATGGCAATCCACATTCGAACGTTTCGCTTTTTCCTTTTCTTTTAACTTTAGGTCCTAAGAGGTTTGATACGAATATGATCGTAAAAATCATAACGACGCAGAAAGCGACATGCATCAAAACCGGAATAAAATCAATTTGAGAAGATTGCATGATTCGATTTATTTCAATTTTAGTTGATTTTTATGTTTTGAAACACAAAGATACAGCCTTTAAGCAGAATAAACCATACTATGTCAAAGCATATTTATCGTATTAAGAACAAAAGAGATGCACAAAAGGTTCTTTTTTTTTCAATTTGCTCACTGCACCTTGCAAAATCAGTTTTTTAACAATTTAGTGTTACGCGAAATATCGTATAGGAGGTGCCGGATAATGGATAACTATAATTTAAAAAACATATTTCCAAAGCAGACTCGTATTATTTCGTACTTTTATGGAGTTAACGATTTATGCCTTATGAAAAAACTAATATTGATAGTTCTCTCCACACTTTTTGTTATTCCCATTTTTGCTCAAAAGGGAATGATTTTTAAGGTGGAAGATTTGTCTAAACCAACTACAGTACTCCCTATGGAGTCGATTGATGATATCTATGAAAAACTCATCTCAGAGGAATCGAATCGTAGGAGCGTCGGGATCACTGATGATGGTTCTGGAATCAATGTTATAGCAAAAAGTGTTATACAAGGTAAGCTTGTCAATTTCGGTTCAAAATCATTTTTGAGTGGGATGTATCAGGCGTATGCCGATCATCGCCCATTCGTTCTTTCGCCCGATATGATTTGGTTGCTGATATCTCAAGGGTTTGCACAACATGTGAATATAAACCCCGAAAAAATGAGAAGTTTTTTTGTAAACTTTGAGGAAAAGCAACCGTTGATGGTATATGTCTCTGAAGATTGGGATTCTCCGACCTTCTCTTGGGAAAACGTTTTTGATCAGTTTACTAAGCAAATAGCGAATAACACAACAGGTGAACTGGTGGAAGTATTATCTTGCGATTTTACGACTACTACATCTGTTGAAAGAGTTGCTTCGCAAATAACGATGATGGATGCAATGAACTCTTATTTTGATTATTATTCTGTTATTGTTTGTGGAATACCTGAGATAACATTAAGGGGGACTCCGGATGATTGGCAAAAGGTATTAGATAAAGCACGGATGCTGAAACAGTATGAACTCGGTTGGTGGATCAGTGAGCTTGAGCCGGTATTGGAGGAAATCGTAAAAACATCTAAAGGGAGTGTTGATAAGGGGTTCTGGAAAAATATGTTTAAATATCACGAATCTGAGATGTGTGGAAATCCGGATATAATAGACGGATGGATAGATAGTTAAATTCTATCCATATAGCGACAAAGGAATAAAAAATGATTTGAAGAATCTTAAAGGCATCAGCACAATTCCGGATGAAATTGTAAAGGTTGATCTCAATATTACAGATTTGAGTAGTGAAAATGTTGTACATGAATTGGAAATATGGAGTGGATTTGTTGGGTTGAAACAGGATACGAAAACGTTTGCTCTTACACCTCAGATTGGGTGGATGATAAGAGCCAAAGCTGAAGGGGAGCGAAACTCATTTGAGAAAAGATTGCGAGATATCAATGCAAAGCAAACTGTATTTGGCATCTGCTTAAAGGTCTCAAAATTACCAAAGGAATTGAAAAATATAGGAGATATTTATAGACTGAGACTGACTTTCACGAAAAAAGTTTTTATCCCCGAATGGATGAAAGGCGTGAAAATAGGAGAACTATCCATATATGGAGATATAATGCAGACGGAAATATCAAAGATTGTAAAATGGTTTCCTGATACACGCATCTACATAAACTCTGATTTGCATAATGAAGGGCTCTTCGAATCGTCGGATGATGACGGTATAATTGTTGATTGGTTTCCTGAAGAAATATCAGAGAGAGCAAAGATTACGGAGGAGGAATTTACATCTTCCGATTCCTCAATTAAGGTTGTTGTTACCGAACAGATTACTGATAAATCTCCTCAGGCAGAAGATTTACAAGACGAAAATACGACATCAGTTATATCGGCTATCGCCTTGTGTATATTATTATTTACAGGTCTTGTTTTGGGAGCGCGATTTTACAGAAAGAAGCATGAATAATATACTTAAATACTCTCAATTAAAAAACTTTACTATCTTAGATAAGTTAAACTTGCAGAAGTATTAGATAATAAACAAAACAGATTTTATGGGATTATTTTTTAATAGAAAAAAAGAGCAAAAACAAGAACCAAAAGAGGAGGTAGAGCAAACGCAAGAACCGACAACGGGAGAGAAGTTTTACATCTCTAATACGGAGAAAACGAGAGCATTGACCAATGAAGAGCTGTTCGGTATATCGCTAAGTCTGATTATTGCAGAGCAAAATGGAGCTTATGTTGACAGTCTGGATGTAGGGAAAACTGACTTTCCACAGAAGCAGATGATGCAGCGAAATTGGAATATATACCATAGTGGAGATGCTCTCGAGTTTTTAGAAAGAAGGATTGAGGAGGGACATCGGGAACTTTTCAATCGACTATTGGATATATACATAGAGCAGGATTGTGTTGATGCCGTTCAGATTGATTTCTCAGGAACGGAATTTGAAACTCGTGATTATGACGAGGAAGACGACGATGAGGATGAAGCAGAGGGCGACGAATATGAATATTTGGACTGGCAATACGTAGTAGGTCATTTAGAGAATCTGGATGCAGTGTATGAGCTTGATGATGCAAATGCATGGATAGGCGACATGGCAGATGATCTGAAAATAGGAACAGATGCATGGGATTTCGGGCGAATGGTATTTGTTGCCAGAGTATGTTATTCATTAGGTTATTTGACAGAAGAACAGGCTTGGATGTATATCAATAGAATTGTGGAATTGGCGAAAAAGAAATTCGACAATTGGGAAAGCTATGCGACTAGCTATCTCATCGGGCGGGCAATGTGGTCTGGCAATGATGGCGAGTGGGAAACTGTTGCCGGATTTGCAGCTGATGCTCTTGATGCCAAAGACAGTCCTTGGCCAAAGTTGAATTGGTAAGAAATACTTAGAGACAATTATATATGAAAAGAAAGGGATGATTAAATCATCCCTTTTGTTGATGGTAGTTCGTATTTATATATATCTCTGTTGATTGCCATTTTTATAGCACGGGCAAATGCTTTGAAAATGCCTTCAATTTTGTGATGTTCGTTATCTCCTTCGGCTTTGATGTTTAAATTCATCTTAGCAGAATCGGAGAGAGATTTGAAGAAGTGCATAAATAATTCTGTTGGTACATCGCCAATCTTTTCACGTTTAAACTCTGCATCCCAAACCAACCACGGGCGTCCGCCAAAGTCTAAAGCAACAGAGCATAGACAATCGTCCATAGGCAAGCAGTAGCCATATCGTTCTATACCACGTTTGTTACCTATTGCTTTTAGTAATACCTCGCCGATAACAATTGCAGTGTCTTCAACAGTGTGATGTTCGTCGATGTGTAAATCGCCTATTGTTTTCACAGTCAAGTCTATTCCGGCATGTTTACCTATTTGGTCGAGCATGTGGTCGAAAAATCCGAGTCCGGTGTTGATGTCGCAAGTACCATTTCCGTCTAAGTTTACGGAAACTTCTATATCTGTCTCTTTGGTCGCTCTTTTCGCAGTGGCGATGCGTTCCCCTGCAAAAAGAAACTCAGAAACCTTGTCCCAGTCTGTTGTTTGCAATGCACACACATCCTTTAATTCTTGAGGAATTTCTTCTCCTTCTTTAAGGAATATTGCTTTACATCCCAGATTCTTAGCCAACTGTACATCGGTAAGTCTGTCTCCGATAACAAAAGAATTTTCGAGATCATATTCCCCGGTCATATATTTCCCCATCATACCGATTCCCGGTTTTCGAGTAGGTAGATTTTCTTCAGGAAAGCTACGATCTATCAACACATCATCAAAGGCAACACCCTCTCCGGCAAAAGTTTTCATCATCAAATTGTGTGTTGGCCAAAAAGTGTCTTCGGGGAATGAGTCAGTTCCCAAGCCATCTTGATTTGTTACCATCACAAATTCAAAATCCAACTTCTTGCGAATGAAGAAAAGGTTGTTTATCGCTTTAGGGTAAAACTCTAATTTGTCGTAACTGTCCACCTGATAATCAATAGGAGGCTCTATGATAAGTGTTCCATCACGATCGATGAATAATGCTCGTTTTTTCATTTAACTGATTTTTTTCATTGAATCCAACAATTCTTTATTCTCCTTATCTGTTCCCACAGTGATGCGCAAGCAATTGCCACATAGCGAAACTGAATTTCTGTTACGCACAATAACTCCCATGTCAGCCAAGTCTTTGTATGTCTTGTTCGCATCTTTTACTTTCACAAGGATGAAGTTTGCATCAGTAGGATATATTTTCTCCACCATAGGCAGATTCTTCAATTCTTCGTTGAGCAATTCTCTTCCGGCAAGCAGTGTTTCTACCCATTCGTTTTTCTGAATATCATCATCAATCAGACTTGCCACAAATTCTTGTGTGAGCTGATTTACATTGTAAGGATATTTTACTTTATTGAATAGTTTGATGATTTCTGTTGAGGCAAAAGCCATACCGAGACGAACCGCAGCCAATCCCCACGCTTTAGAGAAAGTTTGAAGGATGACAAGATTCGGATACTTCGCCAATTCAGGAAGCCACGATTTGTTTGGAGCAAAGTCGATATATGCTTCGTCCAGAATAACAATGCCATCAAAAGATGTAATTATTTTCGTTACCTCTTCTTTACTCAATAGATTACCCGTAGGGTTGTTCGGGGAACAAAGAAAAATTACTTTAGTGTTCTTGTCTGTTGCAGCCAATAGTTCGTCAGCATTAACATCAAAACGATCGTTAAGCAACACTTTTCGATATTCGATATCGTTGATCTCGGCACATACTTGATACATCCCGTAAGTTGGATCAATAGCTACAATATTATCTACTCTTGGTTCACAGAAAACACGGATAACGATGTCAATGGGTTCATCGCTACCATTCCCCAAGAAAATATTTTCAACATTGACTCCCTTTATTTTAGCAACCTTTTCTTTCAGTGCCCACTGCAAAGGATCAGGGTAACGATTGTATTTGTCACGCAACGGATTTTCGTTTGCATCAAGAAAAGCAGAAGCTTCACCTTTAAATTCATCACGAGCTGATGAATAAGGTTTTAGCGCCCATATATTTTTTCGGACAAGTTTTTCTAAGTTCATAATAACTGAAAATAAGTTGTTATTTTTCGTAAGTTGTAACCACAAAAATGATTAGCGGTTCATCGCTAGTGTTGATGATGGAGTGGTAATTATCTTCTCCTTGAGTGGAAGTGACTGTTCCTTTTTTCAATATCATAGAACGGGTTTCGTTTTCCAATCCTACACGCTCAGTATATTCTCCTTCTCCATTCACTATCACATATAACTCTTGCTCTTTTTTTGAACCATGCTCATGAAATCCGGCTTCGTCTCCCTTGTTTGGCAACACCATATAAACCCCTATGCGGTTGTTCACAAGTTCGTCTTTTTCAAACAAAGAGAACATATACACAACACCTTTTCCGCCATACATCGGCTCACGTTTTTCTATGTCAAGTACTGTGTGTGCCGGTTTTCCGAATGGAACAACATTCAGATCAATATATTGGGAAACGGTTTCTATAACCTGTTTTTTGTTTTCGTCAAGATTTAATATTGTCATCACTTTTCTTGTTTATTTTTTCAGACGTAAAGTTACAGCATTTTTGTGAGCAAACAGTTGCTCATTTTCAGCCATCACTTCGATTGTTTTTCCTAAATTATTTATGCCCTCTTGAGTGATGTGCTGGAATGTGATTTTTTTGATAAAACTATCCAGATTCACTCCACTATATGCTTTTGCATAGCCGCTTGTGGGCAATGTGTGATTAGTGCCTGAGGCATAGTCTCCAGCACTTTCGGGAGTATAGTGTCCCAGAAATACTGATCCGGCATTTATTACCTTGTCAGCAAACGACATAAAATCATCAGCCTCTATGATAAGATGTTCGGGGGCATATTCATTTGTCATTTCAATGATTTCTTCATTGTCTTTCAGAAGAACCAGTCGGCTGTTGAGCAAAGCCTTCTCTGCAATGGTTTGACGAGGAAGCTCCTTCGTTTGTTTCTCAACCTCTTTTTCCACTTCGGCAATCAATTGCTCGCTGGTGGTGGTCAATATCACTTGACTGTCGCCTCCATGTTCAGCTTGAGAAAGAAGATCGGATGCAATGAATGCTGCATTGGCAGTTTTATCGGCAATGATTTGCACTTCAGATGGACCTGCGGGCATATCTATTGCAACATCTCGCAAACTCACAATTTGCTTGGCTGCCATCACATATTGATTTCCCGGACCGAAAATCTTGTACACTTTGGGCACAGATTCAGTTCCATAAGCCATAGCACCGATAGCTTGTATGCCTCCAGCTTTGAATATTTTGCTTACACCAGAAACCTTTGCTGCAAAAAGAATGGCAGGATTGATGTTGCCATCTTTGTCGGGTGGCGAACAGAGCACAATCTCTTTGCATCCGGCAATTTTTGCAGGAATGGCTAACATGAGAACTGTAGAGAACAATGGAGCTGTTCCTCCCGGAATATAAAGTCCAACTTTCTCTATGGCTACTGCCTTTTGCCAACAAGTGACACCTTTAGTTGTTTCTATTTTTTCGCCATCAAATAGTTGACTGGTATGAAATTTCTCGATGTTTGCTTTTGCTTCGAGAATAGCATTTTTCAATTCGTCAGAAACAAGAGCTTCCGATGTTTTTATATCTTCTTCAGAAACAGCAAGCTCTTTTATATCAGCTTTGTCAAATTTTAAGCCATATTGTTTCACAGCTTCATCCCCACCAATTTTTATATCGTTGAGGACAGCAGTAACTGTGTCTGTCAAAGATGAAATATTAATTGACGGGCGAGCAAGTATTTCGTCCCATTCCGAGCGTTTCGGGTATTTAATTATTTGCATATAATTGAAACAATGATTATTCTTGAAATTCTTTCTTTAATAGACTATACACCGCTATATCAGTGAATTTGTTGTCGACAAGTAATTCGCCATCACGTTCGATGCCTTCGAGATAAAAGCCCAATTTTTCGGGGATCTTTTTACTTTTTACGTTATCTACCGCAACCCTTATCTGTACTCTGTTCATTCCCCATTCGTTGAAAGCGAAAGCCAGCAACCGATAGACTGAACGGATGATGATTCCCTTCCCTTGCATTTTCTCTGATAACCAGTAGCCGATTTCGGTTCTTTTATTATCCATATCGGTACGGTTACACCCTATCAGTCCGACAAAGGTATTGCAATGGTAGACACCAAATTGCTTCTCTATCGAATTTAGAGTGCTTTGTACATATTCTATTGAGTCTTCAACCTTTTGCGTGTAATCGACAAACGGCAACCATTCTCTCAAATAAGCACGCTCTGTATCTATCGTCCGAAAAATGTATTTAGCATCATCCGGCGACAGCAGTCTCAGTTCGATATCATCAGCAACAGTCAATATCATAATATCATTTTCTCGATAGGAAGAACGATTATTCCTTCTGCTCCTAAGGCTTTCAGTCCGCTGATGATGTTCCAGAATTGTTTTTCTTCAATTACCGATTGTATCGAGCACCATCCTTCAGAAGCAAGAGGGGTGATTGTTGGGCTTCTCATTCCGGGTAATATTTTGATTATTTCGTCAAGATTCTCACTTGGAGCATTCAGCAAGATATATTTCTTATTCGTTGCTGTCTGCACCGATTCGATGCGGAATATCAGGTCGTCGAGAATCTGTCTTTTTTCAGCCGAGAGTTCCTTGTTGGCTAACATTACTGCCTGAGATTGCATCACCACTTCCACTTCCTTTAGCCCGTTGCTTACCAATGTCCCTCCCGAACTGACGATATCAAAAATAGCATCTGCTAAACCGATACTCGGTGAGATTTCTACCGAACCCGATATTTCGTGTATTTCCGATTTTATACCCTGCTCTTTCAGATAAGTACGCAATATGTGAGGATAGGATGTGGCTATCTTTTTGCCCGAAAACCATTGTACACCGTTGTAGTCGTCTCGCTTAGGTATAGCGAGAGATAAGCGACATTTGCTAAAGCCTAAGAGTTTTACAACTTCGGCATCTTCATTTTTCTCCACAAATTCGTTTTCTCCAACAACGCCAATATCTGCAACGCCTGTTGCTACTGCCTGAGGGATATCGTCGTCTCTCAAGAAAAGTATTTCGACAGGGAAATCACGAGCCGGAACAAGCAATGTGCGTTTGATGTTATTCAACTTTATACCTGCTTCGGTAAATAATTCGATAGTGTCTTCAAATAATCGTCCTTTCGATTGTACTGCTATTCGTAATGTCATTTTCAATATATTTTAGTTTGTATTTAAATGCTGATTGATATAAAAAAAGAAAAGGCTCACCCCTGAAATGGTAAGCCTTTCGATATTTTCGATACAACACATCTTCATATGTTGCTTACCACTTGGTGAGCAATACAAAATGATGATGATGTGTATTGTAATTCATACTTCTTGTTTTTTTGTTCTGCAAATATAAGAATAATAGGAATAGTTGCAAATTTTAATTTGAAATTTTATTGTGGACGATTCGGACCCCGATATTCTCGCTTACGTCCATTCTCGCCGGAATCGCTTCTGTTTCTATCTTTTCCCTCCTGACGGCGGAAGTTCGCAACCGCTTCTTCCATAAATTTTATTTCAGCTCTTTTCAGATTGATTAGTTTCTCTGCGGGAAGAACAACTTTGAATTTATAGAAATATTCTTTCTGTAACTGAGCTTCTTTTATTTGGTTGTCAAGATCGCTGTCAATTACTTTCCATAGATTTTCTTCTGTTCTGTTTTCTTTGTCTCGCAATTTGTGCCCAACCTCACGAGCCTTTGATCCTAACTCAAATTTTTTATCCGCATATTCGTTATATAAGGGGATGAATGCTTTAAACTCAACATCGGTAAGTTTGAGTTCCTTTTTCAGAAACTCGCTTCTCATCGTCTGTATTTTTTCTTTCATCTCCTTAGGATCGGGTCTGTTTCCCTGTTCGCGAGATCGACCTTCCTGTGCGCTTACCGACGCAAAACTTGCACTAAGCATCAAGGTCAGAACGAGTATAAGATTTTTAGTTTTCATCATAATTCAATACCTCCTATTATATTTTTAATAGTAGCCATATTCAGTGTAAAATAAATCTTTATAAGTTGATTCTATCGATGTAGCTTCCATCGATTCGTAGTATTCTTCTACATTGGCACTGTATGTGCTGTTGTTCAACACACTGTTTCCACCATTGGAAGATCCTTTCCAAAGCATGCTGCCCGAAACGATTATGACAATCAATATTGCGGCAGCGGCACTCCAAGATAAAATTCTTTTTCTGAAAGGAATTATCTGTGGTTCTGCTTTTTGTTTCTCCGGCAATCGGGTCATAATTTCCTTGTTAAAGTTCTCGAAATAGTTTTCCGGAACTTTAAATGGACTCTGTTTTTTGTTATAATTTTGTATCATAACTCGTTGTTTTTTTGCTTGTAACACAAGTGCTTATTCACTCGTTACGCAATTTAGACTTTACCTATATTAAAAGGTTTAATTCTCATCAGAAAAAAAAGCCTCTATTTTTTTAACTGCATGATGATACGATGCTTTCAATGCTCCGACCGATGTGCCGAGTATTTCCGACATCTCTTCATATTTCATATCATCAAAATATTTCATATTAAATACAATCCGCTGTTTCTCCGGCAGGGTAAGTATAGCTTTCTGTAATTTCAACTGAGCCTCGTCTCCGTCAAAATAAGTATCACCTTCGAGCTTCGATAGCAGATGTGCTTCCGTATCGTCTATCGAAATATTATGTTGTGCTCGTTGTTTGTTGAGAAATGTAATACTTTCGTTGACGGCTATTTTGTATAACCATGTCGAAAGTTTCGATTCGCTTCGGAACGAGTCAATATTTGTCCATATTTTGATAAATGTGTTTTGCAAGACATCGTTAGCGTCATCATGCGAGAGTACGATTTTCCGTATCTGCCAATACAACTGCTCGCTGTATTGAGACACAAGCCGTGAGAAAGCCTCATTCGCCGTGGTCGGGTTTTTGAGCTTTTCTAACAATACATTTTCATCGTCTTTCTGCATATGATGCTTAGTTTATGTCTTCAAAGGCATTTTCGATTTCCGCATCATGCGGTCCATCGACAAACTGACCATCTTCGTCTTCAAACTGAGCCTCCTCGCTATTTGTCGATCCTGATTCACCATTTTCGAACCAATTGATGAAGTCGTCCACCTCTTCTTTGTTGTTGTTCCACCACTCAAGGGATTCGGGAAAGTATGCGGCACTCACATATCTGCTGTACACATCCAGATAGTCCGCTTGTAATATTTCGGAGTAGATCGGTACAAAGAATGTCCATAATAGTCCGCTTTGGTCATTGGTTTGCATATTACTCATTGTGAAGAATATTGCACGGGATACTTTCTCAAAAAATTCATATTGCTCTTGAGGTGTCATATTGTCAGACCGGGGTTCTAACGTTAGAAGTGTCTCATAGAGGTTGCGACGATTGATGCCATCATCTTCAGCTAAGCGTGGCGAATCGTTTGGAATCTTTACCGAAACAAGGTCGTACATTTCCATAAAAGCATCTTTGGAACGAGGCGTGTTGGGTTCGAGCAACAAGAAGAAATGGAAAGCATAGAAGCTTTGCACCCATTTGTTTGCATCATTCAGCGCATATGCGTACAGTAAGAACGATCCGGCATGTGTAGCATCTATTTCGATGGCTCTTTCCAGATGAGACAGAGCTTTTTCTGTATTCTTGTTGTTGAAACTGCATAATCCGATATTGAAATGTAGCAGGTAGGATTCGCCGCATTTGATAAGCGCTTCTTCCAATAATTCTATAGCTCCGTCTATATTGTCTCCTTTTGCTAAAGCAGAACTTTTCACAATGTAAGCGTCAGTAAGCAAGGGTTGATAGTTGTGGTCAATCACTGCTGAACTGTATTTTATCGCTTCATCATAGTTCTTGAGGCGAAGGTAAGATAAAGACATCTCGTACGTAGCGGGCATAGAATTGGGTGTAGTCTTCAACACCTGTTGATATTTTTTTATAGCCCCTTCGTAGTCGCCTTTGTCGTGCAGGCTGACACCTTCTCTGACAAGCCTTTCAGATGCACTCTGAGCCGTAGCATCAATGGTAAAAGAAATGAGTATTATTGAGAGTAGAATATGTATTATCCGCATAATAAAAAAATAGTTGTTTACAAAAATAGCAAAATCTGTTAAACCACAACAAGGAAATGTGTGTTGTATTTATAAAGTTTCAACTAAATGCCGAAAAAAAATAGAGATAAACTGTTACTTAATAGCATTGATGTTTCAATATCTTAGCATTGTGGTGCACATAAAAGTTTATAAATATAAAATGTAGTCAGATTTAGACGAAATAAAAATAGTACCTTTGTACTCGTTTTTCAGCAAAGATAGTATTAAGTGTAATTGCAAAAGAATTGTTATGGACAAAAAGCCTTTCGATCTGAATATGGTCAAGAATTTCTATGATTCATATTCTGCGAAAATTGAAGAAATAAAAAAGAGTATTGATCGCCCGATGACGTTGTGCGAAAAGATACTGTATGCCCATTTGTCGGCAGATCAGAGATTAAAGAATTTTACGCGAGCACAAGACTACGTTAACTTTTCGCCCGACAGGGTAGCCATGCAGGATGCAACAGCACAGATGGCACTTTTGCAGTTGATGAACTCGGGGCGAGACAGGGTAGCCGTACCGTCTACCGTACATTGCGACCACCTTATACAAGCATATAAATCTGCCGATCCCGATCTGAAAGAAGCTGAAATAACAAATCGTGAAGTCTATGATTTCCTTCGGGATGTATCAAATAAATACGGAATCGGTTTTTGGAGTCCCGGAGCCGGTATTATTCATCAGGTTATACTGGAGAATTATGCGTTTCCGGGCGGGATGATGATCGGTACAGATTCGCATACGCCCAACGCCGGAGGCTTGGGTATGATAGCGATAGGTGTCGGTGGAGCCGATGCTGTGGACGTGATGGCTGGAATGCCTTGGGAACTGAAAATGCCGAAAGTGATAGGTGTCAGACTGACGGGCAAACTTTCGGGATGGGCTTCTCCGAAGGATGTTATTTTGAAATTGGCGGGTATACTCACCGTGAAGGGTGGAACGAATGCCATTATAGAATATTTTGGTGAAGGTGTGAGAACGTTGTCTACTACCGGAAAAGGAACAATCTGTAACATGGGTGCGGAAGTAGGAGCTACGACCTCCATTTTCCCATTCGACGACAAAGCGGTTGAGTATCTGAATGCCACTGGCAGAAGCGAAATAGCTCAAATGGCAAATAAAGTAATCGACCACCTGCAAGCCGATGCAAAGGTGTATGAAAATCCGGAGAAATACTACGACAAGATTATAGACATCAACTTGTCGGAACTCGAACCATATGTAAACGGACCGTTTACACCTGATGCAGCTCATCCGATATCCCGATTTGCGGAGGCTGTTGAGACGAATAAATACCCGAATGAAGTAGAAGTCGGGCTTATAGGATCGTGTACTAATTCATCGTACGAAGATCTTTCGCGTGCTGCATCGATAGTGAAAGATGCTGCCAGCAAAGGGGTTAAAGTAAAGGCTCAACTGATAATTAATCCCGGATCGGAACAAATACGAAGTACAGACGAAAGAGATGGTTTGCAAGATATATTCGAGCAAGCCGGAGCGTCTATCATGGCGAATGCTTGCGGTCCGTGCATCGGACAATGGAAGCGCGTAACAGAAGATGCTGAAAAACCAAATTCGATAGTTACATCATTCAATCGCAATTTTGCGAAAAGAAACGATGGTAATCCAAATACCCACGCATTTGTAACGTCGCCCGAATTGGTTGCAGCGTACGCAATAGCCGGCGATCTTCGATTCAATCCGATTACAGACACCGTGAAAAACAGACAGGGAGAGGATGTATTGTTGTCTGAACCGAAGGGATACGAATTGCCGGTGAATGGATATAACGATGGCGACGAGGGTTATGTAGCTCCCGACAAGAATGGAGAAAATATACAAATCTCTATTGCTCCCGATTCGCAGCGACTTCAGTTGTTGTCGCCATTTGCCGAATGGGACGGTAAGGATTTTACCAACTTAGCCTTGCTCATAAAAGCTAAAGGTAAATGCACGACAGACCATATTTCTATGGCCGGCCCGTGGTTGCGCTTCAGAGGTCATCTTGACAATATATCGAACAATATGCTTATCGGTGCTGTTAACACATTTAATGGAGAAACCAATGCCGTTATCGATCCGGCGACGGATACTTATATTGCTGTGCCCGATCTGGCTCGTAAATATAAAGCCGAAGGAATAGGATCGATAGTTATTGCCGAAGATAATTATGGTGAAGGTTCTTCGCGTGAGCATGCCGCTATGGAACCTCGTTTTCTGAATGTGAAAGCAATCATCGCTAAATCGTTTGCCCGTATTCATGAGACAAATCTCAAGAAACAGGGAATGTTGGCTTTGACATTTGTAGATAAAGATGACTACGACAAGATACAGGAAACGGATCAGATCAGCATCATCGGGTTGAATGAATTTAAGCCGAACAGAATGTTGACCATAAAGCTTACACATAAAGATGGCTCGAAGGAAGCATTTCAGGTAAGCCAGACATACAACGACCTGCAAATAGAATGGTTCAGAGCAGGAAGTGCATTGAACTATATGAAGAAGAAAGAAGAGAAATAGGATCGCTTATTTAAACCGAAAGAATGAATAGACTCAAAGAAGAAAAAATAATAAAAGAAATCTCGAAGACGATAGCCGATACTTGTTCTATCGACACTGAGCTTTTTACCAAATACAACGTAAAGCGCGGGCTTCGTAACGAAGATCACACAGGGGTTGTCGTTGGGCTGACCAAGATAGGTGATGTTGTGGGATATGAACGTAAAGAAGACGGAACGACCGCACCTATTCCGGGTAAACTATATTACAGAGGTATAAGTCTCGAAGATATTGTTCGCGGGGCACAGCATGAAAATCGACTTGGATTTGAAGAGACGGCATACCTTATTCTTTCGGGCAATCTGCCAAGCAAAGTGGAATTGGAAGAGTTCTCACAGTTGCTGTCGGCTACAATGGGGTTAAACTCAAAGATAACGATGCACATCCTCGATCTGAAGGGAGACGACATTATGAATATCCTTGCCAGAGGAGTGCTTGAACTTTACACGTTCGATGATAATCCGAACGATACAAGTGCTCACAATCTGATAAAACAATCGGTCAATCTGGTTGCGACTTTCCCCACTATCATAGCATACGCTTATAATGCGGTAAGACATAATCGAGGCAAGTCGCTACATATACGTCATCCTAAACCGGAACTTGCGCTTGCCGAAAATTTTCTGTATATGATGAAGGGGCAGAATTATACGCCTCTCGAAGTGCAGATTCTCGACTTGGCGTTGATGGTGCACGCCGATCATGGTGGAGGTAACAACTCTACGTTCGCTGTCAGGGTTACAAGTTCTACAGGTACAGATACTTACTCTTCTATTTCCGCAGGAATTAGTTCACTGAAAGGGCATCTGCATGGCGGAGCCAATCTGCGTGTCGTAGATATGCTTCGCAATATAAAGAAGAATGTAAAAGACTGGACAAATGTGGAGGAATTGGATAAATACCTTATCAAGATATTGAATAAGAAGGCATACAATAAGACTGGGCTTATATATGGTATCGGGCATGCCATATATACGATATCAGACCCACGCACAGTATTGTTAAAAGAGATGGCTCGCGACCTTGCCATAGAGAAAGGGCGACTTGCCGAATATGAGTTCTATACACTCATCGAGGAGCGTGCCATTCATAACTTTATGGAACTGAAAGGTAAAAGCGTGAATAAACAAGTATGTGCTAATGTAGACTTCTATTCCGGATTTATCTACGATATGATAGGGCTTCCTATCGACATATACACGCCATTGTTTGCGATGGCTCGTATCGTCGGCTGGACGGCGCATCGTATTGAGGAGTTGAACTTCAAACAAAAACGCATTATCCGTCCGGCGTATAAGAGTGCATCAGACGTGAAAGAATATGTTTCGATAGAAGATAGAATGTAAATTCTTCTATACTCTTCTAAATCTTCTTCTATACTCTTCTAAATCGGACAAAAACACTTAAGGGCAATCGTTTCCCCGACTTTTCGGGGATTACGAGTTCGCCATACTCGATATTTTGCACATCGGGAAAGTAGTCTTTTATCAGATCTTCGGCTATTACCGAAGAAAACCCCATCGAATAAAGATTAAGTATCAGGAATGAGTCTTTCTTTTCGAGTAGGGCGGCGCATAAAGACATCAGTTCGGCTATGCTCTCTTCCAATATCCACTTCTCTCCGTCGGGACCTCTGCCATAAGCCGGAGGGTCGAGAATGATACCGTTATACGTATTTCCACGCTTTACCTCTCTGCGACAATACTTTAGAGCGTCTTCAACTACCCAACGGATATTTTCTAAGTCCGATGCTTCCATGTTTTCGCGCGACCATGTGATAACCTGCTTTACCGAATCGACATGTGTAACCTGCGCTCCAGCACTGCGAGCAGCAATAGATGCTCCACCAGTGTATGCAAACAGATTGAGTACCTTTGTCTCTGGTGTTGTCGATTCTTTCACAGCATCGTATATAAAGTTCCAGTTCGCAGCCTGTTCGGGGAAAATGCCGACATGCTTAAATGAAGTCAGTCCCAATCTGAATTTCAGATTCATTTCCTTGTACTGATAAGAGATGAACCATTGGTCGGGCATTCCTTTTTTTTGTCGCCATTCTCCCTTGTCGTTTCCGTCGCGGGACGATTGTCCTTTACCCTTGTCGAATATTGCCTCAGATTGCTCTTCCCATTCTTGTTCGGTCAGAGACTTGCGCCACACTGCCTGAGGCTCGGGGCGTCGGATTATATGCTTTCCGAAACATTCTAATTTTTCGTAATCCCCTGAATCTATCAATTCATAATCTTTCCAATAAGAAGGCTCTAATAACAACATATTCTTATATTATTTTTTCTTTTTACAATTCTTTATCAATCCGAGTCTGTTAGCCATCTTAGAGATGAGATGTACATCTTTGTCTCCCGCCGAAATTGCAGTAAGTGCATTTTCATCGATGTCAATTATGCTGCAAATGTATTTTGAAAATGTAAATATTAATGCAGAAAAGACTAAATAATATCATTTTTTATGTAAAATATCATAGATCTTCAGATTGTTTCATCAATTATTAATAATATGCAAAATAGTGGAAATAGTTTTTAAATGTATCACTTATCCGGTCTATCTTAATCATATTTAGATGAATTAGTTTACCTTTGTAGGTCTTAATTATTGTACGATTATATTAAATTTCTCTGTATATCTTATGACTAAAACAGATACAGCCGATAAAAAAAAGCCAACCAAGAAACCTGTTCAAAAGAAAATTGTTAAAACGTTGTGGATAATTTTCTTCGCAGTGATATTGTTTATCTTAACGGTATTCGTAGGCATCAACAATGAAGTGTTTTGTGATATGCCGCCAATCGAAGATTTGCAAAACCCGATAGATAAATACGCATCACAGGTTTACTCGTCTGATGGGGTGCTGTTGGGAACAATTGCTGCCGACAAGAATAATCGTATCTATTCGAACTACAAAGAATTGCCGCAATATCTTGTCGATGGTATTTTAGCTACCGAAGATGTGCGCTTCTATTCGCACTCAGGCATCGACTTTCAAGGGTTGACCGCTGCTGTGTGGAGAACCCTTTCGGGGAAGAAAACCAGTGGGGGTAGTACTATTACCCAACAGTTGGCAAAGCAACTATATACGCGAGAAACAGCCAAATCGGTGGGAGAGCGTTTGTTCCAAAAACCGATAGAATGGGTTATTGCAGTTAAACTGGAACGTTTCTACACAAAGGAGGAGATTCTTAATCTGTATATCAACAAGTACGACTTTAACCACAATGCTGTCGGTATCAGATCCGCTGCCCGCATATTTTTCAACAAGCAGCCAAAGGAGCTGAATATGGAAGAGAGTGCAACTCTTGTGGGTATGCTCAACAACTCATCATATTACAGTCCGAGACGATATCCTGACCGCACAAGAGAAAGACGAAACCTCGTCTTCAATCAGATGCGAAAGTATAATTATATTTCACAAAGTCAGTGTGATTCATTAAAGCAACTGCCTTTGGTGCTCGCCTATAAGCCGGCAAATCATATCGATGGTTTGGCTCCTTATCTGCGCGAATATATAAGAAGAATGCTTGCTATGAACAAGCCCGACAAATCGAAATATGCGTCATATTCTTATCAGCAATATAAGAGAGATTCCATAGCTTGGGAAAACGATCCTCTATATGGATGGAGTAATAAAAACAAAAAGGCTGACGGTTCGTATTACGACCTAACCAAAGACGGACTTAAAATATATACCACTATCGATTCGCGCATGCAAGAGTGTGCCGAAGAGGCTGTGGAAGAACATATGGCTACGGTGCTGCAACCGGCGTTCGACTCAGAAAAGAAAGGTCGTTCGTATGCTCCGTACGCAAGAAAATTCAGCGACAAAGTAGAATCGTTTTTGAACAGAGAAATGAAGAACTCGGATCGCTATCGCGTATCGAAGCGTGGAGGTAAATCGGACGATGAGATAGCAAAGGAATTTACAATTCCGGTGGACATGAAACTGTTTTCGTGGAGAGGAACTATCGATACTATTATGTCTCCGATCGACTCGATCCGCTATTGCAAACAAATACTCCGTTCAGGGTTTATGGCAATGGATACCGAAACCGGACACGTGAAAGCTTATGTAGGAAACATAGACTACAATTTCTTCAAGTACGACATGATTAATAACGGTCGCCGACAAGTGGGATCTACCATCAAGCCATTTCTTTACACCTTGGCGATGGAGAACGGATTGACCCCTTGTAATGAATTGGTATACGGACCGCAAACACTATATGATGAAAATGGCAGGGAGTTTAGCCCCGGTAACGAGAATGCTGCCCGCCACGAAAAGATGGGAGAGAAAGTTACCTTGAAGTGGGGACTGCAAACATCAGACAACTGGATTACTACCTATCTGATGGGGACAACAACGCCATATGCTTTTGCTCGTTTGCTCTATTCGTTCGGGATAACCGGCAAGATAGATCCCGTAGTGGCTATGTGTCTTGGTACGCACGAGGTCTCTATCAGCGAAATGGCTTCGGCTTACACTGCCTTTGCTAATAAAGGAATCAAGGCTTCGCCTGTATATGTTACGCATATCGAAGACCAATATGGAAATATTATACCCGGCGCAACATTCACAGCCAAGCTCGACGAAATATTCAGCGAGCAAACGTATGTGAAGATGATAGATATGCTCACAGCCGTAGTGAATGGCGGAACGGGTGGCGGAATAAGACGCTATGTGCCGTCGGGCGAGATGGGTGGTAAAACGGGTACAACCAACGACCATGCCGATGCGTGGTTTATGGCATTTTCGCCACGTCTTTCCACAGCGTGCTGGGTGGGCGGAGACGAAATGAGTATTCACTTCGACACCATGAGATTCGGGCAAGGAGCACGATCGGCATTGCCTATCACTGGGCTTTTCTTTAAGAAAATATATGCCGATTCGGAAATAGAATATAAGCCGACAGATCAATTCCCAAGAGTGCCGGGATACGGAAATCCGTGTGTGCAGATGGGTTATGAAGATGGGGACACGACTGTTTTGCAACCGAGCGAGTCGAATGTCGGGATAGATCAGATGTTCAGATAAGAGAAATAAATAGATATAAGCAGATAGCCACTCAGTCGAATGGGGGGCTTTTTGCATAAATATACTTTATAGTTTCCCGTATTTTAATTAAAATTCATATCTTGCACGCTTCTTTTTACCGACTATAAATTTTAATACATATTTTATAACCATGTCTAACCAATCAGAAAAGATTAAATTTTACAGTGGAGAGGATATTCCTCTCGAATTGCATAAAGTACGTGTTGTGCAGAAATTACATTTAGTGCCTATCGAAAGACGATTAGAAGCGTTGAATGAAGGCGGATACAATACATTCCGTTTGAGCACAAACGATGTGTTCCTCGACATGCTTACCGATAGTGGGACGAATGCGATGAGCGACAAACAGTTGGGTGCAATGATGATTGCCGACGATGCATATGCCGGCTCGCAAAGTTTTGTGCGTTTCCAGAAAGCGGTGGAAGATGTTTTGGGAAAGAAGTATTTGTTGCCGGCTCATCAGGGACGTGCTGCCGAAAATATTATTTCCAATGCATACATCCGCAAAGGAAGCATTGTGCCGATGAACTATCACTTTACTACTACGATGGCTCATATCACTCAATATGGAGGAGGAATAGAAGAGTTGTTGTATGACGAGGCTTATGTGATCAACAGCAAACATCCGTTCAAGGGAAATATGAACATCGAAAAGCTGGAAAACTGTATTCAGAGACACGGAGCAAAGAATATACCATATATCCGTATGGAAGCTTCGACGAACTTGATCGGAGGTCAGCCGTTCTCGATACAGAACTTGCGCGATGTGCGTGCTATCGCAGACAAATATAAAATACGTCTTGTGCTCGATGCCAGCTTGTTGGGCGAAAATGCTTGGTTGGTAAAACAACGTGAAGATGAGTTCAAAAACAGTTCGATGGGCGAAATCATTCAAGCAATGACCGGTCTTGCCGATCTTGTTTATTTCTCGGCACGTAAGTTGAGTTCTTCTCGCGGTGGAGGTATCTGTACTAACGACCACGAAATATATAAAGAGTTAGAACCGCTTATTCCGTTGTTCGAAGGATTCTTAACCTATGGTGGAATGTCGGTGCGCGAGATAGAGGCTATTGCTGTCGGGCTATACGAAACGCTCGATGAAAGCATGATCTGTCAAAGTCCGCAATACATCGAGTATTTGGTGAATGCTTTGGATGCAAAAGGTATTCCTGTGGTAACGCCTGCGGGGGTATTAGGATGTCATGTGAATGTGATGGAGATATGTAAACATATCCCTCAAACACAATATCCGGCAGGAGCTTTTGCCGCAGCATTCTACCTCATTTCGGGGGTTCGCGGTATGGAGCGTGGCTCGGTATCTAACCAACGTGATGAATATGGTAACGAAACTTATGCCGATATGGAGCTTCTTCGTTTGGCGATACCTCGTCGTGTGTTCACGCTCTCTCAGATAAAATATGTAGAAGATCGCTTGACATGGTTGTACGAAAACCGTGAACTGATTGGAGGGCTTCGTTTCACATACGAGCCGCCGGTGCTTCGCTTCTTCATGGGAGGTTTGGAGCCGATAAGCGATTGGCCTCAAAAACTGATAGCTAAATTTAAAGAAGATTTTGGCGATAGCCTTTAATCTTTCGCAGCAAGATAAATAAGACAGGGTTGGCAATACGCCAACCCTCTTTTTGTTTTATAGAGATAAGAACTTCAGTTTATTACCGTTTTCAACATGTCTAAAGACATTTCTCGGCATGATAAGACGAGCGCACGAGCGGGCCACTTTCTACATAGGCAAAACCTTTTTGCAGGGCAATCTCTTTCAATTCGATGAATGTTTCCGGCGTTATGTAGGCCGACACAGGCAGATGCTTGCGGGTCGGTTGCAGGTATTGACCGATAGTGAGTATCGAGCACCCAAACAAGAGTAGGTCGTCCATCAGTTGGTACACCTCGTCTAACGATTCGCCCAACCCTACCATAAATCCCGATTTGGCTTTGCGTCCGTTATCTGATATCCTTTTCAGTACCGACAGGCTGGTGTCGTACTTGGCAGCACTACGTACAAGTGGGGTCAGGCGTCGGGTGGTCTCTATGTTGTGAGCAATAACCTCAGGGGCGGCAGCGCATACAAGGTCTATCAAATCATTTTTGCCCTGAAAGTCGGGGATAAGGACTTCGATAGTTGTTGATGGGTTAACTTCCTTGATCTTATGTATAGTGTCTACCCAGTGTTGTGCGCCCATATCGGGCAAATCATCGCGGTCGACAGATGTGATAACAGCATGTTTCAGCTTCATCAGCATGATAGATTGAGCCACATTGTCAGGCTCGTTTGTGTTCAAAGGCATCGGCCTGCCGGTCTTGGTGTTGCAAAACTTGCACGAGCGGGTACATATATCTCCCCCTATCATGAAGGTTGCCGTTCCTCGCTCCCAACATTCTCCCATATTAGGGCACTTACCACTCGAACAGATAGTGTGCAGGCAATGCGATTCTACAATATTCTTGGTGCGGGTGAAATTTTCATTTCCTCCTAAGCGAACTTTCAGCCAATCGGGCTTTCTTACGTATGACATAGTCGCGTGATGATTACATATTCTTTAGAAAGTTGATAACTTTCTCGAACAGGTACATTCTATATGCTCCTATTCCGTGATCCTGATCGGGGAACATAAACATGTCGAACTGTTTGTTGGCTCTAACCAAAGCAGTCGTATAATCTACCGTATTTTGGAAGTGAACATTATCGTCGGCACTGCCGTGTATGAGGAGTAGCTTTCCTTCGAGCTGACTCGCCAGCTTGATTGGCGATGCGGCAGCATATCCGGCGGCATTCTGCTGAGGAGTGCGCATAAATCGTTCGGCATAGACTGTGTCATAGAACTTCCAATCGGTAACGGGAGCGACAGCTACACCGGCATTAAATATGCCACCGCCTCTGCTCATGCTCATCAGTACATTGTATCCGCCATAGCTCCATCCCCAGATGGCGATCTTGCTTGCGTCTATATAGGGTAGGGTAGCAAAGTGTCTTGCTGCCGCTGCTTGGTCGTCAGATTCATATACACCTAAATTCATATAAGTGCATTTGCGGAAGTTCTCGCCTCTTGCTCCGGTTCCGCGTCCGTCTACACATGCCACAATAAAACCCTGTGTAGTCAGATAGTCCGTCCAGTCCATGCCATACGAGTCTGTTACCTGCTGTGAGTTAGGACCGCTGTATTGTACCATTAGCAATGGGTATTTGCGAGACGAACTAAAGTTTGCCGGTTTCATAATGTAAGCATTCAGCATTGTGCCGTCAGCCCCTTTTACTGCGATGAACTCCTTTGTCGGCTTGTTCACTTTCGCCAGATTAGTGTTTGTTCCGCTGTTGTCTTCCAATACTCTGATTTCTTTACCTGTGGCATCGTTCATCGTATAAACAGCCGGAGTGGTAAGGTTGGTGTACTTATTCACATAGTATTTTCCGTTCTTGCTGAAAGTAGCTGTGTTATAGCCTTTCTTGGTCGATAGCTTCGTTATATTTATCTTGTTCTTCTTGAAGTCGGCTTTGCATATCGTACGATATTGCGCCCCTTCTTCCGCCGATTCATAATAGATGATATCGTTTAGTGGATCGATAGCGAGCAGGTTGGTTACATCATAGTCTCCGGTAGTAACCTGGCGTATCAATTCTCCCACATTGCTGTATATGTACAGATGACTGTATCCGCTTTTCTCGCTGATGTAGGTAAAGCGGCCGTTATAAAACTGAATAGAGTTGAGCAGCTCAGAGTCGATATATCTGTCGTTCTGTTCTCGCAATATCAATCGGCAGACGGTAGATCGTCCGTTGGCATAATACATGTTGAAGTCGTTCTGATCGCGATTGAGAGTCATTACAGCTAATTCGTCGCCTGTGGGTAGAAACTCGATGCGAGGAATGTACTCTATGCCTGCCGGGATATCCATTGGGCGGATTGTTTTAGCATCAATGTCGAATACCTGACAGCTTATGCTCGAGTTCCTCTCTCCGGCTTTCGGGTATTTGAACTTAAAGTCGGTAGGATATAGGTTGTTATTGTATGTCGGGAAAGAAAATTCCGGAACTTCCGATTCGTCGAAACGAACAAATGCTAACAAACGCCCATCTGCCGAAAAATCCATCAGGCGAGTAGTAGCAAACTCTTCTTCATATACCCAATCAGTAGCACCATTTATGATTTTGTTGAATTGCCCATCGAATGTGATTTGCGATTCAGAATCGAAGTCGAACTTGGCTAACCATATATTGTTGTCCACTACGAAGGCAGCCATACGCCCATCTCTGGAGAAGGTCGGTATCATCTGTTTCGATGTGTTTTCGGTCAATTTGCGAATATGGTTGCGACGTATGTCGTAGTAGTAATAATTGGCTTTGAATGATCGGCGATATACCGATTCGCGTTCGTTGTATATGAGTATGCGTTTCTCGTCGGGGCTCATGATAAAGCCTTGGAAAGAAGAGAAGGTTATATTGCGAGCTTTGGATGCATCGAACACGGTCTCCACGGGCTCTCCTGTTTTGTACGAATATTTGATGATTTTCTGGTTGGCATTATCTGCCTGATAGTAGTGCTCGCCATCGACCGACGAAACTACTGATTTTACACCTCTTGCGTAATATTTTCCGCTAAGTATGTCTCTCAGTTCGAGACTCTGAGCATAGGTGCATACCGTAAGGAGTGAAAGAACGAATAGAACAAATATTTTTTTCATGCTTCTAAATTCAAAATTCAGACAAATATATGAATTTTTGAGGTAATGACAGATTGTTTCTAATAGTCTTTTCTTTGGGTAGGGTGGAGTGTCTCTACTTTCGTTTCTATATGAAACTGATGAGAACAAATAAATTGCTAACGAATAGAATAAGGAATCCTCCGAAAGAATATGTCCTCAGTCTGAATTTATCTTTGATGCAGTACGATATTGAAAGTCCTAAAAGTACAAATTGGAAAACGATTAAAGGTAGAGTTAACAGCTCTTGCAGTATCTCGATAAGAATAAAATCGGATTTTATAACATAAGTGTTGAGGCATAATAAACAGAAATATCCTGCGACAAGCAGACTCGTAAAAAAGAAATTCTTGCCGGCGAGTTTTTGAAGTAGTTTTCTCATCATCGGTATTTGTTTAAAGTATTTGTCGGATGATATTGCTGCCTGATGAAAAATAAAAGGAGACTCTTCAATCCATTCAAAGAACCTCCCCTTATAGGTATCAATTTAGGTATTGGCTTAAGGTATAAACAAAGATTGCTTACTTGTATACACAAATTTAACACTATTTTTCTTAGTTGAACAACTATGTGATTATGTTATATAATATGTATTTAGCAATCGGCTTGGGGTCAGTATTGATCCCAAGCCGATGTTTATAGCCTCAACCGCGCTATTTTACTGATGTTTTCAACTTCTCGCCATCTTTGTCTGCGTCGAAAGATATTGTTTGTCCCTCTTTCGCCTTTCCAGATAGTATAAGCTCGGCTATTTCGTCTTCAACGTAAGTCTGTATCGCTCTCTTCAAAGGTCTGGCGCCGAATTGAACGTCATATCCCTTCTCTGCTAAGAGGTCTTTTGCCTTAGCTGATAATTTTATTGAGTATCCGAGATTTTGTAGCTGTTTTGTGAAATTTTTCAACTCAATATCTATGATTTTAACAATAGAATCCTTCTCTAACTGATCGAAAATGATAATATCATCTACACGATTCAGAAATTCGGGTGAGAATGTTTTGTTCAACGCTTTTTGAAGAACGCCTCTCGAATATTGTTTGTCAGTTGTGGAAACGGAGTTGAATCCGATACCACGTCCAAAATCTTTCAACTGACGAGTACCTACATTCGAGGTCATTATCAGAATCGTATTTTTGAAATCTATTTTCCGACCTAAGCTGTCTGTCAGATGCCCTTCGTCCATTACTTGCAATAGGAGGTTGAATACATCGGGGTGCGCCTTTTCTATTTCATCCAACAAGATGACAGAATATGGTTTGCGACGTACTTTCTCGGTCATCAATCCGCCTTCTTCGTAACCGACATATCCCGGAGGTGCTCCGACAAGGCGCGACACGTTGAATTTTTCCATGTATTCGCTCATGTCGATGCGTATAAGTGCGTCCGGCGAGTCGAACAGTTCTTCGGCAATCTTCTTTGCCAAATGAGTTTTACCTACTCCGGT
>CALNCC010000169.1 GCA_937875275.1 uncultured Dysgonomonas sp. | reverse complement strand
GATTGGAAGCGCGCTTAGACAAGCTGCATCATTCAGATTTGATTAAGATATTATTCGCCGAAAATCCGGGAGTGCTCGTTCAAGTGAAGCACCATCATTTAGTTGAAAAAATATTGGACGACTATGGTGTTGGTTTTGCAATCGTTGCTCGCCCTACCGAAGAACGCAAATTGGTAATACAGAAAGATGAATATCTGAAAGAGTTTGACATTGACGAATTGCGCGATGCTTGGTATGAGTCGTCTTACCTGCTCGACCGCAAACAAAGCGGTGAAGAATGTGCCAAGGCTCGTTTCGAAAATTACAAGAAACAACCATTGCAGTTCAAGTTCAAGGCAGATTATTCGGGCATGTTTAAGCAATATGACATCAACCCGAGCAGAAAAGAACTGTCTGGCATAAAAGCCGCTGTTATCCGCGAAAAGGGGACGAACAGCGAACGCGAAATGGCATATAGTTTATATCTTGCCGGATTCGACGTGGTGGATGTGCATATGACCGACTTAGTGTCGGGACGTGAGACTTTGGAAGACGTGAATATGATTGTCTTCTGTGGAGGGTTCTCCAATTCAGACGTTCTCGGTTCGGCTAAGGGATGGGCAGGAAGCTTCCTATACAATGAAAAGGCAAAAGAATCTCTTCGCAAATTCTATGAACGCAAAGACACATTGAGTCTTGGGGTTTGTAATGGTTGTCAGTTGATGATGGAGCTCGGACTCGTGTACCCCGATCGTGCACAGAAACCGGTAATGAAACACAACAACTCTCACAAATTTGAATCGACATACATTACACTTGACATCCCTGAGAATAACTCGATCATGTTCGGCTCACTATCGGGAATGCAAATAGGAGTGTGGGTTGCTCACGGAGAAGGACGATTCAGTTTGCCGGAAGGAGAGTCTGCATATAATATTGTGGCTAAATATACTTACAGCGATTATCCGGCTAATCCTAACGGATCTGACTTTGACACAGCAGCTGTTGTATCGGAAGACGGACGCCATTTGGCTATTATGCCGCATCCCGAAAGGTCGATGTTCCCATGGCAACATGCGTACTATCCGTTCGATCATCGCAAAGATGATGTTACACCTTGGATGGAATCGTTTGTTAATGCTTACAAATGGATTGAAAAGAACAAATAACCTCATGGGAAGTCATTATTCGCCTAAATGCGAAATAAAAAATTGCCTATATCTTTTTACAGATACAGGCAATTTTTTTGGTAACGATGCAAAAAAAAATAGTTGGTAAAATACGCATCTAAATATTATGCATCAACGAAGGTGTTCCACAAGAACACCTTCAAAATTTAAGACGAAGCTAAGACGATCATCACATTATCAGAATGACCACTCGGTCGATGTCTTTGCCGGCTTTGCCGATTTTGTCGTTGTTGGCGAACCGGCACTTTTATAATATTCCATAGCCTTAGGCATAAATTTTTGCAGATTCTGAGTACGGGTTGTACTTGATGGGTGCGTATTCATAAATTCAGGAACATTGCTACCCCCCAACTGCGACATGCGTTCCCAAAAAGCGGGTGCTACCTGCGGATTGTATCCTGCCATCGCCATAAAGATCAAACCTAATTCATCGGCCTCTGTTTCATGTTTTCGCGAATATGGCAACAAAACGCCGTACTGGAGAGCAACTCCCGCACCTTGTTTAACCATTTCGTTTTTTGTTGCAGCATCCAATATCGATGTTCCGCCTTGAGCTAACATTTGTTGACTCATGCGTTCATTAGCATGCTTGGCTACGGCATGAGCTACTTCGTGTCCGACAACGACAGCCAAACTGGTCTCGTCTCCTACTACGGGCAATATACCTTCATAGACTACGATTTTACCGCCGGGCATACAAAAAGCATTTACCTCTGCGCTTTTCACCAAATTAAATTCCCACGCATAACTTCGTCGGCATAGCCATTGTTCTTGAGCCATGTTTCTACAGCATTAGCTATATTGCGACCAACACGTTGCACCATTTCCGTATTCTTTCTGTCGGTCGACAACTGCGCCGACTTTATGAAAGAATCATACTCCTGCAAGCTGAGTGTGAGCACTTCCTGGTCTCCTACAAGGTTCAATTGTTTTCGCCCTGTTATGGGCACGCTTCCGCACGATGCTAAAATCAGCCCTATACAAGATACGGCTATCATTATTCTCTTCATAATAAAGTTAAGTATAAAGGTTGTTTATTTTCGGTACAAATATAAACAATTTAAGGAAACTCTTTTAGTCTTGGGCAGAATGAAATTGTCCTTTGAAACGGGGATCGTAATTCTTGATCCACCAAAAATACATTAGCGTAGCCGTAAGCCAATAAACACCGACATGTATCCACAGGGCAATATATTCGGGCATCACATCCGACAGACCGGCGCCCATTGTATTAATCTTTACAAAACCATGAATACCCGGTGTGGAGGGAATCAGCATAGCCACCGCTTTCAATGGCTCGGGCATGTTAGTCCAAGGCCACGAAATTCCTGACAGGAAGACAAACAGCACACTGGTAAAGACAAACAACGGCATGGCAAACTCGCGTTGCGAACACATATAAGAGATTGTCATAGCAAAGAATGTTGCTGCCAGTATAAATGGCACTAAGAAGATTGCAATTGTGAGTGGACTGCCGATCTGAGGCAGACTGAAGAGATATGGCACAATTCTGATAATCCAGACAGAAAGAAACATATATACAGTAGCATAGCAGAATGCTTTTCCGAGTGTTAGTTTAAAGGCATTGATGTTTTTTCGTGTGCGTGATGTATGCGATGCTATTGTATATGCTTTCTTGTCGTTATGTGTACCGACCAGTGTAGAAACGCCCAGCACCAATGTTTGCTGAATAATCAGTATCAATACTGCCGGGATAAGAAAACTCGCAAATCCGTTAGGTACATTATACAGTGTTACCCATTCGTTGCTGACGGCTTGCATCGTTACCCGATCTTCTTCTTGGCTCTTAAAGCCCATGTCGCTGACCCTGATGTCTGCACCCATATCTAAAGACACCTCTGTGGCGCTCAGCAAGATCGCTTTATAGAACAACAAAGAGCTCATGTCGGCATACACATTCACTTGGGTTTGCTTGTTGCTATGCAGATTACGGCTAAAGTCGCTTGGAATATACAATATACCATATGCCTCTTTGCTATACATCAGCTCTTTTGCCTCAGCCATATCCGCCGCACGTCCAACAATACGCACATCGGGCGAAGCATCCATTTTACGCACAAATTCACGACCTAACGACGAATGTGAGTCATCTACCACCACCACTTTCACATCGCGAACAACCTCGTTGTTGTATATGTATGTGTATAACACCGGATAGCCGAAAGAAACCAAAAAGAAAATAATCAATATAGCGGGGTCTTTCAGAACGATTTTAAGTTCGTTCATCCACACATAATATATATCCAACATTGATTTCTTCATTCCTCTTTTTCCTTTATTATGGCTCGTACACATTACGTTCGAGTTCTTTCTTCACAAATCCGGAGAACAACATTCCTACCAATGCGAAACAAAGTAATGCTACGTATTGGTTTATAGAATATTGAATCGGAATTCCATTCAATCCCTGATCTATGTATATCAGCATAAAATGTCTCATCGGAACAAGGTTGCTCAACATCTGTAATGGAGCATCCATAGCTAACACAGGGAAAGACATACCGATAAGAGAAAATGTTATCATACCGATAAGGCTGGCAATACTTAGCGAAAAACGATAATTTCTTAACCACCCCATCAACATTAGACCAAAGCCTTGTGTCGCTATTATCAGCAGAAAATAGTTGATGAACATCGTCCAAAATCCACCGTTAAGCGGAAAGTTGTAATAGCCATATAGTACCGACATAAAGCAGAGCGCAATCATCGTTGCCAATATAGTATAGGGCAGCATCTTGCCCAACAAGACATTGAATATAGAGCCATTGCCCAGTTGCATCAGATCCCGACCCGAAGCAGACTTAATCTCCGACCCGATACTTGATACCGTGAACAACAGAATAACTAATTGAAGTATTGCCGGCAGTATAATATTGTTGAGGTAAATGGAATAATTGAGCCACGGATTATTTAGCGGATGCGCCTCAACAGAGATCGGCTGAATGACCGGCATAATCTGAGACTCTCGGTATCCTTTGGCTTGCATTGTTTGCAGCCCGACCGATGCCGAAGCAAGGGTAGATATCGTTTTCAGGTCTTGAAACAGTAGCGACCCTGAAACTAAAAAAGCATTGTTGGTGTAATAGACCAACTTGGGTTGCTTGCCTGTTGTGGCATCTTTGGCAAAATCGCGCGGAATGGTAAGGATGGCATATATCTCCATATTCTCCATCTTGTCGCGAGCTTCGTCAAAAGACAAACTCTTAAACTTTATATCCGTTTTGGGAAAAGCATCTAACTGCCTGATTAGTGATCGTGATGTTTTGGAATCGTCGTTATCTACAACAGCAATCGGAATCTTGGTAGGTAGCCCGGCATGCATAATCCACATCAGGACAAGCATAGATAGCAAAGGCGCAACAATGAAGCCCCAGATAACAATCTTAGAGGCTGCAATACGCTTCCACTCTCTGACAAAAACTGCCCACATGCCTGTTTGCCCGTTCATCCGATTTATTTTCCTTCTTTATCTTTTATTATTAGAGACATACCGGGCACGACATCCGTAGCTTCGTCCACAAATCGAGCACGCACTTCAAATGTTTTCAGATCGTAGCCTCCTGCTGTTTTTGTAGCTTTCCATGCAGCATAAGTGCCTAAGTCCTTACGATAATAGATCTTCATATCTACATCTTTATCCAATGCCGGCACATATACTTTCAGCACATCATTTTCTTTTATCTTCGTCAATCTGTCTTCACGAATATTGAACGTACCCCATTTATCCGATAAGTCCATGATGCTGAAGATGGGTGCGCCCGTTCCCACCAATTCCCATTGGTTAGGATATCTTTCCGATATTTTTCCGTCGATAGGCGATGTCAGATAGCTTTCGGCAATATACGATTCCACCTCTGCCACAGCACCCTGCGCTCTCTCGTAGGTGGCTTGTGCGGCAGCCTTGTCTTCCCGCTGAGCACCATTCACAGCCATATCGTATTGCGCTTTCGCTGCTTTTTCGGTTGCGACAGAAGCTTTATAGTTCGCTTCGGCTTCGTCTCTTTTCTGTGCGGTCGTTACCCCTTTATCGAAAAGATTTTGTACCCGTTGATAAGATTTTTGGGCGATCTCGACTCCTGCCTGAGCCTTTTTCCACATCTCATACGCCCCCTGTATCTGTTCTTTTCGGGTTCCCACCTTCGCTTTTTCGCTCATGGCAAGGGCAGCCTGCTCGGCGGCCTGAGCCTGCAACAACTTAGCATCTACGTCAGGGGTGCTAAGCACGGCAAGTGTATCTCCTTGTTTCACATAATCTCCTTCGTTGAAGTAGAATTTCGCAATACGTCCGGGAACTTTACTCGATATACGTATCTCCGTAATTTCGGCCTCGCCTTGTATTATATTATCTTCCTGATGCAAACAGTGCCCTGCTATGGCAACACCAAGAATAACGGCTATGAACGATATGATAGGAATAAGTTTCGACTTGTGATTGTTGTTTTTTGTACTCATAATATTTCGCTATTATCTGACCTGATTTTGTGTTGTTATATTTCTACCTAAATCCTTGTTCAAATATATATGGCATAACTTGACATCTATTTGCGCATCTATCAATTCTGAATTTGCAGCCATCCATGCCGTATGTGCTGCCATGACATCCGATGCGGGGATAACCCCTTCTTCGAAACCGACGGTCGCATATCGGAGATTTTCGGTTGCTTTCTCACTGTTTTTCTGTGATGCAGTTAGTCTCTTTCCGGC
>CALNCC010000168.1 GCA_937875275.1 uncultured Dysgonomonas sp. | reverse complement strand
TTTACGCAATCTTTTTTTATACCTTTTTTAGCACAATCAAAATACAACTCTATCAATGAACAACTTAATGAGAAAAGTTTTTTTCAATAAAAAGAGATTCTTTTTCCACACCTTCCGACAAGAGTGTTTTTGGACAATTATAGAGGGTCGTTTTCATGCATTAAGAAAGCCGATACTCCATCAGAAATATCGGCTTTGCAAATAACTATATATCGTTTTCTTACTTCGACGCAACCAAAGATGCCCTTGCTGAGTTGCCGGCATTCACCCCAATATACTTTGCGACAGCGAGAGCTTCTGCGCTTGCATCATCCGAGTCTACATCCACAGTTTCCAATTCTGCAAATTTCTTCAGCATAGACACTAAAGCGTCTGTCTCTGCTCCATTCTTTTTCAACAAATCGTAAGCATACGAGTCTGCTGCTTTGTTTTGCGTTTCTGTATACGGGATCTGAATCAGCTCATTGATTATTGAGCCCAACTTATCTCCGGACAGAGATAGCATCTTCTCAAGTTGTTTGCCCGTAGCATTCGATGCATTATCTTCTGATGCTACTTTCAACAAAGCATCACGTACATCTTTATTTGCGATATGTCCTATCTGATTTGCAATAACAGCAAGCAACTCGTCATCAGACAGCAAATCCATCATACCTGTATATACACGAATATTTCCGTTTGCCAAAGATAGAATATTGGCTTCATCGCTCTGATACACTTTGTAGTTAAGCGACAATCCATCTACCGAAGTATAGTTAGCTGCTACCAAAGACTCCAATCTCTTATAGTAATCGCTATCTGTTTCTACTACATTATTGTTTGTGTCCATAAATTCGACAATCTTGTCAGACACACTATTTGCAGCCATATCTGTCGCCATATCTCCGGCAACATCTCCTACAGCTTTTGTTGCAGTTTTCGCTGCTTTTCCCAATGACTTACCTAAACCTTTTAATTGAGCTTGTGCCGGAACAACTAACGCCATCGCTACGATAGCAATAAATAATTTTTTTAACATTGTTGAAATTTTAAATTGATTAATCTTATAGTTTTATAGTATTGCTTGTATTCTCAAACTTTCGTTGTGTAATTTTCGCATTAATTTCTTTCCTACATATAATAAGGCAAATGCTTCACGTTTCTGGGGCAAAGTTTATCCGTTTATCTTTGGTTTTCGTTCTATTTTCTTTTCCTCATCTTTCTCATAAGCCTCAACTATCCGCTGAACCAGTTTATGGCGAACGATGTCTTTTTTATTAAATTCGATATGACCAATCCCCTTCACTCCTTTCAATATCTTCAAAGCATGCCTCAATCCTGATTCTTGTGATGGAGGTAAATCGCTTTGCGTAATATCACCCGTTACAATCATCTTTGCATTCATACCTAAACGTGTAAGAAACATTTTTATCTGGTGCACTGTGGCATTTTGTGCTTCATCGAGAATGATGACTGCGTCGCTCAAAGTGCGCCCTCGCATGAACGCAAGCGGAGCTATCTGAATAACTTTGTTTTCGATATAGTCTTTCAGCTTGGCTGTGGGAATCATATCCTCAAGAGCATCATAGAGCGGTTGCAGATAAGGATCGATCTTATCTTTCATATCCCCCGGAAGAAATCCTAATTTTTCGCCGGCCTCTACCGCCGGACGACTCAAGATGATTTTCTTCACCTCTTTATTCTTCAAGGCTTTTACAGCAACAGCAATAGCCGTATAGGTCTTGCCCGACCCTGCCGGACCAATACCGAAGGTAAGGTCGTTCTGTGCAAACTCTTCTACAAATTTTAGCTGATTCGGAGTGCGGGCTACGATCGGTTTACCATTGGTTCCAAAGATAATCAGATTGTCTTGCTTGGCTACATTCGGAGAATTACCTTTTACGATATCAATTATATTCTCATTTGTCAGAGAGTTTCGTTCAGCCGTGAATTTTTCAAGTTCTCTTATCTTTTCTTCAAACGACGGTATTTCATCTGCATTACCCGACACCTTCAATATATTACCGCGAGCTACAATACGCAGTTTGGGAAAAAGTGTTTTTAATAGTTGTAAGTTCGAATTGTTTATCCCAAAAAATACAACGGGATCGATATTTTCTAAAAGTATTATTTGTTCAATCATCTATCTTTTTTAGTAAAAAACGTGTACCATAATAAACTTCATTTTGTCGGGTATCGAGTTGTAATGGATTCAGATTCTAAAGATATAAATTTAAGTTATACATAGAGCTTTTCGATCAAAAAAACGTTCGCATACGCAATGCATCCGACCCATCATGATAGTATTCGCGAATGGCGGTGGTTACAACAAACCCATTCTTATGGTAGAGGCTTATCGCGGCCTTATTATTAATATTCACTTCGAGAGAAACTTGCCTCAGCCCCTTTTCTTTCGCATACTCCTTGCTAATATCGACAAAACGCTGACCAAGTTGGCGACCACGATATGTCGGCACAACAGCAAGGGAATATATGCGTACACTTCTCGAACCTGAATGCTGCAAGAGCGAAATATAGCCGACTATATTCCCTTCCGATTCAGCAACAAGAAACGATCCTTTCGCATGCGAAATAAGGTACGAGAACTGCCGACGAGAAAATTGATCTCCATCGAAACATTGATTCTCAACAATCTCTACGCCATCCAAATCAGCCAACGTAGCTTTGCGTATATTTATAGGATTATTCATAATTGTAAAGTATGTGATAACACAAAAAGAGACAAATCAACGATACGACTCGTCGATCAGTTGCCCGAAATAATTGATGATACGATAATACAGTTCATCGCCCAGTATAGCGTCTTCCAATCCATGATCGATGCTCGGGTTGTCATTGATCTCGATAACAACGACCTTTCCATTCACCACCTTCAGGTCAACCCCATACAATCCTTTTCCAATCAACGAAGTAGCCTTTAAGGCTGTTTTCAATACCTGTGACGGCACTTTGTAGATAGGAATAGTATCGACCAATCCTTCTTCACACTTCCCATTATTGTCATGCAAATAAATTTGCCAATGCCCTTTTGCCATATAATATTTGCAGGCAAAAAGTGGCTCACCATTCAAAACACCTATCCGCCAATCAAAATCGGTTGGTATAAATTCTTGTGCCAACAGTATAGCCGATCGCTCGAATAGTATGGAGAATGCCTCTTCCAAATCTTTTTCGTTGGAGATTTTTTTCATTCCGTGAGAGAACGATCCATCCGGTATTTTCAATATAAACGGTGAACCAAGTTTACTGCTTATCCCTTCAAAGTTATTATTATTGGAACGGAAAATAAGCATCGACAAGGGAGCCGGTATTTTATCTCTTTCGAGCAACTCGGCAAGGTAAACCTTGTTGGTGCAACGAATGATAGACAGAGGATCATCAATCACAGCCATCTCATTCTGGGTCGCGCGCTGCGACAAATGGAATGTATAGTGATTGAGTGATGTTGTAGTACGAATAAATAAGGCATCGAATTCCATCAGGCGGGTAGCATCTTCCTCTGTGATGAGTTCGGCATGAACGTTCATTTTACGGGCGATCTCCAATATCTTGCGTAAAGCCATTTTGTTACTCGGCGGAAATTTTTCATCCGGATCGTAAAGGATAGCAAGACTGAAACGCGAAGTTTTGTGCGAACGGGTACGCCATACTTTTTTATTGAAATTATCTAAAGCCTCGGCAAAGTAATCTTGCTCTTCGTCAGTCAATTTATTGATGGGCAAAGCCTGCACACTTTCTATTTGATTCTTTTGTTGGGCATTAAGGCATATGCGCAACAACGGTGCCGGATAGTTGTCGAAAATATAGCGCGCTATCTTCTCTAAACCTTTTTCTTTACATTTTCCGAAGAAAATGTTCATACTCCAATTTTCTGTTATATTGTTTTTCTGAATCCACTGATAACAAAGTTTTTGCAGATTCATATCTAAACGGATACCCGTTCCGCTCTCAAATTTGTTTATGATCTCTACGGAAGGAATAACTTTGTGTCCTCGCGCTTGAGCAAGGAGCGAACAATAATATCCTTCCGAATTGTAACCGTAATCGTTGCTCAGATTGATTACCATTTTTGTTTCCTTACCCAACGATTTATCTTTCAGATATTCTGACACAGTAAGAGTACTACTGGTTTCACAGTATGGTTTCCAATCATTCGGATGATCCAATAATATAATTGTATTATTCATTTAGTTTTAATTAAATCGTCGCAAATGTAATTATTAAACCAATACAAAAATGATGTTACTCTATTCTTTTTTATAGCCTTTTTGGGTTATTTCACACTCGCCGGCAGAAAAGGAAAATAAAACGAAGAAAAGGGCTGACTTTTAACAAGTTCAACCCTTTTCTATACTACTACATAAAATTTATTTTATTCCCAACGTTTGAGTTCCGCCATACTAAGATAATATTCTTTCTGAGTTTCCAAATACTTATCTACCGTTTCATAATAGATTGTCAACTCTTGCAAATAAGTAATCAATGACATTTTCCCCTGGTCCAATGCTTTTTTCAAAAGATCTTTGTCGTTCGTGTTGCCCAATACATCACGATAATCGTTCAACAAGGCACTCATCGTCGCTGCTCTATCATACTCTAACCTCAGGCTGTTGACAAATTGCAGTTTCGTGTCTTCATACTGCATTGCCAAAGTATTGGTTTGTGCTTTCTGATGTTTGATCGTATTTTTATTTTCCCACAAAGGAATAGAAACACCAATAGAAAACCCATTGAAACGCCCTCCTCCTTCTTTGGCATTCATATATCCGGCTGATAGCTTAGGCAAATTCAGCGCCTTTACCAATTGTTCTTGCTTGCGGCTCGACTCGATCTGATATTCGGCTAATTGCAAAAGAGGCACATTGCCCTCAATGCCTGACAACCACTCTTCAAAGTTGGAAGGCAACATATCGCTATCATACGCCGTCGGGCATGCAACTAAAGGGACACCGCCATTCATCCGTTGCAGTTCGGCACGCACGCCGTTTTGCTCCACTTCATTCATTTGCAGAGCCTTTTCTGTATTTATGAGATTTATCTTTGCCTTATTTCTCTCTATTATGTCTATTTCTCCGGCACTGAAGGCTTTCTCATAAGCTTCACAAAGGGCTTTTGCATCATCGTACCGCTCTTTCAGTTCTCTATTTACGATTGATTGATAAGTCAGTTCTACTCCCAATTGACGAGCTTCGAACAAGATCTCGGCACGTTGCTCAAGGTAAGCTAAGTCTGCCTGCGAATCCAATTGCTTTGCCAATTGTTTTTTGTAGCGGTATGCCGTCGGGAAATCGAACGATTGAGTGATGCTCATTTCATACTTATCTCCCTCGGCGTTTGAGTTTCCCCACTGGCGGCTATATCCAATTTCGGGATTTTCGAGATTGATGCCTACATGATTGCCTATCTTTTCGGCACTCGCACGTTCCTGCAAAGCCTTCAATGTTGTATTGTTAGCTTCTATCTCCAACAACATTTTACTTATATTGTCTTGTGCGACAACAGGTAGTGCCAACAATCCGACAATCAGCATCGGAATTGTTTTATATATTATTGTCTTCATCATAATGGTTCAATTCTGATTTTATTTCTTTTCTGTTCAACAACCGATACATGATCGGGATGATATACATGTTCAGGAATGTAGAAGTCAAAAGCCCTCCAAGAATTACTTTTGCCATCGGACTCTGAATCTCATTGCCCGGCAACGAGCCTTGCACCGCCAACGGAACCAATGCTAATCCTGAGCACAAAGCTGTCATTAATATCGGATTGAGACGGTCGATAGATCCTTGTATCGTACTTTTCTCGACAGACAACCCGTGCTTGTGCAGATCGTTATAGTGAGCCATGAGCAAGATACCGTTACGTGTAGCGATACCAAACAGCGATATGAATCCGATGATAGCCGGAATACTGATATCGCCCGACGTTACCCAAATAGCAAACACACCCCCGATGAGCGCCAGCGGCAGATTGAGAAGCACAACAGCAGACTGTGTCAGGCTGCGGAACTGATTGAATAGAAGTATGAAAATAACAACGATAGCCAGCATAGATGTCAACATCAAGACGCGCGAGGCAGCTTGTTCACTTTCAAATTGTCCACCATACTCGATGTGATATCCTTCCGGCAATGTGATATTCTCATCCACATTACGTTGTATATCATTGACTACACTTCGCAAGTCTCGCCCGGCAACATTCGCCGACACCACTATTTTTCGCTGAACATCTTCCCTGTTTATCGTATTCGGTCCTGCTGTCGATCTTATTTCGGCTACATATTCGAATGGTATTTTTTTGCCGTTAGCATCAATCGTCAGATTACGGATTTTGTCAATTGTGTTCTTGTAATCATCATTCACTTTCACAGTGAGGTCGAATGTTTTGTTCTCTTCATAAACTTGAGAAACATCTGTTCCCGACAACATAACTGACACATACTCCGAAAACTCAGGCAAGGTTATCCCATATTTCGCAAGCAGCTCTCGCTTAGGAGTTATCGTTAGTTGTGGTCGTTCGATTTGCTGCTCTACATTCAGGTCGGCTATACCTTCCACCCCTTCTATCGCCGATTTTATTTGATTTCCCATCTGGAAAAGATGGTTGAGATCGCTACCGAATAACTTGATGGCAATATTAGCTTTGGTGCCGGACAACATGTGATCTAATCGGTGTGATATCGGTTGCCCTATCTCGATACTTGCACCCGGAATCGTTTGCAACTTTTCTCGTATCTCGGCAGTAAGTTCATCTTTCGACCTATCCTTCAACTCGAAAGGGACTTCTATCTCCGATGTATTTACTCCAAACGAATGTTCATCGAGTTCGGCACGTCCTGTTTTACGACCAACGGTTATTACTTCGGGCACACTCAACAGCTTTTCTTCTGCTAATCGCCCTATCCTATCCGATTCTTCCAACGATATACCCGGCATCGTATTCAAAGATATTGTATACGAACCCTCGTTGAATGCGGGAAGAAAATTTCGCCCCAACGAAAAGAATACCACAAGAGCAACAACCAACAATGCACAAGTAGTAGACAACACAATTTTTTTATGCTCTAATGACCAATGCAGACTTTTTTCATATCCCGATTTCAGTTTCGCCACCAATCTTGGTTCGCGTTCTTCCTTGCCATCTTTTGCTCCACGTCCTAACATATAACTACACAGGACAGGAGTAACCGTAAGAGCAATAATCGTAGAGGCAATGAGAGAAACAATAAATGCAATACCGAGAGGTATCAACATGCGCCCTTCCATTCCACTCAGAAAGAACAACGGCACGAAACTCGCGATAATGATCAAGGTAGAATTAAGGATCGGCATACGCACTTCCTTAGATGCTTCGAATACAACTTCTAATATAGAAGATCTTTCGTTTTTCGGTTTCTTTCGATTTTCGCGCAATCGCTTAAATACATTTTCAACATCGATAATGGCATCGTCGACCAACGAACCGATAGCAATCGCCATCCCTCCAAGGCTCATTGTATTTATCGTCAGCCCCATCAATTTGAGAACCAATATTGTTGTGAGCAACGATAACGGCAAAGCCATGAGTGAGATGAAAGTTGTGCGACCATTCATCAAGAAAAGGAACAGTATAACGACTACAAATATCGATCCTTCGAGAAGTGATTTTTCGACATTGTTTATCGAGTTGTTTATAAATCTTTCTTGACGGAATATATCGGTAGACAGTTTCACATCGGCAGGCAAGTTTTTCTGCAAATCAGCTATTGATTCGTCTAACTTGGCAGTCAATTCTATCGTGCTCGTGCTTGGTTGTTTGGTTACGGTAATCAGCACTGCGGGTTTTGCTTTCTCGGAGGCAACACCCAACTTCGGACTTTTTGCTCCGATCTGTATATCCGCTACATCCTCCAACATAATTGGTTGCTCTCCATTCATGCGAACCAGCGTTTTACCCAACTGATCTATCTGATTGGTTTGCAAAACACCTCTCACAATATATTCGTTGCTGTGCTGATAAAGTATTCCTCCCGATGAGTTTTGGTTCATACCTTCCACCACAGCCATTACCTCGTCTAAGGATATACTCAGATATTTCATCTTACCCGGATCGAGCAAAATCTGGTATTCTTTGATGTCTCCACCGATAACGGTTACCTGAGCTACTCCTCCGGTCGACAATAGTCGGGGACGGATTGTCCAATCGGCAATCGTTCTCAGATCGAGTAAACTGGTAGTATCCGCAGTGAGACCGATAGTCATCACCTCGCCCAAGATGGATGATTGCGGACCGAGAGTCGGTTGTCCTACCGTTTCGGGCAACACATCGCCTAAGGCAGATAGTTTTTCGGACACAATCTGGCGCGCCTTATATATATCTGTACCCCAATCAAATTCGACCCAAACGACGGAGAATCCCGTAGTAGAAGACGAGCGCACACGCCTTACGTCTGTTGCCCCATTCAGGGCTGTCTCTACCGGAAAGGTTACCAATCGCTCTACTTCTTCGGGCGCCATTCCGTTTGCCTCTGTCATCACTACTACCGTAGGAGCATTGAGATCGGGGAAAACGTCTATTTCCATATTCTTTGCTGTATAGAAGCCGACAATCATCAATATCGCCGCTGCCACCAACACAGCGATTCTGTTATGTAAGGAAAATTGTATTATTTTGTTCAACATATCACATCCTCCCTGCTTTTAATGTTCATGTCCGTGAGGAACCGCTGAAGACATCGAAGCCATTTTGACGTTATATGCAGCCTTACTTACCACATTATCGCCAACAGACAAACCGGCTAAGATTTCAACTTTCTCGCCATCATCTGCACCAATCTTCACTTCTTTGCGACTATAATGGTAGTCATCGTGTTTCAGATATATGAAATACAACCCCTGTTCCTCAATTAATGATGTAAGAGGTATAGATATTACATTTTCGCGAGGCTGTGCCAAAAGATAAACCTCAGCATAAGATCCGGCTACAACTTTACCCACATTGTCGAACTCAAAGTTGACAGGGAGAAAGAAATCTTGATCGGACGACGATTTGCCGTACGACAATACTTTACCATTTATGTCTGACAAACGATAGAAATTATCATCATACGATGTTTTGAAGTTTGCAGATACAATGTTGCTCAGCTCTCCGTAATATTTTTCCGACACAGTGGCTTGCAGTTGCATCTTGCGATTTTGGGTAATGATCATCAATTGCTGACCCACTTCCACATACTGACCCTCCGACACTAAATTTGATTTCACATAGCCTCCGATAGGAGAAGATATGCCTACACCTTTTGCCGAACTGTTACCGGAAAAAGTATCATAGCTCACTTTCGCATTTTCGTAATTGAGCTTTATTTCGTTGTACTCTTTTTTTGATATAAGATTATCTTTTATCAGAGATTCGGCTCTGTCATATTCTAGTTTAGCTATATCGAATGCAGACTTAGCCTTCGACACAGGATCTCCCTCTCCTACATTCTTCGATGATATATATAGGAGTGATTCTCCGGCTTTGATGGCCGCACCCTCGTTCAACGATTTTTGTGCGAATGATACAACTCCACTTGTTTTTGCCACAACAGAGACTTCATCCCCCTGAGCCGAAAGTATTTTTCCGCTTGTCTTTATCACTCTGTGGAAAGATGCCGGTTTCACTTGTGTTGTTGCAAGCCCTGCATCTTTTGCTTGTTCAGGCGAAAATTCTATTACATCTTGGGGCAAGTTCTTCGCGTCCGCATGGTCATGTCCATCCCCCTCAGCATGATTATGATTGTGATCTGCGTGATCATCATGATTGTGTTCTTCCCCTGCCGCATGCGAATGTCCATCAGCCTCTGTCGCATGATCGTGGTCATGACCATCTCCGGTTGCGTGATTGTGTCCCTCATGGGAATGTTCTTCGCCTTCGTGCGAATGTTTCTCTCCATCATGTGAGTGGTCTCCTCCACATGTTGAGTGATCGTGTCCTTCATGATTGTGCTCCACCTCTTCTCCAGATTTGGCACTATCTTGTTTCGAATTGCATCCCCACACCAATGCGAGTGATAGGAATAGTATACATATATATTTATTCATTATTATTGCTTTTGATTAATAAACAAGTGATATAAAAACCGCTCTATCCGACAAGATAGCACAGCCTTATTATCTTCAATAAGATTGTATTAATCAGCAACAAGGAGGCGCACGAAGCCCCTTGACCTGAGTGATGTGCGATATGTAAATCGACTGCCGTTCAGGATTTTCGAGAAGTATGTAGTTTACAAATAGATTTTCCGCTATTGCCGCAATGTCCAAATAGATACATTGCATAAAATCGGGCTGTGGGATATGTGTTATGACTAAATCGTCACCCGAGCGATCGTGAGGAAGTACAATAAAAGTCAGAGAGCAAGGCTTCTCTTCTTGGCTGTGATTACACGCCGAATGATCGGAAGCACAACGGCTATCATGCATTATCGAATGCGTCGCCACAACGTCGTCATTGTGAACATGAGGATACACCCCGTGCACAAACAAGAACAAGTTTGCAAGCAAAACAAAGAACCGTGCTACACTTTTGTTTATCTTCATGTTAAACTTTTACATCACAAACTTACATGAAAAACTTTTTATCTACAACCCTTATCTCAATAATATCGCTTCGACCTATTTACAAACCAGCATTTATGTCCTTAAACACATTTCATATCTCCGAGTAATATGATAAAAAACATATACATTTGTTACAAATATGTTAAGATTTAGTATCATCATGAAAAAAAGTCCTGTACTGTTTGTTCTCCTGCCATTATTCCTATTCATCTCCTGTAATAAAGATGAAGGAATTGGCGGATCGTCCTCTCTCGAAGGTCATGTGTATGAAATCAGGCATTGGGACAAAGATTACTCCCATGTCATTGACACGATAGCTGCCGTCGACGCCCGTATTCAACTTATATATGGGGGTAATTCCTCTGACTTCTACGGAGACGACATTCGCACCGACGGAAAAGGACTATATCGATTCAACTATCTACGAAGTGGCAATTATGTTGTGTCCGCATTATCGGAACAATCTAACGGACTAATGAAGAGCGTATTCGAGGATGTGTATGTAGACGGAAAACGAACTACAGCAGAGCACATATACACACACTCGGTCGTAAAGAAAGGACTCGCTTCCATCAAGGGTTCTGTTACAGCCCATTATTATGATAAAAAAATGAAAGTTGACGAGGGGCCCGCTATCGAAAAACGGGTATTCATCAGTCTTCACGGGGCAGAAACATATTTCGATGATGTGCGGGTGAGCGATCAGGGTATATTTTTGTTTACCGGCGTCCCTCCGGGCAAATATGATATCTGGACTACTACCGAAGACCCTGATACAGAGAAACTGTCTCCGATAAAACAAACGGTAGAGGTCAAAGAAAAAGATAAGACTTACGAAACAGCAGACACATTCATTGTTGTGATTACAGTTTAAGATACAGATTATAGTTTCATATATACTTACCTATTCGAATAAATGAAAACAACGATAGATACCAAACTCGTGTTAATTGTAGTCGTAGCCATATTAGGCTTCAGTTACGTATCATCACAAGTGCCTGCCGGAGAAAGATTGCCCCTGACCGAACAAGAAAAAAGAGAAATGAAAAAAAATCTTGTGGTAAAGGAAATGAATACCGATGCTAAGGGGAAGAAACAGTGGATGGATCATCTAACTGTATGGAACGAAGACGGATATAAAATAGAAGAAATAGAATATGCCGTGTATGGACAGAAAGAGCGTGTAACATTTGAATACGATTCGACGGGGAAATGTATTCGCGAAAATGTGTATAACGACAAAAACAAACTATATCGCATCCGAAAATTTGAATATAACGAAAACGGTAGAAAAAAAATACAATACAATTACAATCCTGACGGGAAATTATTTTCGACGAAAATCTTTGAATATACTTATAGCAAGTAATTGATCTTACGAAGAATGACAATGACAGACATCAATGATAGACTAAGCGAAATGCAGACTATTACGCTCCAGCAGATGCAGGATATACGGCTGATGGATCGGATAGACTCTAAGTTTGTTGCGCCAATATCGTTTCTGCCTGTTTTGTTATCAAAGATGCAATCTCTTTTTATGGTACAAAAAATCAACGATTCGTTGATAACGCCATACACAACTCAATATTTAGATACCGACCATCTCGACCTGTTCCTGATGCATCAGAATGGTAAACTCAACCGCCAAAAGGTAAGAATACGATCATACGTAGAATCTGATCTGTCTTTTTTGGAAATTAAAAATAAAAACAACAAAAAGAGAACCCGAAAAGTAAGGATATCCACTTGCCATGCGCACATTGATTCAGTTGATGATTTCGAAGAAGAAGTTTCTTTCCTCGAAGAAAACTCTCTTTTCGAGTACCACAATCTGCAACCGGTATTGGCAAATACATTCAAACGGATAACATTTGTGAACAACAATAAAAGTGAACGGATCACGGTTGATTTCGACCTTTCGTTCGACAACTATCGCTCTGGATTAAAAAAAAATCTGGAAGAGTTGATGGTGCTCGAACTGAAACAAGACGGCTGGCAACACTCCGATTTCAGAGACATTTTATTAGATCTACGCATAAAACCTATATCCTTCAGCAAATACTGCATGGGGACGACACTCACAAATCCAAACGTCAAATACAACAGATTTAAAGCCAAGTGGGCTATAATAAATAAAATATTAACAAATGATTCAAACGGGAATAGATTCTGAAATTGCAGCTGAGTATGCACAAAACTTAGCAGACAAAGGTATTACATTTATGGGTGTCGATGTTTTCGACCCTACAATGTTATTAATGTTAGTTCTCCGATTTGCCGCAAATCTGCTCGTCTGTTGGATTGTTATTCAGTTTTTTTATTACAAAAAAAGCCATAGAAAGGATTATTATTTCACCTTCATGCTATTCAGCGTCTCCATTTTTCTCTTACTTTTTATTCTCCAGAATCTGTCTATGGAATTTGGTTTCGCATTGGGATTGTTCTGCATCTTCGGGATGATTCGCTACCGAACCGAGACGGTGCAGATCAGAGAAATGACCTATTTGTTTGTTATCATAGCTATTTCTGCCGTCAATGGTCTGTCGATGGACGTAGATTACACCACTCTGCTATCTGCCAACCTACTCTTTGTGCTGATCATATGGATGTTAGAAAGCAACAAAATACTAAGACACACATCCAATAAAATCATTCTCTATGAAAAGATCGCATTGATAACTCCCGACAAAAGAGAAGAATTACTTACCGACCTGAAGAAGAGAACCGGTTTAGATATTATCAGAATAGAAGTCGGACATATAGATTTCTTACGTGATGTAGCCTATGTGAAGGTGTATTATAACTCCGGCTCGGACGAAATAAATACGATAGACAATATTACCAAGTTCTCATAAATGAGCTCCGCCACACAGAGTTGTAAAATGAATAAAATAAAGTTCGCCATCCTGCTCTTGCTGCTTTCTTTTTCTCTTACGGGTTTTGCCCAAGAGAAAAAAGAGATCGACTTTGGGTCATCATTATCCTTCGAATTGCAAAAAGATATAACGAGACAGATAACTCTGACTGCCGAAGAGGAGGTAAGAATAATCACAAACAACAATCACGGATTTGAACGCTCGACAACGACGTTCGGAGCCGATTATTCGATCATTCCCAAACAATTGAAAATCGGTTTTGACTATGGATTTATGTACCGCTACAATTCTGACTATTATTATGAAGTGAGGCATCGTCCGTCAGTATTACTTTCCTACAAGCAATCGTTCGGCGATTATACTATTTCGTGGAGAGGTCGTTTTCAAGGAACATTCAGAGATGAGAGCAGAGGAGAATATAAAATAAATCCGAAGTATGTAGTGCGTAACAAGATAGATATTGAATACACAATCTTCGGGTCGCCGTGGACACCATACATATCGGCTGACTTATCGTATACAACAAACGACCCTATGGGTAACGAATTATACCGTATTCGCTGGCAAGGAGGAACAACATGGCGTATAAACAGAACCGACTACATGAAGTTTTTTCTTCGCTACGATCAGAACTTATCATTGAAGGATCCGGATATTATATCTCTGGGGGTCGGTTATCAAATAAAATTGTGAAGATCTGAATAAATTACAACGTATTCAAGAAATGCTGAACCGAAACAATAAAATTCGCCCACGACAAACGTTTCTTCTCACTTCTTAGATTCTGATTGTAATCTTTTACTTTCTCTGCATCAGCAAAGTATTCTTTTATCCCCCTACTTATATCCTCAGCCAATGGTTTAGCTACGACAAAACCTATTTCGGCATCCCTTATCGTTTTCCCCAAAGCCCCAACATCAGTCGCCACCATCGGCAATTCTAACTGGATAGACAATGCCGTTACGCCACTCTGCGTTGCACTGCGATAGGGCAATACTAAAACATCGGCAGCCGAGAACAATAGCGGAACCATATCATCATGGATATATTGCTCATACACAACGACATTTTCTTTCTGTGGCGAGTTTTCTATTTGTGCAGTGTATTTGTCGAAACTACCATACGACTCTCCGGCAATAACAAGTTGATAGCTGTCGTCTAATTGTCCAAAGGCATCGATCAACAGGTCGAGCCCTTTATAGTCGCGAATGAGACCGAAGAACAGCAAGGTTTTCTTATCGCTTTTGACATTAAGCTCCTTACAGGCTTCCGCTTTATCTATCCTGTCGCCATAATGGTCATAGATAGGGTGCGGCAACAACAATATATTTGCATCGGGTTTCAGCAACTTCAAGTCTCGGACAACCGGCTCGCTCATGACAAGGAAGCCATTACATCTGTTGAAGAAGAACGAAGAAAATGCTTTATCGAAAAATCGTCTTTCGTGTGGCAAGGCATTATGCACAAGTGCAACAACCTTGATCGATTTGTCAAGGAACAAACATACTCCGCCAAATGCCGGAGCCAAAAACGACATCCAATAGGGAATGATGAGTATATCGGGTGTAAATCGGTTGATTGCCTTAGCCGTCTTTACATACGACAGAGGATTGACACTGTTCAGTACACGCTCTGCATCTATTACGGTTGCAGTATCCCCCTCCTCTACGTACTGCGTCTTTCCCGGAAAGAGAAACTCGGGATATAAGGTGGTAAAAGTAAAAGCCTTTACCGTATTTTGCTTAGATAACTCGGTATACAGACGAGCATTTAACTGGGCAAGCCCACCTCTGTATGGGTAGAATGGAGATAAAATTGCAATTTTCATTTTTGCTTCGATAGTACGGCTTTCACTTTATTTACAATCATGTTTGCAGTAATATGGTTGAGACAGGCATAATCTCTCTCGGGTCGGTGACACGGTTGCTCGCCATAAACAGAACACGGACGACAAGGTAAGTCAATACTTATCACATTGTCTATATCCTGCCTGAAACCATAAAAACCCAATGAGGGATGCGTAGCACCCCAAATAGATACAACAGGCGTTTCTACGAGTGAGGCGACATGCATATTCGCCGAATCCATAGAAAGCATGACATCTAATTTGCGAATAAAAAAGAGTTCATTGCGCAGATTGCCAAGTTTTACCATATTATAAACCTTGGTATAACTTTTAGTCCACTGTTCTATTATTTTAGCCTCATCTTTTCCTGCGCCAAAAAGAAATACATGATATCCTTCTATCTTAGACAGCATCTCTATCACTTGTTCCATTTTATCGTATGGATACACCTTTCCTTTGTGTTTTGCAAATGGAGAAATCCCTATCCATATATCTTTTTTTCCCTCTATTATTTTTTCCAGATTCGAAGGTAATCTCAAGGTCGTAAAATCCAACAGATTGGTAAATGTTATCTTTGCCGGAAAACCAAGACGCACCAATACGTCCGAATATCTCTCTATCGTATGTTCTAATGGTGGCTGCAATATCTTAGTTTCTATCATCTGCTGTTTTTCCCTGCGCCCCTTATTTATATGCCTTGTCTTCACACCCGACAATATCAAAGCCCAACGCAATATTTTCGTTCTTAGCACATCGTGTTCGTCAGCAACATGAGACAGCCTCATAGCCCAGCACGTATATAAAACCTTAAAGAATCCCAATATGCCTCTATGTTTCTTATTCAGGTCGATAGAAATAACATTTACGTTAAATCCCAAACTGTCGAATAATGGAGTAAATGCCCGTCTCGTCATCACATAGAATCTATCTTGCGGATAACGAGCCGCAACAGAATATACTACCGGAACAAGCATTGCTACATCTCCGAATGAAGACAAACGCATAATCAGGACTCTCGCCATATAAATTTATTTTTTCACCTCGCCACCATAGAGAATCGGATTGAGCGATGGATCGTTATACATCTTCATTTGCTTATATACCTTCATATATTTATCGCCAGACTCTATATCTGCCAGCAATTCTTCTATTGCCGTCGACAAATCGGCTCTTTGTTCCAACAATACATTCAGTTTAGTCTGACATTGCGCCCTGTGATCTTCCGTCGCATCTGTTCTTTCCGCCTCCAGATTCATATGATAAATCTTCAATGCAAGAATAGACAAACGATCTAATGCCCACGCCGGACTTTCTGTATTTATTTTAGCCGCCCCCAGAGGTTTCACATCTTTATATTTATCAAGGAAATAGCTGTCGATAAGCTCCACAAGATCTGTTCTTTCCTGATTCGATTTATCAATTCGTCTTTTTATAGCTAATGCCTCTACCGGATTTATCGCCGGATCTCTTATAATATCTTCCAAGTGCCACTGTACTGTATCAATCCAATTTTTCAGATACAGCAAGTTCTCAATCGTGCGCACGGGATATGGATTGTCAACCGGAGTATCTACATTATCTGTTTTATGATATTCTACAATTACCTGATTAAAAATAAAATTGCTTAATTCTGTTATCTTTTTCATATATTTTCTTCTTTGTTTAATTCTTATTTGCCCAGGTTTCTCTATCGAGATTTCTGTAATTAACAGCTTCGGCAAGATGCTTTGTTAAAACATGTTCCGAACCATCGAGATCGGCTATCGTTCTCGATACCTTCAGTATACGGTCATATGCCCGAGCCGAAAGGTTGAATCTGTCCATCGCCATTTTCAAAATCGCCAATCCTTGCTTATCGGGAACAGCATATCTGCTCAACAGTTTAGGAGTCATCTGCGCATTACAATATACTGCTTCCGATTCGAATCGTTGTTGCTGTATCTGTCGTGCTCGGATTATACGTTCTCTGATTGCTGTACTTGGCTCACTTTTCCTGTCTTCCGATATCTTATCGAAAGGAACAGGAACAATTTCGATATGAATGTCTATTCTGTCCAACAACGGCCCGGATATTTTGTTCAGATATTTCTGCACCATGTTGGGTGGGCACACACAATCTTTCTCGGGATGATTATAATATCCGCACGGACAAGGATTCATAGATGCCACTAACATAAAATTAGCTGGATATTCCACCGAAAATTTCGAACGCGATATGTTAATCTGCCTATCCTCTAATGGTTGCCGCAAAACTTCTAACACACTTCGGTTAAACTCGGGAAGTTCATCTAAAAACAACACTCCGTTATGAGCAAGGCTGATCTCTCCGGGTTGAGGGTATGTACCTCCTCCGACCAAAGCCACATCTGAAATTGTATGGTGCGGACTTCGGAATGGGCGACGAGCGACTAACGATGTATCCGAAACTATTTTTCCTGCTACGCTATGAATCTTAGTCGTTTCAAGAGCTTCCTGTATTGAAAATGGAGGTAGGATGGATGGTATTCTTTTCGCCATCATTGACTTCCCGGCTCCCGGTGGTCCTATCATTATTATATTGTGTCCTCCTGCCGCAGCGACTTCTAATGCGCGTTTTACATTTTCTTGACCTTTAACCTCCGAAAAATCGAACCCGTCGGTATCTGCTATCTCAAAGAAATCGTTGTGGGCATTTGCTTCTATCTTCTCCAACGAACATTTGCCATTACAAAATTCGATAACTTCCTTTATGTTACTTACCGCATAAACATCTATTCCGTCTACAATAGCAGCTTCTTTTCCGTTCTTCTGAGGAAGGATAACTCCTTTAAACCCTAACTCTTTTGCTTTCATCACAATGGGCAATGCTCCTTTTATAGGCAACACAGAACCGTCCAACGACAACTCACCCATCATAAGATAGTCTTCCAGCATTTCGCCATCGACAGCCTCCGATGCAGCCATAATACCTATTGCTAATGGCAAATCATATGCCGCACCCTCTTTCCGTATATCGGCGGGAGACATATTTATAATAACTTGTTGTCGGGGAAACTTGTATCCGTTAACGGTTAAGGCTGAAACTATTCTTTCGTGGCTTTCTTTTACCGACGCATCAGGTAGACCGACAAGCATAAATTTAATGCCTTTCGAACAATTCACCTCGATTGTTATCGGCATGGCATCAACACCATATAAGGCCGCAGCATATACTTTTACAAGCATTTGTTTAAGGATAATCTTTATTGTTGGTCAGACAAATATATATAAAAAGAACGAAAATCCGTTCTTTTTGCCTACATATACTACTTTATAAGGTTCTTATCCTCCTCTTTGTCTTTGGCTTTCAAAGTTTCCAACTTTGCGGGGAGGCTGTATAGTGAAACATAGCGCTCGATAATCTTATTCTCGGGAGATATCAGAATATGAGCAGGTATCAGATGTATATTGTAGTCGTCAAAAATTGGGGATGACCAACTACCCTCCTCGGGCAATATTGTCCATTTGATGGAGTCTCGTTGCGTTTTTCTCATCGCTCGTTGCTCGCCATCTATCAGAACTGTCAAAAATTCGACATCTTTTTCTTTATATTTGCTACGTATACTATCATATACTTCTATCATTTCGGGCACCTCAGCCTCACAATATTCGCATGTGGTGGACGAGAATGATAGCAACAGGTATTTTCCTTTATAGTCATACAACGTAACGTTTTTCCCTTCCTCATCCTTCAACTTGAAGTATGGAGCTGTTGCCCCCACAGTCGAACGTTTTACTTTCCGGCTATACTGTTTCAGCATCGACGTAAGAGGGAAATATTCGGCCTCTCCTCTCAGCAGCAAAAGGCTCTGATCTAAGCGAGGTATGAAGCTTTCATTTTTGAAAAACGTATTGATAACAATAACACTCGATATTTTTGTCGGATTATCTTTCACATATTGAGTAGCAATATTAGCCAACTCGAACTCTATGTTTTTCAGCCCTCCGACATCTTCCGGCGAAGCGGACATCAGGCTGGCACTCGATCCTTTCTTTTCTTTCTCTTTGTAGAGGATGTCAGCCCTTGTTTTCAGCAGCTCTTTGTTTGCTTGCTTGAATGCTGTTATATCGTCGTTTATATCTCCACCTTTTACGTCAACGAGGTCGGCATATAACACGTCTCCTTTTACCGTTACATTCCACCCCTTATCGACAAGGATGTAAGCATACTTCGTGTTCTGATTGAAATACAACGACATCACAGCCATCGTATCTATCTTGCCTTTAAATGAAAATTCGCCTTTGTCGTTGATTCGGATTGTATCTACAATCAAGGTATCAGCAAGCTCTTGCGCTGCAATGAAATAGGAGTCAGTTACATTATTCAACTTACCCGACACCGTAAACTCATGAGAATCCACACGCTCCCCACAGGCATAACCTAAAAGCAAGATACCCAAAAGGAAGAGAATTACTACATTTAACTTACGACTCATAATCATCACCATTGATTTCACACAGACCGACACACTTTGCTATTATTCCCCAAAAAACAAAGATAGCATTTATTTTTTAAAACACTTAAAAAACTTAAATTGTTTTAAAAATTCATTAAATATTCCGAAATAAAAAACACTTCAAAATTACATCATGAATCGATACCCTCCAATTGATTATTATTTAAATATTCTATACTTTTGTATTTATCAACAATTTTTAAGATGAGCAGCTATTCTCAGACCGACATAAAATACCTGAACGGTGTAGGCCCCAAGAAAGCCGAGATACTGAATAAGGAGATTGACGTGTTCTCTGTTGAAGACCTATTATACTATTTTCCATACAAGTATATCGACAGAAGCCGTATCTATTTCATTCACGAGATAGATGGCAATATGCCGTATATACAACTCAAAGGGCGCATCACTGCATTCGAGACATTCGGCGAGGGACGTAACAAACGATTGGTGGCGCATTTTACCGACGATACGGGGTTTGTCGACCTTGTATGGTTTCAGGGATTGAAATATATTACCGACCAATATAAGCCGAACATGCCTTATATTATTTTCGGGAAACCGACCATTTTCGGTAATAAGTTCAACATCACACATCCCGAAATAGACCCGTACAAGGATGAAGAAAGCCGCCCATCGGGTTTGATGCCATACTACAACACTACAGAAAAGATGAAACGTCACTTCATCAATTCGAAAGCGATGCAGAAACTTATGGCTACGGCTTACACTTCAGTATCAAGAAACATAACAGAAAGTTTGCCCCAGCATATCGTCAACGGATCGAAACTGATGGGATTGGCTGAAGCTATAAAGAATGTGCATTTCCCCGACAATATTCCGCTACTGCGTGAAGCGCAACGACGCCTCAAGTTTGAGGAATTGTTCTACATACAACTAAACATTCTTAAATACACAACCGAGAGACGCAACAAACTGAAAGGTATCGTATTTCAGAAAGTGGGCGACAACCTCAACACTTTTTATGAAAAGAATCTCCCTTTCGAACTAACCAACGCTCAAAAGCGTATCATAAGAGATATTCGCCACGATATGGCTACCGGTCAGCAAATGAATCGCTTGCTGCAAGGAGACGTCGGCAGCGGCAAAACACTTGTCGCCCTCATGCTGATGCTTATCGCCCTCGACAATGGCTATCAGGCAAGCCTGATGGTTCCGACCGAAATTTTGGCGACACAACACTTTCTTACAATCTCGGAACTGTTGAAAGGATTAAATATCAACATCGAGCTATTGACGGGATCTACAAAAAAAGCGGATCGGGAGCGCATACACACCAACCTATTGAATGGTAATCTGCAAATACTGATCGGGACCCATGCTCTGATTGAAGATACGGTACAATTCAACAACCTCGGACTTGTTATCATAGACGAACAACATAGATTTGGTGTTGCACAACGTGCCAAATTATGGACTAAAAATCATCGTCCACCTCATATTCTCGGTATGACAGCGACGCCTATTCCACGTACTTTAGCCATGACTGTCTATGGCGATCTCGACGTTTCGGTCATCGACGAACTGCCTCCGGGCAGGAAACCGATACAGACCAAACAGGTGTATGACAAACGAAGAGGTGCGCTGTACCAATCTATACAGAAACAATTGGAAGAAGGACGACAGGTCTATATCGTTTATCCACTGATAGAGGAGAGTGAAAAACTCGATCTGAAAAATCTTGAAGAAGGCTATAAGCACATTCAGGAGGTATTCCCAGGATACACGATTGCGAAAGTTCATGGAAAAATGAAGCCAAAAGAGAAAGATGCAGAGATGCAACGGTTCGTCAACAAAGAAGCTCAAATAATGGTTGCCACAACAGTTATCGAAGTGGGAGTAAATGTCCCGAATGCATCGGTAATGGTTATCGAAAGCGCGCAGCGTTTTGGTCTGTCTCAACTACACCAATTGCGAGGGCGAGTAGGACGTGGAGCCGATCAGTCGTTTTGTATATTGGTTACCCCTTACGAATTATCGGCAGACTCACGCAAGCGCATCAATATTATGGTGGAGAGCAATGATGGTTTTGAGATAGCCGAAGCCGACCTCAAGCTGAGAGGTCCGGGCGACTTAGAAGGCACGCAACAAAGCGGAATCCCGTTCAACCTAAAGATTGCAAATATTGTGCGCGACAGCGACATCCTTCAATATGCACGAGAGGTAGCAGAGAAGGTTCTCGAAAACGATCCGCAATTATCCAACCCCGAAAACACTATACTCCTCCGCCAATTGAGAAAATTAGGCGGCAACAGATACGACTGGGGACTAATCAGTTAATAGAGGAACAATATCTTTCAGCACCCTCCCCAATCTTTTATCGTAGAAATCGATCACATCGGGTAATCCTTCAATTTGTTTTGCGACAACATGGGCAGTTTTGAATGGGCGTTTATTTTCAGCACCCCATATGACCTCTATCAGCTCGGGATGATCGACAAAAGGGTTCCTGTTTTTCTGTATTTTATATACTGCTTCATTCCTCTTACGTTCTTTATCGCTCACTGGGTCGTTTTCATGCCACTTCATCAACATCGCCAAAGCCCACGGCTGAAATGCAGGATACGCCTCCTTACGAAGCATGGTTTGTAAAGCAAAAGGACGCCAACTGTCGGCATAGTCCTCATAACAGGTTACCATATAAAAATAAACCCGGGCAAAATCTCCTTTATATTCATCTGCCGGTTCAAACACATGTCCCTGATAACCTAACGGATATGTATTCTGCCCGACCTTCGAAACTTTGTTGTTGAACTTTGCGATGCCGACTTCACCTAAGGGCAAATTGCTTTTCGCCGAATTAGCAGCATAGTCTGACGGAAAGAGGTTGTGTAAATCGCCATTTGCATCACACTTGGCATATTCATCTTTCGTCGCCCACCAACTGCGAGGCATACAATGCTCGCGCGCTTGCACCGATCCCCCCTGATATTCTTTACGTTTCTCGGCAGAGTACATATCGATAAAGTATCCGTTTTCGTCTTTATCTGTCTTTGTGAAATAATTGTTCCACCAATAGCGGGCTGTTGTATTCTGGTCGAAATTGAGGTTGACATGCTCTCTGATTGTCTTATGCAACTTTGTTTTCAGTTCTGCACCAGCAGCACCTTCCGCATTCTGATAATAATCCTCATCAGAACAGAGATAAGGTGTTATATATATTCCACCAATGAATAGCAATGAGAGAAACAGTCTCCACAACTTTTTGTGTCCACCACTCTTTTTCCTCTTTATCGGTTGGCATTTCTTTTTCTTCTTTGCCATCTGTTATTTCCCTAACAAAAAATCAAAATTGTCATTTGCACCCAACTCTTGTGGCTCTTGCCCATGTTTGAAGATGCGAGCAGTCTTCGATCCGATCAATTTCATCGAATTACTTTCGACCCGAAGCATTGTTCCTTCACGCAATCCGACAACAAATAAGTTGTGATTTTCCGCTATAAATTCAACGATTCTTGTTTCTCTTGTTTCTCCGGCATGGTTAGCCGGATTGTCGTCCAAATAATGAGGATTTATCTGGAATGGAACAAGGGCAATAGTGTCGAACCCCTTCGGATCGGTTATCGGCATATCATTCGTCGTACTCAATTTAGGGCAGGCGACATTCGCCCCCGCACTCCATCCTACATAAGGAGTTCCGGATTGCACCTTTTCTCTGATTACACTAAGCAACCCATTCTCCCGCAACATACGCACCAACTTCCAGGTATTTCCTCCGCCTACAACTATTGCTTGCGCTTCCTTTACCGACTTCACCGGATCTTCGAGATGATGTATCCCCTGAACTTCGTACCCTACCTCCTTCAATCGGTTACGCACTTTATTTTCATACTCGTCATACGAAAAAGTTACAGCGGCGTAAGGCACAAACAAAACAGTCTGGGTTTGTTCTCCAAGAAATTTCTGGATTTCATGCTTGGGATAATCTAAATATGCCTCTCCGGCATTCGTCGAATTACTTATTAATAGCAGTTTCATCTTTTTTCTTGTAAAGATACACAAAACAGATAAGTAATAACTAAAGTATCGCAAGGTAGATTCAACAGGAGAGATCACTTGTAATCGCTATTAACTTGGTAACAAGTCCAAATTATCATCAAAAGATTTTTATCCCACAAATGTGGTATTGCACAAGTAATTATATCAATATATCTTTACAAACAAATATTACAATTAATATTGTCAAGATGAAAAAAAACGCTGTATTCATATCGAACGTAGGTAAAAATTATTTTTCACCTATCTTTCATCGAATGTGCTGCCCGCAGCACTACTGTAAATCATCTTAAACGGTTTTATTACATTAAAGCCGAAATCTCAAAAAAGGCTTCATATAGTCAGAACATAACGATATAAATTAAACATCTTAAAATAAATAGAATGAGACCTAAATTATTATTATCACTTGTACTATCCTCCGCCATATTGACCTATGGGTGTAAACAGCAAGAGGAAAATTCTTTCACCTTAAAGGGTAAAATAGGAGAGTTAGACGTTCCTGCAAAACTCTACCTCAGCTATTATGCTAATGGAGAAGAACATACCGACTCAACAACAATTCATAAAGGAGCTTTTTCTTTTAGCGGAGCTTTAACTTCTCCGGCAGCTTCTCGCATAATTTTAGATTACACCGGAGAAGGATTGAAGCATGCTGCCAGAAGTGGAAACATCCATTATCTATATCTCGAACCGGGAATTGTGGAGTTCAAATCGCCGGATTCGTTACAAAATATTCAATTCATAAAATCGTCAATCAATGAGGAGTATCAGACGTATCTGGATGCAATCGGAGGACAAATCCAAAGCTTGTCGGCCAGAATCAACAAGAAACTACAAGATGCGACATTAGAACAACGGAACGATACTGCCTTTACAGCATCTCTGAACAGAGAATACAGAGCATCTCTCAACGAACGTACCGAGAAACAACAACAGTACGCAAAAGACCATCCAAATTCTTTCTTCAGCATTGTGGCATTAACAGAATCTACACCATCAAAATTTGAAGTAGATAAAGTAGAGCCATTATTCCTCGCCATCAATGAGAAACATCGTGAAACGAGTGATGGAAAAGCATTTGCTCAACGCATAAATGCAATTAAAAATATTGTGATTGGAAAGGAAGCTCCCGACTTTACCCAAAATGACCCGAACGGCAATCCAATAAAACTTTCTGATTTCAGAGGCAAATATTTGTTAATCGATTTTTGGGCTTCGTGGTGTGGACCTTGCCGTGTAGAAAATCCGAATCTGGTTAGTGCCTACGCTAAATACAAAGACAGCGGTTTCGAGATATTAGGTGTTTCGTTGGACAACAAAGATGGAAAAGAAGCATGGGTCAATGCCATCGCGAAAGACAGTCTGACGTGGCCGCAAGTCTCCGATCTCAAATCATGGAGCAATGATGTTGCTGTACAGTATGGCGTTCGGGCTGTCCCACAAAACTACCTGATCGACCCCGAAGGCAAAAT
>CALNCC010000167.1 GCA_937875275.1 uncultured Dysgonomonas sp. | reverse complement strand
CGCTAAAATATTCCAGTGCGGCATTATACGCTTCATTAAATGTATAAATAGTCTCAGCCATTGCGTTTATATTATTTTGATTTCCAAGTTTTAATTCCTTTTGTCCTTCGGTTTACAATATTAAACAAAAGCAACATGAATAACAAAGTATTTCAATCTTTTGTTTTGTTATTTTTCAGAAAGTTTTCTATTCCAAAAGACAAGTAATTCAAAAAGAGCAATATATAAAATCACACTCAATCAAAAGTTTTCCATTTTGAAAATATTTGAGGAGAGCAATCCTTTTTAAGTTATATGAAAATTTTATATTTAGCAAACCTTTCTCCCTCTTTTTATTAACAAATAAGTATCTTAAACAATCCGTAATACGAGACTGTTCTCTTCTACAAAAGGACGAAACAGAATCTGTTTTTTGAAGAGATGGGAATAGCGCTGCATTTTACTTGACATACTAGTCTATTATGCATTACATGATTTGTATTCACATTGCACCAATAAAGAGCTCCATTGACAAATAAAATTTCTTACCTTTGCTTGAGCAAAACAAATTATACAAATAAACTATACAACTAAATCAGCAGAGGATGGCTATGCGAGTGCTTATGCTATGTGTATTTATAAATGTATTCATCTATGCATCAGCCCAACAACATCTTATAGACGGCGTGGTTAACGATATTAATACAGGAGAAGCCTTAGGTCAGGTTTCTGTTGCTATTGAGGAGTTGCCGTCAATAAAAATTTCGACTTCAGACAATGGGGAGTTTCATACCAGGCTACCCGATGGCAAATTCACATTCGTTTTTCAACATATAGGGTATAAGAAAAAGTATGTAGAGGTAGCTGTCAACGACGACAGAACATTGGATATAGAATTACACCCTTCCTCAACCGAATTGAAAGAGATAACCATAACAGCAGAAGGAGAAGGCGCAAATATATCTGATCCACAGACTGGCGTTGAGGCGTTTTCGACGAAGATAACGAATAAACTACCGGTACTGCTTGGCGAACGCGATGTGATAAAGGCATTACAACTGTTTCCGGGCGTAAGTACTGCCGGAGAAGGTAAATCCGGATTTTTCGTCAGGGGAGGCGGCATCGATCAAAACCTGATCATGCTGGATGATGTACCCTTGTATAAATCTTCTCATCTCATGGGTTTTTTTTCGGTCTTTAATTCCGATGTAATCAACGATGTCGCTCTCTACAAAGGAATCATGCCGGCACAATACGGTGGGCGTCTTTCATCAGTCCTGGATGTTCAAATGAGATCCGGCAACGAAACCGATTATAAAACAAGTGGAAGTATTGGTTTGATTTCCTCTAAACTGGCTTTCGAGGGTCCTATCAGAAAAAATAAATCAAACTTCATAGTAGCAGCCAGACGCACCTATGCCGATGCCATCGCGCAAACGACAAACATAAAGGAGGTAAAAAATACTACTCTTTACTTCTATGATGTCAACCTGAAAATAAATTTAACTCTTTCCGATCAGGATTATCTGAAAATTTCTGCTTTTAACGGGAAAGATAATCTTGGATTGAACATGGTCATGGATACTGATTGGAGTAACTCTTTTGCCACAGTCAAATGGACCCATTTAATAAATAGCAAATGGCTTTTTAACAGTTATCTGCAATACAACAAAAGCATGAATAACACAAACCTTAAACTTGGGAAGAAATTGGATGCCAGAAGTACGATCGATGATTATTCTTTCAAGCAGGAGTTTTTTTTTACACCTCAACTCAATAATGAATGGCGCTTCGGTATCAGTAGCACCTATCATGATATAATGCCGATGAAGTATCAATATGCAGAGAATGCAGGAACGGAACGAAAACTTAAAAATCGCTACTCTTTAGACAATGCACTGTATATAAGTAATAAAATAAAATTGACTGAAAAAGTAGAGATTCTGTCCGGACTTCGACTTTCTGCTTTTTCAGCCTTAGGCAAAGGTGAATATTATACATTAGATGAGAAAAATAATGTTGTTGACTCTATTTTCTATAACACAGGAAAGTTTGTAAAGACCTATATAAAGTTAGAGCCTCGTCTATCTATGTCTTACCGATTAAATAACATTTCATCAGTTAAAATGGCTTATGCCCGTAATGTGCAGAACATGCACATGCTCGAAAATACATCATCGAACACTCCGTATGACAGATGGATTTCCAGCTCGAATAATACAAAACCGCAAATTGCGGATCAGTTTTCGCTTGGTTATTTTCGCGATTTTTATGATAATCAGTTTCAGTTCAGTGTTGAAGGTTATTATAAAGACATGAGAAACCAAATAGACTTCAAGGATAATGCTCAGATGGATTGGAATGATGATGTTGAAACGGAGCTTCTGTATGGAAAAGGAAGAACATACGGAATAGAGTTCTTATTGAAAAAGCAAACCGGGAGATTGACCGGATGGATCGGTTATACGTTATCCAAATCAGAAAAAAAGATCAACGGCATAAATAATGATAGATGGTATAATGCGCGTCAAGATAGGACACACAACGTGTCCGCAGTAGTAATATATGACCTCAGCAGCAAATGGTCATTATCCTCATCGTGGATATATTATACAGGAGAAGCGATCACGTATCCCAGCGGAAAGTACGATATTGATGATAGAACTGCAATGTATTTTACCGAACGTAACGGATATCGAGCTCCGGCACACCATCGTCTCGACATAGGCGCAACTTGCATCTTGAAAAATAAAAAGAGCTTCTATTCAGAATTAGTATTTAGTCTCTATAATGTTTATGGGAGGGCAAATCCATACTTGATTGATTATAGAATGAACGATAAAGATAACTCTCAAATATATGTATATCAATATTCTCTTTTTAAATATGTTCCTTCTGTTTCGTGGAATTTCAGATTCTAAGATAGATCATTAATAGAATAACTGCAATGATTATAAAATACATAAAGATTATATTTCCTACACTCTTACTTCTCTTTTTCTTGATATCATGCGAGGAGGAGATAGATGTAGATTTTCATCCTTCAGATCCTCGTATTGTTATAGAAGGACAGATACAACTCGATTCTCTGGCCACTGTCCGAATTACTGAGTCAAAGTCCTTTGGCTCAGATAATGTTTATAACATTATTGATAACGCTGTTGTAATGATTGATGACGATAACGGAAACTGTGAGGTTTTAACCCAAAATGCATTCGGGCTTTATGTTGCACATAAGACAAAAGGAGTTGTCGGAAGAACATACTATCTGACAGTAAAGGTCGACGAGGAAATATACAATTCAGAGTCTACCCTACCTACTTTCGTGCCAATAACTACTGTCTCAATGTATGATATGCCTATTTTAGGTTATCCGTTTCCTATGGTTACATTCCAAGACCCTCCGATAGAAGAGAATTATTATCGCTGCCGATATTATGTAAATGGCAAACGTATTATGATAGATGATAATGTCATAGACACTAAAGACAAGAATGGTTTTATGGTCGAAAGAACTCTTCCTATATATAAAAATCTGAACGACGATAAAGATATTGTTCGGGGAGATTTAATAAGAGTCGAACTGTATTCTATCGATAAAAATGTTTATAGGTATTTTGAGGCATTAAACACAACAAATAATCCAGCCTCGAATATAAAAGGAGGAGCCTTAGGATATTTCAGTGCCTATGCTGTGGATGTATGTACCGTAAAGGCTGACTGGTAAATATCGGATATACTACGCACAGCTCTTAGCAAATAGAGGATAAAAAAACAAGCGATTTTTGTTGATTAAAAACTATTATACAATGTCTATTACTATCAAAAAAGTGTTTGACAAGAAGGGGCTTAGAGCGTTTATACGTTTCAATCATGAATTGTATAAAGACAATCCTTATTCCGTCCCCGATTTGTATTCAAATATGATCGACACCTTCAATAAGGGGAAAAATGCTGCATTTGAATTTTGTGAAACAGACTGCTTTCTGGCGTACAAGCATGGAAAGCTTGTCGGTCGCGTAGCAGCCATAATCAACCATCGAGCCAATGAAACTTGGTCAAAAAAAAATGTCCGTTTTGGATGGATAGATTTTGTAGACGACATAGAAGTTTCATCGGCACTTATAAGAGCAGTAGAAGACTGGGGAAAGGAGCGAGGTATGGAATATATACATGGTCCGCTCGGATTTACAGATTTCGATGCAGAGGGGATGCTCATCAGTGGCTACAATCAACTGAGTACGATGGCTACCACATATAATTATCCCTATTATCCGGAACATATGGCTCGCCTCGGATTTGCGAAAGACGCAGATTGGGTCGAATATAAAATATTCATCCCCGACGAAATACCGGAAAAGCACCAACGAATATCCGATCTTGTACAGAAAAAATATGACCTGAAAATAAAAAAATATATTTCTTCAAAAAAATTCGTTGCCGACTACGGGCAGTCTATCTTCGAATTGATGAATGAAGCCTACCGCCCCCTATATGGCTATTCGGCTCTCTCGAAAAAGCAAATAGACCAATATATAAAAATGTATCTTCCTATGCTTGACCCTCGGATGTCGACTCTTATCACAGATGCTGAAGATAAATTGATATGCGTGGGGATATCTATACCATCCTTGTCTTTAGCTTTGCAAAAAGCCAAAGGGAAGATGTTTCCTCTCGGATGGTTTTACCTGCTTCGGGCTTTGTTTATGAAGAAAAGAGCACCAATAGTAGATCTATTATTAGTAGCCGTGAAACCGGAATATCAAAACAAAGGTATTAATGCACTTCTTTTCACGGACTTAATTCCAATTTACAAAAAGTTAGGTTTTGTATTTGCAGAAAGTCATCCCGAGTTAGAACTCAACGAGAAGGTGCAGGCTCAGTGGAGATATTTCGAAACAGAACAGCACAAACGCCGCCGGGCATTTGTAAAGAAAATAAATTTATAAGGAGCACATATTTCGTTCCTCCAGAAGAGCGAGCTGAGATATAAGCTTTTGAAGGACGTAGAAGTCGAATATTTGGGTCTTACACAACGATTGTTGAATATTCAGATTCGATTTATTCTTGTATCTTTGCAGCGAAAAAATTGACTCGGTTAAAATAAAAAGACAATACAGACGTCTTATAAGAACACGATAACCACAAAAACAACATTATTCACATGCAAAAAACTTATAATGTACGAAAGAGGCGTGCGTCTCTTTATATTTTCTTTTTTTCTTTTCTGCTATCATCTACACTCTACTCACAGACTTATAATTTGAAAGGTGTTGTTGCAGATAAGCAAACAAAGGAAACTTTAGAGCAGGTTGTGTTCTTGGAGGGAAAGACTTCCATCGCGGTTTCAGATTATACCGGAGCTTATTCGTTCTCATTGGATAAGGGAAAACACACACTAACTCTTCGATGTATAGGATATGAGGCACGAAGCATAGAGGTGGATATGACAAAAGACAGCACTCTTGATATAGAAATGACTCAGTCGACGATTGGTCTCGAAGAGGTCGTTATATTAGGAGATCATGTAGATGCAAATGTGGCTTCTCCACAAACGGGTGTGGAACGAATGGAGATACCCAAGATGAACAAACTGCCGGTTTTGCTCGGAGAACGGGACGTACTGAAAACGATACAGTTGACGCCGGGTGTACAGGGAGCCGGCGAAGGCAGCTCGGGGTTTTATGTGCGAGGCGGGAGTGCCGATCAAAACCTGATTTTATTGGATGACGTTTCCTTATATAATGCATCGCATCTGATGGGTTTCTTTTCTACATTTAATTCCGATGTGTTGAAAGATGTAACGTTGTACAAGGGAGCGATGCCTTCTCAGTATGGCGAACGTCTGGCGTCGATACTTGATGTGCAGCAACGAAATGGAGACAACGAAAGATATAGGGTGTCCGGAGGATTGGGGCTGATATCTTCACGGTTGAATGTTGAAGGCCCTATCCAAAAAGGAAAATCAAGTTTCCTCGTCGGTGCACGTCGTACCTATGCCGACGCTATGGCACGCCTTTCGGGAGCAGAAGAAGCTCAAAATGCGTATCTGTATTTCTATGATTTGAATGCCAAAATGAATTTTCAATTATCAAGTAGAGATCAACTGTCTTTCTCTGGTTACTTGGGGCAGGATAAAATGGTATTGAAAGATGCCGCCGAAATGAACTGGGGTAATATGTTTGGAACGCTGAAATGGAATAGGATTATTAATCAAAAATGGAGTTCCAAAACATCTTTGTTTTTCAATCAATACGATTACTATTTTGGGATGGAAGTTGGGATGGATATGTCGGGACAGGCAAAGATTAAAGATTATGGGCTGAAGCAAGACTTCATATTCCAACCGAGTCGAGGTAATCTATGGAGGTTTGGACTAAGCTCTACCTATCATGATATAGCACCGGGAGATTATGAAATCAGCGCAGAGCAAAAAAGTGAACTGAATCTGCTGCATCGCTATTCGTTGGAAAATGGCCTTTATGCTTCGAATGAAATAAAGTTAACTGACCGTTTAGATATTATCTATGGTGCTCGCCTGTCTGCTTTTATGGCCTTAGGTAAAGGAGAATATTATACTTTGGACGAAAAAAACAATGTAGTAGATAGTGCCTGGTACAACTCGGGAGACGTGGTTAAGACTTATGTGAATGTAGAGCCTCGTGCGTCGGCTGCATATCGGTTGACAGAGACATCTTCGCTCAAGGGGGCTTATGCACGCAGTGTGCAAAACATGCATTTATTGACCCATACGGCACAAGGAACAGCTTTCGACAGATGGACTTCGAGTTCGAACAACATAAAACCTCAAATAGCCGATCAATTCTCGTTGGGTTATTTCAGAAACTTTGCCGACAACACTTACGAGTTTAGCATAGAAGCATATTATAAAGATATGCAGAATCAGATCGACTACAAAGACAATGCAAGTTTTGATGACAGCGACGCTGTCGAAACCGAGTTGTTGTATGGAAAAGGTCGTGCATACGGCTTAGAATTAATGTTAAAAAAACGAATCGGACGATTTACCGGATGGATAGGCTACACGCTATCTAAATCGGAAAAGAAGATCGATGGGATCAACGAAGACCGATGGTATAATGCCTATCAGGACAGAACGCACGACCTCTCGGTGGTGGGTGTGTATGAACTGAATCCCAAATGGACACTTTCTGCCGCGTGGGTATATTATACCGGTAATGCGATAACATATCCGAGCGGTAAGTATCAGATAAACGGTAAAGATGTTATGTACTATGCCGAAAGGAACGGTTATCGGATGCCGTCGTATCATCGCCTCGATTTGGGAGCGACCTGTTTGTTGAAAAAGACGGCGAAATTTGAATCTGAACTGGCATTCAGTCTTTACAATGCTTATGGCAGAGAGAATGCTTATATGATAAATTTCAGAACGAACGATAAGGATACGAGCAAAACGACAGCTTACCAATATTCACTGTTCCGTTTTATTCCGTCAATTTCATGGAATTTTAAGTTTTAAGTTTGTAAAAGAAGATGATAGTTATGATAAAGAAATATATATATCCGATAGTTGCAATAGTATTGTTGACAACATCATGTGAGAAAGAAATTGAAGTTGACTTGAAATCGGTACCACCTCGTATTGTGATAGAGGGAATGGTGAAAGAGGGTTTGCCGGCTACCGTAAAGGTGAGTACAACTCTTGATTTCGACGACAATGGAGGATATCCTTTCATTACCGATGCGATAGTGAAAATATCGGATGACAAAGGAAAAACAGAAATGCTTAATCAGGACGGTAGCGGATGGTATGTTTCTCATAATCTGAAAGGAGAAATGGGGCGGACATACAATTTATCTGTAACATACGACAATGTAGAGTATACTGCAACATCGAAGATGCCACCGAGAGTTGCGATAGATTCCTTAACAACATATAAAATAAAAGTAATGGATTATGCTTTGCCGATGATCCACTTTACCGATCCCAAAGGTGTCGAGAATCAATACTATCGTTGCTTGGTGTATATAAACGGAAAGCAAAGACATGATACTCAAGAATTGGTTACGGATGCAAAACACACCGACGGTGACCCACTGCATCTTCTGCTTCCGATATTTTCCTCCGGCGAAGAGAATGTAACCCCCATAGCTCAAGGAGACGAAATAATGGTAGAAGCACAGTGTATTGATGAGGGTGTTTTCACGTTCTACAACAGCATGGCGAGCATGGAAAACTCGCTGACTAATCCTACAACCAATATCAAAGGCGGAGCATTGGGCGTTTTTAGTGCTTACAGTTATGATCAGTCGACTACGATAGCTACGTGGAAAGAATAATTATAGTCCCTTATTGATTAAATATTCTATTTGTCCTGTGCCTGTTGTTTTTCAGACAACCTTTTCCTTATCAGAATATCTGCAATCAATAGAAGCAGGATAGCGATAGGCAAGAATGCAACGGGTGTATTGAAAATAGAGAAGTCAAGCGATGAGGCTTTTTTCAGGCTTTTTATAAAATTGAATTCTGCTATATCGGCAACAGTGTGTCCGAGTTGGTATAAAATGATTATCGGAGTTAATATCAAAGTAATAACCCCACCGCTGATAGCAATGATATTAAGTATAGCAGCGCGTTTCTTGCGTTTTTTCTCGTACTGATATATCTTTTGCATAAGCTTCTGCTCAAAACCTCTTTTGGGCTTTGTCAAAGAAGTTTGGTGGAAGATATATCCGAGTTTGTCTTCTTTATTATTCTTCATTTCTTATGCGTTTATTCAATTCAAAGTTCATGAATTTCCTGATTCTATGCAACTTTACTTTTACATTTGTTGTCGATAAGCCACTGATATTGCTTATTTCTTGTATATTCTGATTGTTCATATAGAACATAGTAATGAGCAAAGCATCAGCCGGATTTAGCTCGTGTAAGATGTTATCTAAATATTGAAGAAGCTCTTCTTTGCGGACACCCTCTAACGAATCGTCAATCTCTGTCTCCGGCAGTTTGTCGAAAATATCGTCGTCGAAGGTCTGATGCATTTTACTTTTTCTGACATGAGAGATTGTTGTATTGTACGCAATACGGAACAGCCATGTTGAGAACTGAGAATCGTGGCGAAACTTGCCGAGCGATTGATATACTTTAATAAACACCTCTTGAACAACGTCTTCCGCATCTTGTTCGTTGATGACTATTTTGTTGACGATAGAGAAAATCATCTGTTCATATCGACGTACAATATGAACAAAGGCGTCCACATCTCCATGTTCTATTTGTTTTATGAAATGAATGTCGTCTAAATCAGTCATGCCTATATGACGCAATATGAAATGAAAGGTTACGGAAGGAAGTTAATAATTTTTCTTCAATAGTCTTGTAACCTATTTGTTTGTTTGTCGTCAAATGAGTAAAACGAATTGATTAAATAAACTAAAAACTAATAATTATGGGTGATTTCGTTGCTGTATTGATATGTGCTATTATAGCATTTGGTATTTATAAGTTATTTGAACTTTTTGTTCGTCGCAAAGAACGTATGGCTATTATAGAGCGTATGATGGATAATGGGGGGGGATCTCCATTAAATGGTTCCTTGAATGTTGATCTGAGAATGAATAGTTCGAATTTGTTTACTTCCTTGCGATTCGGATTGTTGTTGCTCGGGGTAGGCTTAGGATTATTTATTGTCGGATTATTGCATCTCAATTATATCCCCGAATTGAATGGAGATGAGCGTTGGATTTATAAAGAAGCTTTTGCATTCCTTTATTTTGCGTCTCCGATAACATTCGGTGGGGTTGGTCTTTTGGTGGCGTATATGGTAGAGAAAGGCAATAGATCTAAAGACAGATCAGCTGATTGAAATAATTGTTTCTAAGATAAGTGAGAATCCTGATTGTGCAACAGTATGTTGTCTCAGTCAGGATTATTTTTTGCCTCCTCTGTATTTCTCTTCTATGTCTTCCTGCATGATGTTTAAGTAGGAATCGTATCGGCTTTGGCTGATGTAGTGTTGCTCTACGGCTTCAACAACGGCGCATCCCGGTTCGTTGATGTGCAGACAGTTGTTGAAACGGCAATCCTGCGAGTGTTTAAATATTTCGGGGAAATAGTGATAAATTTCATCCTTATCCATGTCTACCGTTCCAAAGCCTTTGATTCCCGGAGTATCTATAATAAATCCTCCGTTGGGTTGTTCTACCATTTCCGAAAAAGTGGTGGTATGCATCCCTTTGCCATGATAGTCAGAAATGGCTCCTGTACGCAAATTCGAATTAGGAAGCAAAGCATTGATGAATGTTGATTTGCCCACTCCCGAATGTCCCGACAGAAGAACTGTTTTTCCCGCAATCAGATCCTGTATTGTGTCTATTCCCTCATTGTTTATTGCCGAAACCTTAAATGCCGGATAGCCTATCTGGGCGTATAGTGAGATTAAGGCATCCATATATTCTGCATCCTCTGTGGATAGAAGGTCGGTCTTATTGAAAACAAGGTTTACGGGAACGCAATATGCCTCGGCAGAGGCCAGAAAGCGATCGATAAAGATGGTTGATGTAACAGGATGGTCGATGGTAACGATGAGCAAGCAGAGATCGAGATTTGCCGCTATAATATGCGACTGTTTAGATAGATTGGTCGACTTGCGGATAATATAGTTTTTCCGGTCTTCTATCTCAGTGATCAACCCTGTTCCTTCCTGATGCAACACGACCTGCACACGATCACCTATTGCCAAAGGGTTGGTCGAGCGCAAATCTTTCAGACGGAAGTTACCTTTGATTTTACATTCTATGTCTTGTCCATCATCGAGACGAACGAGGTACCAACTTCCGGTATTCTTTATAACCAAACCTTTGTTCATTAGCTTTCACTATAATAAACAAGAACCCAAGGCCATCGTGAGTGAAAAACCTTGAGTTCGTTGTTCCATAAATTCTTTAAATTATACGGTCAAAATTTCTTTTTCTTTAAGAGCAAAAACCTCATCAATCTTCTTGATATATCTATCATGTATTTTTTGAGCTTCATTTTCTGCATCTTTGGCTACATCCTCAGGAACTCCGTCTTTCACCGATTTTTTGATTGCATCAATTGCATCTCGGCGAGCATTACGTATACTGATTTTAGCGTCTTCGGCTTCTTGTTTCGATTGTTTTACCAGTTGTTTGCGTCGCTCTTCGGTCAATGGCGGAATACCGAGTCGTATGATCTCTCCGTTATTGTCGGGAGTGATACCTACATCCGAGTCCATAATTGCTTTCTCTATATCCTTGAGCATGTTTTTTTCCCAAGGCTGTACGACTATTGTGCGAGCATCAGGCGTGCTGATTGATGCTACACTACTCAAGGCTGTTAAAGACCCATAGTAGTTCAGTTTTACTCCGTCCAAAATACGCGGATTGGCCTTTCCTGCACGGATATGAGCTAAGGTTTCGTCTAAAAACTCTATAGACGCTTGCATTCGCTCTTCAGCTTTCTTTTTGATTGAATTGATATCTGTCGACATAAGATTATATGATTTTTATTGATTTCTTTTGGGGTCAGGCATGTACATAAGTACCAATATTTTCACCTTTCATTAGTTTTTCCAAATTGCCACAGGTGTCCATATCGAAGACGACAACCGGTAAGTTGTTCTCTTTACACATGACGGTTGCTGTCAGATCCATCACCTTTAATTCTTTTTGTAACACTTCGTCATACGAGATAGAATCGAATTTCGTCGCAGTCGGGTCTTTCTCAGGGTCGGCGGTGTAAATGCCGTCTACACGAGTCCCTTTAAGCATCACATCAGCTTCTATTTCTATGCCTCTCAGCGATGATCCTGTGTCAGTTGTGAAGAACGGATTTCCCGTGCCACACGATAGGATTACAATCTCTCCGGCATCCATACATTCTATGGCTTTCCATTTGCTGTAAATCTCACCTATCGGTTCCATACGTATTGCAGTCAATACTCTTGCTTTTTGCCCGATAGCTATTAACGCAGAACTCAGAGCCAAGCTGTTTATCACAGTGGCCAACATGCCCATCTGGTCGCCCCGTACACGATCGAAACCTTTTGATGCGCCACTCAATCCACGAAAAATGTTTCCGCCACCGATAACTATACTTATTTGTATACCTATGTCGGCTACATTTTTTATTTGTTGAGCATATTCGTTCAGGCGGTCAACATCTATCCCATACTGTTGAGCTCCCATCAGCGATTCGCCGCTAAGCTTCAATAATATTCTTTTGTATTTATGCATTTCTGTATTTAAAAAGTAGATACAAATCTAACATATTTTTTAGATTAATACAAGACATATGTGGACTGCTGTTATACGTTGTGTATATAATAATCAGAAATATGCACTCTTGTAATATGCTCATTCGTTCTCATTGTAGAGTATTTAACGAAATCCATAATTCGATATGCTTTATACAAGAAGATTTGAGCGAGATGAAAACAAATGCATATTTGTTTAAAAAATAAAAAAAACATTGAATTTTGTTGTTATATTTGTATTCTGTTGATGTAGCAGACGTGTAATGAAAAGACTCTTCCTTAATGACTGATTCCAATAAATTAAGATGATTAGTCAAAAAAAAGGGTTTCTCAGAGAACATGATATTGTCTTGATATGTTATACTATATCAATCATCGCGAAAGCATGTTTGTCGCCTTAAGAAAACATTCCTTCTGATAGTTGATAGTCTTGAGTAAGCACATCACTAAAAAAATAAAATTGTTCTTTTTTCACATTGAAGAATACTCTGTTTCGTATTTGTAACGGGAATATTTATATATGGATGGTGCTGGATAGTAATCTAAATATGAATATACAAAGACGGTAGAAGTAAAGTATATATAACTCACAAGCAATTTAAATATAATTTAGGACAAAAAATATGGGAATAAATTTCTCTGCTTATAAAATATTAGTTGTAGATGATGTATGGACAAATGTATTGCTGCTGAAAGTAATGCTCGAACAAGAAAAATTCAATGTGTATACAGCACTTAATAGCAAAGAGGCTAAACAACACCTTGAAAAAGAGTCCATAGACCTGATCCTTATGGATATTATGATGCCTGATGTAAACGGTTTTGAATTGACCGAACAGTTGAAATCGTCCGATAAATATAAAGATATTCCTATTCTATTTATTACAGCCTTAAACTCTCCCGAAGAGATTGTCAAAGGATTCCGACTTGGAGCTAATGATTTTATAACCAAGCCATTCAACAAGGAAGAGCTGATGATGAGGGTAAAACATCAGATATCACTGATAGCTGCCAAAAAGGTTATTCTGGAGCAGACCGAAGAACTGAGAAAAGTGATACAGGGACGAGACAGGCTATATGCAGTTATAGCCCATGATTTGCGATCCCCTATATCGGCGCTGAAGATGATATTGAATGTGATGGCGTTGACGACGAAAGAAAAAGAGATTGATGCTGAATGTGTAGAATTGTTAGATTCGGCGAACGAAATTTCGGAGCAAATATTTGCTTTACTTGATAATCTGCTGAAATGGACAAAGGCTCAATTGGGTATGCTGCATGCGGTGGTACAGCGTTTCAATCTGAGCGAAATAGCAAAAGGAGTTGTAGAGGTGAGCCAATTGACCGCTAAATTAAAAAATGTCAACATTGTTTTACATGCGCCAGATAGTGTTGAAGTGGATATTGACACAGATATGATGAAGACTATTTTGCGTAATCTCATAACGAATGCCATTAAGTTTAGCCAAGACAATAGCGTAATAGATCTTTATCTGAAAATTGATGGAGACGATGTTGTGGTTGAGGTTTATGATAATGGTAAAGGAATCAGTGCTGAAGATCAGAAAGCCTTGACAGATTCGCTTTTGCACGGCACGGTATATGGCGCACATAGCGAGGATGGCTCGGGCTTAGGCTTGTTGATTACCAATCAGTTTATTCAACTACATCGTGGTAGCCTGTTCTTTCACTCGGAAGAAAATGCCGGATCTTGCTTTGGTTTCAGAATACCAATCAAACATGACAGCGAAGCTTAATCAGTGAGACTAAGAGTCGCTATAACCGGATTATGATCACTATAATTGATATCAGGCGATTCGTGTAGTATTCCATTAAAATGATCGGAAGAGTAAAATATATAATCGATTCTCAGCAAGTTACACATATATCTGTAAGTATAGGTATATCCATATCCCGCCGAATGGAAACTGTCTGTTAACTGCCCTTTCATGTTGTGATAGACATACGATGCCGGAGTATCGTTCATGTCGCAGCAAACAATGACCGGATGAGCGTTCTTTTCTATCAGTCGCTTCAGAGAATCTGCTTGCTGTGCTCTGAAAGCAAAATTCTGTTCCATTACTTTTCGTTGTATGTTGGGGAAAAGATAGCCGCGATCAATGGGGTTTTCTTTTGCAACAATCAGGCTGCGCTGATTCCAGTTTGTCGTTTGCAGATGACAGTTGATTACCGATATTGTCCTACCTCCTATCTCCATATCTACTGCCAGAGCACAATTAACCCTCTCTGTAAAAGATATTGTATTCGTATTTATTATTGGATACCTACTCAATATGGATGTTCTAATCGAATTATCCGATGATTTTGTTATTGCCACATAAGGAAGAAAAGGAAATATCTCGGATAACTTATCCTCTGTCATGTCTGCCGGTATTTCCTGAAGGCATAATATATCTACATTCTTGTGTTTTATGAATGTAGATACACCCTGTGCCGACTTGTCATATCGGAATGCGTGTATATTATATGTTACTATGTTAATTTTTTCTAATGACGATTCTCTGTCGCCGGAAGAGAAAGACCAATTGATGACAGATGGATAGAACCAAAAATTAGAGATGAGAGCGATAAGAGGAAACCAGAACCATTTTTTTCGGCGAATCAGCCAAAAGATAAGTATGCCGCCATTGAGAATCAAGAGTACTGGCAGAAATAGGCTTATCCATTGGAAGGTTATGATCTGAGACGGATGGATAAACTTAGACAGAAATGAAAAACAACAAATGAAAGAGAGGATAATCGTTATTATCCCCCCAATGTAGTCGAACAGACTGAATAAAACTCTCTTGCCCATAAGAGTATTAATATTTTTAGATGGGAACTGTAAATCGGAAGGTTGTACCTTCTCCCAATATCGATTCTACACCGATCTGCCCACCCAATTTTTCAACGATAGCCCGGCAAATAGATAATCCCAACCCGCTGCCTGGAGCAAAATCGTTGAGCTTAACGAATCGATCGAATACTTTGCCTAATTGTTGTTCCGGTATACCGATACCTGTGTCGCGAACGTAAAATTCGACGCTTTTGTCGAGAAGTATATATCCAAAGTGAATGCTTCCCTTAGGTGTAAACTTTATGGCATTTACGATCAGGTTAGATAATACTTGCATCAATCTTCGTCTGTCAGTAATCAAATCATAATCATAGTCGGGCTTGTCGAAAAACAGATGAGCTGTCGTACAGCATAGTTGATGGCTCGTTTGCAATTCGGAACATAGGTCATTCAGGTTTATAGCCGTCTTCTCGAAATCTACGCCTCTGCCTGATTCCATACGCGAAAGTTCCAATACTTCATTTACAAGATGTAGCAGTTGATTGCTATTCGATTCCACTATTTTATAATATTCCTTCCGCTCTTTTTCGTCATTTGTTTGGGCTATAATACCACTAAAACCCACAATCGCATTCAGCGGGGTACGTATCTCGTGGCTCATATTCGATATGAATGCTGATTTTAATCTGTCAGATTCTTCAGCCAATTCTTTTGCATGCATAAGTTCTTCTTCATAACGCAGTTGGTCGGAAATGTCGCGTCTGAAACTCCATACAATATCTTCTCCTATTCCGTTCTTTATCACATATGAAATACAATCGGATGCGATAATGTTATATGCCGGATAAGGTTGAGTACATGTATATTTGAGGATGTTGTTGTTGAAGATGATATCTTTTGCAAATTGGTTCCATAGATCCTGACTGTGAATATTTTTCAGCATTTGATGCGCCTTCAATTTTGTTATATCGGCATCTATGGAAATTCCATTTTGTTTGCGGCAAAGTTGATTTGCGAAAATCAGTGTTCCATCCATTTTGCAGGCATAGATACTCTCTGTCGAATGATTGACTACAGACATCACCATCTCCAACTCATTTCGGCGTTCTATGAGATCACTTACATTCTGAGTATATCCTTCTACGATGCGTACTCCATTCTCGATACGCTCATTCACTATTTTTAGACGTACGTATGCTGTTTTCTTGTTGATGATACGATATTCCCAGACATGTCCGGTTATATCGGCTTGGCTTGCATTAGTCATAAAAGACGCTCTGTCGTCGGGATGCAGATAAGAGAGTATCTCGTCTATCGAAATACTGCTTTTCTCTCCGTCTTTGCTGAATATAGCTCCTGTATATCCCGAGTATTCAACTATCCGGCTGTGTGTGTTATAGCTCCAATGACCTATCTTTGCAGCCCGTTCTACCTCTTCCAATCTGATATTTGCCACCTCCAGGCGTTTTTTCATTTGGCTACGTTGGGTTATATCACGATATTGCAAGAGGATGTGTTCATCATCATATTTGTAAATAATACATTTGAAATAATACATCCTATTTTCGGAAGGAAGATCGTAATTTTTATTCGACATTTCGCCTGTTGCAATAACTCTTTCCAGCTCAGGCTTCAGATATTCGATCGTCTCTTTTGGGAAAAATCTGAGAATATTCTTTCCTATCAGATGTTTTTTCTCATTGATGTACGGATTTTCTGTTTTTACAATTAAGTCGACACATATTCCGTCATTCTTTAACAGAATGAGGGTGTCTGTGGTCATCTTTAATAGTTTCTCGGCATTAGCCGAATCGTGTAAAACGTTAGTATTAGTATCATCCATAATTCCGTTTTTTTAGTCGTAATTCAGATTTCTCCAGAATTTGATTTTAGAGTATAAAATGAGCTGTTTTAAATCGAAGGTGCTTCATTCACTAAAATTTAAACAGTTCCTTAATATCGGGTCGCTTTTTCCCATACACCGGTTCCCTTATTTCTCAATAAATATATCAATCCATAGAAAACACTTGTATTCATAAACACAAAATAGTACGGGATATAAAATATCTTTTTCCTGATGTTTTTTTTCTGAAAGATGTAGCCGCAATAGGCCAATAAATAACAAAAAACTTGGGTAAAGAAAATAAATCCATAGAAGGTACAGAGAGATTCCCCAGTGATGTATAGAATGAAACTGACAGGCAATAAAAGAAATAAGGCAAAAGGTGTGATGGTCCAGCGCAAAACACGATGGGATATATATTGAAAGCTTAGTTTACCATACCTGAATATATCCAATAGTTCATACAACCTGAAAACAGATTGCCATCCACCGGCAGAAATTCGCGTCTTTCGTTTTTGTTCTTCTTTTATGTTTATTGTACCTCTTTCGATAGCATAAGCGTCTTTGGTGTATGCGATGCAAAATCCTTTTTTTGCAATACGCATGGAAAGGATGAAATCGTCGAGTAAAGAATCTTCCGGTATGGGGTCGAAAAGATCACGGCGGATTGCGAACAGTTCTCCGGCTGCGCCTACAACACTATGAAAACGGGAATCCATGTCTTTCAGTTTCGATTCGTATTGCCAGTATACATTTTCTCCGTGTGAGGTTATTCCATCACTTATTGATGATGATATTCTTTTTTCACCCGAAACACCCCCGACGGTTTTGTTTGTAAATTTATTCATCATCAGCCTGATAGCCTCCGGGTTGATGAGGGAATTAGCATCCGAGAATATGACAAAAGGCGTGTCTACAAAGGTCATTCCACGATTGATTGCCGCTGTTTTACCTTTTCGTTGCGGTTCGAAGAGAATAGTTATATCGTTATACGTTCCCAGCAATTTATTTGTATTGTCGGTACTCCCGTCCGTAACCCAAACTATTTTCAGCCTGTCCTTCGGATAGTCAATAGCCGCTATATTCGTCATTTTCTCGGCAACGACATTTTCTTCGTTATAAGCCGTGATGAAGAGTGTAACGTCAGGAAAGTCCTCTTCCCTATAATTTTTCATTGGGCACGCACTTACAAACAGCTCTTTGATCTTGACCATGATAGATATCAATGCAGCATATCCTATGTATGTGTAAAATACAAGAAATATGCATATCCAAAAACAAAAAGTTAAAATCAAAGTCATATTATCATGGAAAATTATTCAGTAAACATTAAACTCTGTATGAATACAACACATTCAGCTATCTTTTGTTTTTGGGGAGAAGGTTGTCTTCACTGTCTTCGTAACGCTTTTTTGCGGTGAATAGCCCCGGAATATTCTTGAATGCTTTTATTATTCTATTTTTAAAGCTATTGATAATGCCTCCTTCAGTTTCAAGTACACCATAGTCAGTGACCGCTCTTGCCTTCCTATTACAAATCAATTTTATTCTCCCCGTCTTTTTAAGAGCTAATGCCAATGTTCCATCCTCTCCTCTTATTATATCGGTACGGATACCTATCTGTTGTGCGTCCTTAGTAGAATAGGCAAAAAATGCCCCACGCACACTCAATTCGGGACGTTTGAAAGATTGTAAATACAAAAATATATCTCTGAACAGTTCATAAAAGAACAGTGCGACCTTCGGATAACCTTTGCTGGGCAGATAACTCCACAATGAACTAACGGCTATCGTACCTTCTCTTTCCAATGCATTTATCATCGTTTCGGTATAACGAGGCGGATACATTGTGTCCGAATCTATATTTATGTGATATTTACCTTTGGCATTGGTCAGTCCACATTGGCGTGCGTGCCCACATCCGGGAGTTAGTTCGGTATAACAGCGAACTCCTGTCAAATGGAATATTTCTGCTGTTCTGTCAGTCGAGTTATTATTGATGCCGATAATTTCTATCGGATATCTGCACTGCATCTCACTCAACGACCAAAGACATGCCAGCAGTGTACTTTCTTCATTATACGCTATCACAGAGATTGTTGCTATGGGCGAATCGCTTTGCAGGCGTTGTATCTTTGTGTGTATATCATCAATGATTGACTCCTGTTTTTGTCGGTCATATTTTTGATTGTAGACTTGCAGATATTTTGTGTACCACTTCATCTTTATTTGTTTAAAGGCTTTATTTCTATTCTATTATAAAACAACATTCGAGTAAATAAATATGCTTAGACATCATGACTCAGAAGTTTTGCTTGTTCCACAACCTTTTTCATCTGCTTCTCCCACGAAAGATGCTCTATACTCTTTCGAATATCTTCGGCAGCGTAATGTTCTTCTTTACAAAATCGGACTATCCGATAGATGTCAATAGGGGTCTCATCAGCTTTGGCTTTCAGTATGTACGGCATAGAGTCGAAATCATCATCTGTTTCTGAATAAACGAACGGTATTCCTCGCGCAGCATATTCCCGATTCTTCAGTGTCTTTATGTGTGTAATACCACTCCGATGCCGGGCTAAACTCCCTATCGCAAAGTCGGAGACATTGAATATCTGCTCAAGTTCTGCTCCATATATAGATCCGTGGAAAATGATGTACTGAGCTATACTACCATCTATGATCAGGTTATGAACTCTTATTTCCTCCGCCTTTTCGGCAAAAGAGCCAACAATGTGAAAGTAAACATTGCACTTTGGTGCAGATTTGTAATACTCAATCAGTCCGGTAATAACTCTGTCAAAGCCATGCCAATAGTGAATCTCGGCGACACCTATCAGATGAATTTCATTTTCATTGCCGCTTTCTTTTTTCAGCGAAATTGTAGAAAAATCAATCCCGTTAGAGATTCGAATCGTTCTCTGTCCGAATATTATTTTCTCGTTCGAGAAGGTAACGATTGCATCTAAATGCTGAGCCAAGCGTTTGCGGAAACAACGATCGACAAACAAATTCACTTTATCGAAAAAGCCTACATATTCATTGTCATACGGATATGTAGGTATCTCCATTACGACTTTTGCACCCGACAGCTTCACCTGTTTTATAAATCGGATGAGAAATGGCGAGGCATTATGATCGTATCGGACGTATAAGAAGGATATATTATTCCTCGTTATATGTTGATATATTGATGTATAGCAGAATCTTTTTTTAATTTTTGCAATCAATCCACTACCGAGATTCGATAATATCTTGTTGTCTACCAGCCAACAACGATCACCATTTTCTTGTACACTGTAATTACATAAGGAGGTTTCTATGCCGGCGACATTCAATGCTTTTACTTGGGCTATAACTTTCTTTATTATACCGTTAGAAGCAGAGAATCCGTGGAAAACAAGAAAAAGTCCTTTCATTGTACTCTGGTTTTTTTTTAAACTATATAACAAAAGTAGTCTTTTTGTTGACAATCTTTGATGTTCGGTCCGAATTATAGTGCGTCTTACAATGGGAATGTCTATTTACTCTGGTGTGATACGAGTTTTGTAATTCTATTCTTTACATCGTATATGCCCGTATACTGGATGTAGATTCCCCATATGATTACAAATATGAGACTTTTTATCGATAGCGAGATCACTATATTTATATGCGCCGTATAGTGATTGATGATAAAAAATACTATGACAAATACCAATGATATAATCAGTGGCAAAACGAAAAGTTTGATAAAGGGATATATACTCTGTTTCAGTGTAACGACATACATGTAAATATAGGACTGAATGAAGCCGAGAAGGACAGTTATATTGATGGATATGGCTATTGCATCTAAGGTTTTGAAGTAAAATACTCCGAGCAGGATTCCGATCGTATTTATTAGAGCGGAGAATAGTCCGCAGACAAACAAGCTTTTAGTGTCTCCGGCCGCTTGGAAAATAGACCCTGAGGATGATAATACAATCTGCATTCCAACGGACAAACTTAGTATTTGAAAAACAGAGATGGATGGTATCCATTGTTCTCCAAACAGAAAAAGTATTATTTCCCGTGCCGAAAAGAACAGAAATACACTTAGAGGAAAACCAATGGCAGCCAATATCTTCACAATCTTTTCGTGAGCCGATGTCAATTGTCTTTTATCATCTTGCAGATCGCTTAATATCGGGTGCATAACAGGCGTTATGACCTGAGTTATATTTTGTAACGGAAGCATCATTAGCCGATATGACTTTTCATAATAACCCAGTGCTGTCATATTCAGATATTTGCCAATCAAGAGTTTGTCGAGGTTACGACTGAAATATACAATTGTACCAAACAGAAATTGATAGACAGAATAACTGAATATCTTTCGTATAGGACTTATGTTGAAGAACAAAGATAATCTCTGCGGATAACGCTTGATGGATATGATGAACAGCAATATGCAAGATAGTACAGGATTGATCAACAAGGCATATATGCCACCACCCAATAGAGCGAAAACTACGGAAAAAATTCCTCCCGCAAACTGGATAGACAGACTTCGAATGGCAATGTACCTGAACTCTTTATTTTTATAAAACAGAGCATTTGGCACAATGCTTACGGAAGAGAAAAATAGGTTTACAGAAAGGATTTTGCATATATTACTGAGAATCGAATGTTCGTAATAATTTGCAATAGGAATGGACAAAATAAAGAATCCTCCGGCAAGAATAATACCGCACCAAAAGGTAAATGTGAACAAATCGGATAGATCTTGCTTAGACAGATTCTTATGCTGTATGATTGCCGCAGAAAGCCCAATATCTGTGAATATATTGAAAAACGAAATTACGACGGATGCGATTGCCACCACACCAAAATCGTCGGGAGATAACAGTCGGGCAAGAATAGCCGTAACAATCAACGAAACAACAATCCCTGAATATTTAGACAGAGCTGTATAGAATACGCCAGAGAATAATTGTTTCTTTATCGAACTCATTCGGGTTGGTTACTTAATGATATTTTCCCATCTTGCTATAACAGACGGTAGGCTAAAACGTTTCGAGACCTCAATGGAATGTTTACTCATCGACTCTAAATCCATGTTCACAATTTGACAAAGCTTAGTTGCCAGATCGGCTTTGTTTCCCGACTCAAATATTAAAGCATTAGTTTGTTTATCAAGAATTTCTTTTATCACCGGCAGGTCTGACGCTATGATAGGCAGTCCGTATGCCATCGTTTCGTTCATAACAAGCGGCATACCTTCCCATCTCGAGCTAAGAACGAAGACCGATGAGGAAGAATAGTAATCCTGAATATCCTTTGTAAAGGGATATATTGACACCCTGCTGTTTAATTGTTTTGCTTTAATTATCTCTAACAGTTTCTGTTTTTCCGTTCCTTCACCTACAATATTCAGCGTCCACTCATTGTTTTGTTTCGCAAAATCAGAAAAGGCATTGATGAGTATATCGAAGCCTTTGGCATAGGTTAGTCGTCCCACAGCCAAAAATGTTTTAGCTGATATATCACATTTCGCAGCAGCCTCTATGGTTAAAGGATTAGGCACGACTGTTGTTGCCAATTGCATTTCGTTCTGATAGTGCAGCTTATCATTTTCACTCAATACGATTATGCGATCAAGTTTAGGCATTTCGTGCCGGAATTGATCTTTCTGTTCCCACAAAAAAACTTTTCGGGTATTGAAAAAAGCATCATAGGAATTATGCATCCACCCGACAACCTTCTGCGCTTTTAGTTGTTGCCGCACAATAGCTAACCGCAGTGCGATGAAAGCATGAACCCCTACTATTACATCATATTTTTCATTGTTCATCTGTGAAACTAACAACTTACGATATGTGGGTGGAAAAGAACTGTAACTGTATAACTTAGAGGTGAACTTATTCTTCAATGGCAATTTCTTGTAGAGAAAACTGTATACTTTGTTGGGAAATAATTTATATAAAGGAACATGAGGATATTTGAAGTAACGAATAGCAACGGCGGACTGATTGAGGTCATACATGCTCATATCTTCATTTGCAGGATCATCCATCGTTAATATTGTAACAGAATGATTTGCAGACAGAGCTTTGGATATTACAGCGAGTACCCGCTGCACACCGCCAAACGAAAAAATCGAATCACAAATAAAACAGATTTTCATAGTTTTCTATTCTTTAACCCATTTTCCTTTCTCCAAATCATACCTTTTCACAACGCGAGCCGGATTACCTATTGCGATGCAATAGTCGGGAATATTTTTGGTTACGACCGATCCGGCTCCAATAACAACATGTTTCCCTACTGTAATACCAGCCAACACACAAACATTTGCCCCGATCCATACATCATCATTAATCGTGATTGACGACACTGAAACACCCTGATCCGAAATATTGCGTGTGGCATCATCATAGTTGTGGTTTAGCCCGGATAGCACAACACCCTGAGCTATATTTACATGATTACCTATCTGTATAGGGCCGATTATCGTATTACCGATGCCTATGCGAGAGTGATTTCCAATGCAGACATCTCCAACAGCATTGTTGAGTACCGAAAAACTCTCGACAACGGAATAGTCTCCCAACCGGAAATTGCGAAATGGCACTAAATCTCTTCTGACACTGCTGTATATTACGGCTCTTTTGCCCCTCTTTATGTACAACGGTTGCAACATTCTCACCCACAGACGGGGACGTGTTTTCACCGGATGCATAAGGCAATTATGCACAAAAGACTTCAGCTTTTTATTCTGCTCGATTTTCTTTGTCAGATTATCTTTTAAGTATCTCATCATAGTGCTGTTTTATTTGTGAAGCAGTTCTTTCCCACGAAAATAATTTAGCTCTGTCAATTCCATATTCGGTTAACGAGTTATAGTATTCCTTGTCCGTGTCTAAGCGGATCAGCATATTGGCAATATCTTCGGTGCTTTCGGGATTAACAAGGGCTGCACCTACTCCGGCAATCTCAGGCAGAGCTGATGTTGTAGATGTAACAACAGGTGTTCCGCAAGCCATCGCCTCCAGTACCGGGAGTCCGAAACTTTCGCGTAGAGACGGGTACAGGAAAACATGAGCATCGTTGTAAATGATGGGTAAGTCGCTGTTTGCTATATAACCCGTAATATGTATCAATGGCGATATATCATTCACATTACCCTTGTTCAGCATATCATTCAGGCACTCTGAGCTTAAATCGGCAACTAACAACGGACGGGGATTGGCTGTCCGCCGAGCATACATCGCATAAGCACTTAAGGCTCTGTATATATTTTTCTTAGGATCGGTATTTCCTAACAAGAAAATATATCCTTTTTGGGAAATATATTTACGGCATATTTTTTCGTCATCAGCTATTAGCCGGAATTGATGCCCCACACCGTTGTATACGGTTACTATTCTGTCTGACGACATAGGTAACCCCTTCCTTATTTGTCCCTGCTCAAAATCTGATACAGTAATAATTTTTCCAGCTTTACGAACCACTTTCGGCACGACAAAACGTCGATAGATCCGCCCTAAATTCTGATATAAAGATTTGTTTGCACCTATTTTTTGCTCAAGGAAGATGATATCATGCAGGGTCAGGACCAAGGGGTACGGACAGTATAGCGGTGCTGTATTCGATGTGCAATGGACTATGTCGGGAGCAATTTTTCTCAAGGCCAGAGGTAATGCTATTTGTTCCCATAGCAAATAGTTGGAACAAGATATTTCTACAACCTGAAAGTTGTTCTTCGACACAAAGCACTTATCCTCTCCCTCAGCTACCAAAATATAATACTCGTTTACAGCATCAATACTTTGCAGAGCCCGAATCAATTCGAGTGCCACAAAGTCCATTCCATGCTTGTTGGGTCTGTATATCCGTTGGGCTTCAATTGCTATCTTCATTTTCATTCCTCTTCTCTATGCAAGGTATGTATAAATCCCTCATCTTTTCGTTTTCTTCTGAAAAAATTAAAGAACATCTTTACAAAAAGTAAAGGCAACTTTTTTATAGCCTTCCACAGTTGCCTATCGTATAGTTCGTCGGGCAAAGTTAAACTGAGACTAACTAAAAATATGAAATAAAGTCCGATCCATTTGATCGCAGCTTGCCACTCTACAAAAAGGCAGAGAAGTATGATCGGAGGTATTATGCCGAGAATAATGATCCGAGGCAACAGTATCCATTGAAGTCTATATTTCTACTGATCAGGGCTTGAGGTAGTCGTCTCAGCCCGATCTTCAATGTCTCGTATTGAGAGAAAAGCCACCTTTGCCGTTGACGCGAAAAGGCAGCAGCCTCTTGTGTTTTTTCATCTCTGACCAACACATAGTCCAAGTAGTCTATATAGATATTGTCGTAGAGTAACAGAAGTTCTATTTCTTTGTCTTCACCGGCTGTATGTACACTTTTTATATTATGTTTAAACCACTTAAAGTCGAATGCCATGCCCGATCCACTCAGTGCCGAGGACAATCCGGCATTGACATGTCCTTGACGGAATATGGAGTTGTTGATAGCCTCGCTTGCTGCGTCTAAAAGTGCCACATCTGTATTTTTGTTTTTCGCAATCCGGCGTGTCTGCATCGCTTTTATTCCAAAATCATAAGCGTTGTTCAGCAATTGCAGAAAAGTTTGCTCGGCTCTGTTGTCCGCATCCATAATCACAACCACGTCGTATTGACCATCTTCCATATTTTGCATCGCGAAGTTGAGTGCGGCAGCCTTGGTGCTCTCTACAAAATTGACAGCTAAGACTTTTGCACCTGTATTTTTCAATTCGTCTATCGTCGAATCCTTCATGTGGTCAGAAATGACGAGGACATCATATTTGTCGCGAGGGTAATCTTGTTTGAAAAAATCTCTGACATTGTGTACGATCACAGCATCTTCCTCGTAAGCTGGGAAAAGGACAATAAAGCGATGGTTTAGCTTGGCTTCGGGATAATATGTTTTCTTCTTTTTCAACGAAAACAAAGAGAATATAAAAAGGTATATGATGAAAACAAATAGTACCAGATAGCAAACAGAGTCTAAAAAGGATAATATCGTCATCATAACATAGCTTATTTGAATGATGTGGTATAATAAGAATAAACACCCTCGACGATGGCAATTGCCAACTTCGATTTGCCGTGTAATATATATTTGAATGCATTGTACGGAGCTGCGATAAAAGTCAGATAGGCTTTCGTCAATAATTGTTCGATCCCTTTGCTGTTGCGATGAGCAAACAACAGTCGGTTACGATAGAGATAATATATTTTCAGCGGGCTGTCTTGTCCTATGCTACTGCTTTCTTTATGATATATTATAGCATAGGGGAAATAGTAAAGATCAAATTTTTCACTAATACGCACAGACCAATCTAATTCTTCATAGTAGAGAAAATAACATTCGGGGATCAGACCGGCTGTCAGTACAACTTCGCGCTTCAGAAACATTGCTGCGCCGTGCATATAAGGAGTCGGGGTTGGGGTGTCATATAACCCATTGTCTTTTAACCGATAACCTATCTGCTCGTTTCGCAATGTATATCGAGATAGAGGCGTACTACCGGCAAATTGAAGAAGATCAGGAGTGTCTGTGTATAATATCTTAGGAGATATGGCTCCGACCCTTGGGTTATCTTCGAAAAAGCGGATTATCGAAAGAATCTGAGTCCCACCGTTCGCAGGTAGAAGAGTGTCATTGTTGAGCAGATAGATGTAATCACCCGATGCGAGATTGATACCGATATTGTTTCCTCCGGCAAAGCCTAAATTCCGATGACTGCGAATAGTATTGACTGACGGGTATTGTTGTTGTAATATTGCAGCCTCATTTTCTTTCGAGCCATTGTCTACGACAATCAGTTCGTAAGGCACTGTAATCTCAGACGACTGCACCGATCGGATAAAGTCGCAGGTATCCTTCAGTCCGTTATAGTTGACTGTGATGATTGACAGTTTTATATTATCCTTCATTTCTCAGTTCCTTGTCAAGTAAAGGGCTCATCATAATGAAAGCCAAGCATATATATATCGTTGGTCCGGTAGGGAACTGATGGAGTACTTCATTTGCATATCCCGCAACCAACATGCCCGCATATCCGGCGGTGATAGCGGTTACAATTCCCTTGAGTTCAGGGTGCTTCAGTTTTCTCAGAATATAATATATGCTGAGAATGAGGATGAATAGCAGAATAGCAAGATATAAAATCAAGCCCACGATACCGGTCTCAACCCAAATATACACCAAAGAACTATCAGTTGCAATATTGTATAGTAAACCATCTTCTTCGGCGTGCTTTGATGAACCCAGCCCAAGTCCGAAAGGATAGTCTCCCATAAATTGAGCCATCTTTCCCTGATTGTCTATTCTTACCTGATAGGATGCATCTTGTTGGAAGCGAAAGGCTGTTCGCATACGCCGGATTGATGTATTCTCCTGCCCTATATATGTGAAATTGAAAAACATGAATGTTGCTACCAATACTGCACAACCTGCAATAATCCATTTCCATTGGCGAACAATGAGGACAAAACAAGTGAAGCCTACAAATGGAATAATTATGGCAGTACGGGTACCTGATATCATCATGCCATATATCGCGGCGATGGACACAATCGTAAAAAAGACTCGTAGCTTAGTCGATTTTATATAGATTGCGGAAATAGAGAAAACGACAAACGCAAAAGCCATATGACAACCAAAATTGGCCGCGTCGGTAAAGAAAGAAAAATACCTGATGCCGGAGTGGATGAGATGTGTATGTCCTCCGGATAGAGTTAACCATGCGAGTTCGGCTGAATCGAAACCATGATATTTCTGGACGAAGGCTTTCAACACAGCAAATAATACCAGTACAGCCCAAACCAACAGAAATATTTTGAGGTGTTTGTAACGGTTACATATCACAGAGGTCAGTATCGGAAATAGAAATATATAAATGGCAATACTTCGTACAGAAGTAGCCCACTGACCAACAGAAGATGAGGGGTTTAGGGCCTCGACAAAGCAGTATAGCAACCATATGAGCGAAAGAAAGAACAAAGGATGAATTGCCCGTCTCCAATCTATTCTGCCGTATAATGTATGGAAAAATAAGAACAGCAATGTCATTAGAATCGAGATATCAACAATGACTCCCGGAGGGATAGGCAAGTTGACATATCTGCCAATTCCCATAATCAGAAAATTAACCACATACAAGTATAGATATGCGACAATGGGTTTTTTAATGAAAGCAATGATGATGAGGCATACAAAAGGGATACACGCAAACAATAGTCCTGTGGCTAATCCTGATCTCCAAATCAGAAAGGTCATCAACACGAGGCCAGCTATAATTGATGTATAGATGACCGCTTTGTTGAACGATATCGGATTTTTGTGCAAAGGATCGCTCATTACTTATTACTTTGCAGAAGTTAACCCTAACTGATAGTAACGATGTACTAATTTTCGAAATACGCTATATGGAGGTAATAGTCCGGTAAATTCTTCAACGACAATCTTGTCGGAATTGAATAGGCAAATTGATGTAGGAGTTTTATCTTCCACTTTCTTCAAGTCATCCAATAATATCTGGTCGCTATCTTTCCATCCCTTATCGGCTCTGACGATAAGAAGATTAATCGAAGCCTCATTTAATAGCGGACGAGGAATAGGGGTTTCTTTCAATGGAGCATGCACCACAATGACTACATCGTTGTGGGCAGATGTAATATTTTTCAATTGTTGCGCAAACAAAAATTCTTTAGACGATACATTAAAATCTGATTCACAACTGACGATAGAAACTCCGATACCTTGATCTTTCCAATATGCCAGCAGTTCTTCCGCAACCTCGTTGCTGTTGCTCAGTTCGTCTATACTCAACAGATTTATAATATTCGTTTCCCGGTCTGTCGACAAATACCCATATAGCTGATTAGCAAGTTGCTGGGCTGCTTTCTCCCGGCAGGCTTTATCATATATGCGTTGCCTTAGCTTACCCGGACGCGGGAAAGCGGATAGAACCTTTGTTGATGTTATACTTTCTGTACGATTTCGGTCTCGTAGTGTTCGGTCAAGCAATTCTATTAAAAGAAATATTCCAAAAATGAAGACAACGCTTCCGAAAAACGCTCCGGCAACAATAGTTTTACGTTTAGTCGGTTCCGAGTCGAGAGGAAATGTCGACGGATTCAATACTTTGAGCGAGGCAGAGTTCATTTCAAGGCTTTTGAGACGCAATCGCGCAGCATTTAAACTCCCCAAAATGGAAAGATAAGATTGCTCAGTAAAGTTGATTGCCCGTTCTTGTCTTTTTATTGTAGAACCAATGGGCGAAAAATGTGAATACAGCAAGTCAAGTTCGGTCTTGAAATCTTCCATAACCTTGATCTCTGCATTTGCTTTTTCAAATTTCAACAATTCATCTATCCATTGAGAAACAAAATTGGATGTCGGATACCCATCCTTAGTATACTTTCTGTTACTGTACTCCGTTGCAAAACTTTTGAAATCGGTTTCCTCTTGCTTCAATTGGTCTTTGTAATCGTCGAGACTATGAACTGCATTCGTTGGTTGCTTTAACGAGTCCTGATTAAATGTTTTCATTTCCGATATAGTAGCACTCAGATCGGAAATCTTCTTGAGGCGGAATAGAAATTCTGTGTTACTTTTAATCGTTTTTTGGTTTTCATTGAGCCCTTCGTCGAGATGTTTTATTGCTGCTTGCGCACTATTGTAAGCCATCAGAACGTCCTGATAACGCAATTCGTATTCACGATCTAAAGATGTAACCTCTTCGGTCTGTTTATCATAGTTTATTACCCTATTTTCGATGTTGTAGGCTGTCAGAGAGTCCTCCTTCTGTTGCAATTCCCTACCTACTTTTTTTAGTTCTTGTTCGAAATATTTAATCACATTATTGGTTGAACCAAATTGTATCGTTTTATATTCTTCTACATATACCTCGTTCAGTATTTTTAATGTCTGATAAACAATACCCGGATCGTTGGATGAATATGTAACTTCTAAAATGTCGCTATTATCAATTCTTTTCACATTTATGTGCTGCAAAGCGGTGTAGCTGTAATGAAACAACCCGTATATGAAATTATCATGGGTAGGAATTTCGTATGCCAATAAGTTCTGAACGGTTTTATCTTCAGAAGACTTATCGATGAGTTTCTTAACATCCTCTGGAGTTGTGGCGAGTAATGCTTTATAATGTTCCGCCTTGATGTATTCATTATCTTTATCGAGATTGCCATGTATCATATTGCGAGCATACAGGCGGATGGCAACTTTCTTCAATGTCTCTTTTGAAGTAATGATGTTTACTATATTCTGCAATGTGTTGTTTAGTATGTTCCAATTTTGCGAATTGAATTCTTCGGATTCTATGCCATAACCAGATACCACACCCGTATATATTGTCATATCGGAATGGTATGTCTGTTCCATATTGCGGGTTTTCCAAACAACAACTGCCGTAACTATTATCGGGGCGATGATGATCCACCAACGAATACGGTATATGAAACGAAATATGTGCAATAATATATTCATATCGGGAATGGGCTTTTATTTGATGATTTTCGTTTTACTTAGTATCTCAAGTTGCAGTATACCCCTATTTAGTTGCGATCGGGTTTCTTGATAATTTTCCAATGCATCGGTTTGTATCTTTTTCATCGTATTCAGATTGCTGATGTCTGCATTTCCATTTTCGAAATCGTTGGATATAACTTCAAATTGGGCATTTGCAAAAGATAACGTCTCAGCCTTTGTTTTCAAGACAGACAATTCTTTTACTACTTGTGTATAAATTTCAATAATCCGTATTTTCTGTTCGTCATGCCATTTTTCTATTTCGACTTTTGTCGCTTTTGTTTTTAATTTTTGACGCTTTATTCGGTTCCCTCTGTCAAAAAGGTCATCTAAGGGAATTGATATGCTGGCAGTTGCATTATATAAATTTTGCTTAGCTCCGGAATATTGGTAAAATAAAGGTGTGTAGTCGTCAGAAAAAGTAGAGTTGATACCCACTCGTCCATATTGCCACATACCTCCTACCTTGAAATATTTCAACCAGCTGCGCTCTTCTGTTTTCAAGGCAGAGGATTCTTCCTCCATTTTCACTTCATACAATTCTACCATCGGACTTTTACGAGCATTTTCGAACAGCACATCTAACGGGGGCAGCTTCAGATTGTCGTAGTCAACAGAATCCAATACGTCAGCGTCAGTTTGGGCATTCATGGTCGAAGCTAAAAATATATAAAGGATGAATAGTAGTTTCTTTTTCATATAAAAATATCATCTGTTGTTAATAAATATCGAATCAAACATCTTCTTTTTGTATAAATGCCGTAACCGTTTTTAATATGATTTTAATATCCATCCATATCGAATAATGTTCTGCATAGTTTATGTCAAGTAACACTCTTTCCCTTGCTGACAATTTGCCGGGGTCTCCACGTTTTTCTACTTGCCAAAGTCCTGTTATACCTGCCGGAGCAGCAAAACGCTCGATGCTCTCATCATTTGTCAGTAGTTCTGCCTCGTAGAGAGGTAGAGGACGATTGCCAACAATAGACATATCACCCTTTAGAACATTAAATAGTTGAGGAAGTTCATCCAAACTGTATTTTCTTAAGATACGACCGATTTTAGTTACTCGCGGATCATGCTCAAGTTTAACAAATGCATTCTGTTTGTGTATATGTGTGTTTCGTATATACTCTTTCTCTGTCACCAAAATATCATCCCCAACCAACACTTCCTCGGTAGGTACATCACCGTCAACAGGAAGGGTGTTCGCATCATTTCCTTTCTCCTGCTGCCCCTGATCCTCAACGCTTTGATATTGATTCAATGATTGAAGTTCTTTGAGCCGGTTGTCGGCATCGATATACATCGATCTGAATTTGAAAAAGTCAAATGTCTTGTAGTTTGTACCCACTCGCTTCGATCGGTATATGATAACTCCTCTGCTTTCTATTTTGATTATCAATGCAATCAGAGTAAATAGGGGAAGAAGTAATATGAGAGCAAAAGAAGATGATGCAATGTCAAAGATCCGTTTTCCTGTCGGCATCTTATAATAGAATGAAGTGTCTTTTACCGGAATATCTTCGACATGTATTTTAGGAAAAATATTTTCGGAGAGAGATATTATGTACGAAAAAGCACTCTCGGTAGCATTTGGAGAGATTGTATATTGTATACCCGACTTGAAATATGCCCGGCTTTCGTCTGCTGACAATTGGTTTGTTACCAACAATATGTACAGACTTCTTTTTTGAGACCTGAGATAGTGTAATATATTTGTGTCGGTTGACAACGATTCTTTTTCAAAAAAAAGGATTATCGGAGATTCCGGCTCTGCCTCTCTTAATTTCTCTTCAACCAAAAGCACATTGGGTGTTACATGCAGCGAACATCCTGTCGTCTTGGTCAGCAGTTGATGAAAATGTTCCGCTATGTTCTCCTTATTGCCTACATACAGATAGTAAGGTTTCATTTCAAGGCTTTCTTTATTCTAACTTTTAACTCCAATGGGTTGAACGGTTTCAGTATGAAA
>CALNCC010000166.1 GCA_937875275.1 uncultured Dysgonomonas sp. | reverse complement strand
GAAGAAAATAGATTCTGCTCCTGCAACTAAGGAGTATCCCTATATCTGGGATGATTTGGCGGAGAATGATCTGTTTGTGCGGAATGCTTGTCTCTTGGTGTTGAAATATACAGGACGCGACTCGCAAGAGGTTGCAGACGATATTTTGAGCCGTATATCAGAATATAAAACTTTGGATGATCTTGTAAAGGTTGAGATATATGATAACCTTTCTTTCGAGTTCGAATATTATCTCGATTCGAAACAATAGGTCAAAACGAAATCGTTGTCGACCCTATAATTCATAACGTATGTTTGCTGTTTATCGGGCATTGACGCCGACACATCGAACTGCCCTTGCTCCGAAGGGGTAAACTTTTGCATCTTCTTTCAATATGATGGTCGAATCGTCTACAATCTTATACACCGTTTCTTTGGCAGACCAATGAAGGAGTAGATGTTGTAGTTCTGTGTTCTTGTCTAAATATTCTTTGTCCGAAACGAAACGGTTTTTCACTCGCCTCACTTGCTCCGAAAAATGTTCTATATCGACACCACAAATATTGCTTTTCGATAATAATACAGCGACATAACCATCGGTATGCGATATGCTGATGTTGTATCCGTTAGTCAAATACGGTTTGCCTGACGGATGATAAAATATGCGACATTCATCTTGTAATAATTCCCTCAATAAAACACGGACAGCCAGCCGTTCTATAATACGTTTGGGCGATTTCAGCGTGAATACATCGTCTTGCAGCCACTGCTTCTCGGTCAATAGCAAAGCTAAATCCTCGGCAGATTCATCAATCTTCCATATTCCCAATCGGGTGTCGGCGGTGATGTCAAGCTTGAGATATAGCATTGGGGAAGTTATGAGTTACTGTTGAGAACCTTGTTCTTGGGGATCGTAGCCACAAAATCTTTCAGATAGAATGGTTCGAAATAAGCCGAATCGACAAACTTCTTCTGCTCATAGGCTTCTGTCGAAAGGGGAACCATTGCCGCAGCACTTGGATATACGCCATCGATAAATATAGCATTGTTGTGAGTGATAACATCCTTGCATTTTGCCGACCCGTTGCCGAAGAAGGCGACCTTGTTGCTGTCGAGTATCTCCGAAAACGAATGCTCGTCTATGATATCAGCCGAGGTTGGTTTTAACTCATTCAATTGGGTATTGTATATGGCATCATAGACCTCCATCCTGCGGGCGTCAATCATCGGACATAGTAATGTCGCTTTTTCAATCGAGGTTGCAGATGACATCAGGGCGGCTTTCGATATCACTTCTAATGTTTTTATGGCTATCATCGGAATACTATATCCATAGCAAACGCCTTTTGCCTCTGATACTCCGATTCTTAACCCGGTGTATGATCCGGGGCCACAGCTGACAGCGACGGCATCAGGCGCGATGTTTTTCTCCCGGAGGAAACGGACAGCTTCATCTACATACGTTCCCAATAGGGTGGCGTGTGATGGGCCTGCCGTTTCTTCACGATAGAAGATGATATCGTTGTCGTTCGCTACCGACACGGAACAAACTTCGGTTGCTGTCTCTATATTTATTATATATGCCATATCGTTTTTAGACCTTTATGATGCAAAGTTAATTCTTAATATTGTTCTTTTCTTACTATTTTGTCCATAAAAAAAGAGACATCTCATTTTGAGACATCTCTTTTCCATATTTTCTCTATCCCTTTTGAGGGAGAATAGGCTATTTTTATTTTCCTGCTTCCGCGTCTTTAATCATTTTTTCGTTAGGCAAGATATAAACCTCTACACGACGATTCTCGGCACGACCTTCTACTGTTGTGTTGTCAGCAATCGGACTTGTAGATCCTAATCCTGTAGATGTCATACGTTTGCCTGAAACGCCTTGTTGTACAAGGTAGCTATATACGGCTTGCGCTCTTTTTTCTGACAACGGATTGTTGACCTTATCCGAACCTGTACTATCAGTATGTCCGTATATCTCTACATCTGTATCTGGATTGTTGGTCAATGATTCAGCAAAGCTTGTCAATGCAGTTTTAGAAGCAGCATTCAATGTGTTCGAGCTTGTTGCAAACAATATTCCCGATTCGAAAGTAACCTTAATAGCTTGACCGTCGTTGATAGACTCAACTTGTGCGCCATTGATTTCTTCCAATTCTTTTTTCTGTTTGTCCATCTTGTTACCGATAATAACACCGGCAGTACCACCTGCTACGGCTCCGATACCGGCACCCCATGCAGCACCTTTACCACCACCTATAATGGCTCCAATACCTGCGCCTAATCCGGCTCCGGCAGCAGCACCTATGCCTCCGCCCTTAGCTGTATTACTTGCATCACACGCTGAAAATAAAACTGCGCAGCTAAGAATAATCGCTGCAATAAATGAATAATTTCTCATAACTGTAGAATAAGTTTTTGTTTGGTTTATAAACTTTTATTGAACTATTTAGTCTTCAAAAATTCCGATTGATTCGCAATAAGCTAACTCTCCTTGAATTATAAATATTATATCTTCTTCTTCGAAATGTTTGAATTTGTCTTTTTTGATACTTTTCATCACATAAGTTATCATTTCATCTTCATCAATTTCGACAGACGATTCGTCTTCGTCATCCATATTCATCACACCTTTTTCTTCGTAGAAATCGTATATGATATCAATCACATAATTGATTTCATCATTAGAATATTTATTTTTTGCCTCTTGTGGCAGTCGATTTTGGATAAACTTTACAGCATCATCTTCATCGTATTGTATCGGATCATTTTTGCCCATAATGGTTTTGTTTCTTAATTATACTTTTATAACAAACTTGAAAAATCTATGTTCACTCTATCTTCAAAAAAAAGGAGATCAGGATTTCTGTTTCCAGACCATTACCGCAAGGGCTACAAGCGGAATAATCATCAAACCTATATACAATGCGTTTGCCGCTAATGCCTGAGGATAGAAAATGACAATCCACAACACGCCCATGGCAGCACCTCCCATATGTGCGTCGTGCCCTATATTACCTACCGAGTTGCGCATTCCGTATATTGAATACAACAAATACGCGATACCAAATATCCAACCGGGTATGTCTATCGGGATAAACATAAACCGGATAGGTATCTCAGGGAAAATAGCTATGGCGGCAAACAATACTCCGACAACTCCTCCCGATGCCCCGATGGCACTGTAATAATAGTTTTTGCGGTGTACCAATAGCGATAGTAATCCTCCGCCGATGATGGCAAAGAAATAAATGCCCAAGTAGTGCCATACACCCATCGCATACATGATGATGTCGGAGAAGAAATAGAGTGTCATCATATTGAAAATCAGGTGCATCCAGTCTCCATGAAGAAAGGCTGAAGACACTAATCGATCCCACTGGCGAGGAGGCGACAATATGGCTCCGACATTAAATTTCAATCTGTCGAAGAATGCTCTGTCATTAAATCCTTTGATACTCGTCAATACGGTTATTGCTATTATCAGATATGGTATGTATGCTCCTATTTGGTCCATTCAGTATGTTTTTTTACAGTGGCAAAGATAGAACAAAAAACAGATTGCAGCTTATGCTTCTATGCTTATTTTTTAACAACAGACAATCGTATCTGAATACTTGTAGGAAACAATCAAAGATCTTATATTTGGGTAATTATGAATATCTTAAAACACCATCATGAAGAAAACACTATTATTCATTGTCTTATCTGCATCAACGTTGTTCGTCGTTGACGCCTATAGTACGAGGACGAGCAGTCCGCCGAAGGATGCAGCTTATTGGAACAAAATGGCAGAGGGGATGTCCCAAGCTTTGATAAAACAATTCTGGGGAGCCAGCTTTAAGGACTATCCTGACAGGTATTATTTCAATTATGGAAGCAACCTTTCCGATCTGACAACGGCACACTATTGGCCACAAGCTCACGCTATGGATGTTGTTGTCGATGCCTATATGCGCACAAAGGATAATCATTATCTGGATATCTATCCTCTTTGGTGGGTAGGTGCTCCGAAATTCAATTTTTCGGGAAAAGAGATCGACCCTTGGTGGAATGAGTTTGTTGACGATATGGAATGGCTCGTTCTTGCTCAATTGCGTATGTACGAAACAACTAAAGATCAGAAATATTTTCTGAAAGCAAAGCAGATGTACAACGATTGGATTTGGTCTACTTGGGGACCCGAAAAAGAAGAACCGTGGAAGGGTGGCATCACTTGGAAAACAGATGTGGGTAAATCGAAAAACGCTTGCTCTAATGGACCTGCCGCAATCATTGCTGCACGCATATACAGCATGTACGATGAGATAGATAATCCGGGAAAGAAAAACAAAAGAGCCTATCTGCGCGAAGCAACCAAAATATACACTTGGCTGAGGGATAACTTGTACGAGCCGACAGACGGAAGAGTACGAGATAATATGAACGCTCAGGGGAAGGTGAGTCCTGCTATTTTCACATACAATCAAGGTACATTTATCGGTGCTGCTCACGAGTTGTATAAGATCACGAAAAATAAACAATATTTGGACGAAGCCGCTAAAGCTGCCAACTATGTTATCGATTATATGTCGACCAACAATGGTGTGCTGAATAATTCTACATCGGGCGATGGAGGTTTATTCCACGGTATTTTCTTCCGCTATTTTGTGAGACTGATAAATGATCCGAACTTGGATTATGATACCAAAAAGAATTTTCATGACTACATCACTCATCTGGCAACAGTGATGGCTGAGCAAGGGGTTAATAAAGAAACCATGCTGTATGGTGGCAACTGGCACAAGGCTCCGGCTAAAGAAGATGCTGTATGCCTTACCCCTCATCTGTCGGGATGTATGTTGATGGAAGCGATGTGTGTATTAGAGCCTCTCGCAAAGAGATAGTGAAATTGTCGAAAATATAATTGGGGAAGGAGGATTGTTCGGAAGGCTTTTCTCCTTTTCATTTTCCTGCTTTCCAGATTTCATAGTCCTTGATAAAACACAGACAAATCCAATTAGCTAATGCCTGCCTGTTATCAGGATCGAGAAACCGCCGCTGATCGAATGTGTTTTGCATATTCGCCAGTTCGGCAAATAATGCTATCGGCGCTGTCTTTTCCAGCATATATAGTCCACGAGAACCCACTGTGCCTGTAAATCCCCGATTGGGCTGATGCTTTTTGTATTGATCTTCAAATGTCGATCTCATTGTATTCGCTAACTTCTTGCCGGCAACACTATTTTCGGCATGATAGAAGAAAACGTCTAACTGATGTTTCTGGCTACGGCTATCGAGATGGACAAACAGAGATCTTTTATATTTTTCTTTCGCAGTCCTGTTCAGGCTGTTTATTTTGTCGGTACGCTGTTTTAGTCGAGCCACCTGCCCTAAGGG
>CALNCC010000165.1 GCA_937875275.1 uncultured Dysgonomonas sp. | reverse complement strand
ACCCTTGGGATGTATTCGAAACTATCTTTACAGTAGGTTCGGTACACGAAGGAACTCTTGTAGAAGCTTCGGAAAAAGGAGCTGTTATCGCTCTTCCATACGGAGTAGAAGGATTTGCAACTCCTAAACACTTGGTAAAAGAAGATGGATCTCAAGCTAAAGTTGAAGAGAAACTCGATTTCAGAGTTATCGAATTCAACAAAGACTCTAAGAGAATCATCGTTTCTCACAGCCGCACATTCGAAGACGAAAAAGTTGACGAAAAAGCTGCTGAAAGAAAAGCAAGAAAATCTACAAAGAAAGAAAAAGAAGATCTTCCTCAGTCTAACGTAGAAAAAACTACATTAGGTGACATCGAAGAACTTGCTGCTTTGAAAGAAAAACTTGCAGGAGACAACAAGTAATCAGACATTGATTCTAAATATTGCAAATTACGGGATGCTCGATATGGGTATCCCGTTTTTGTATTATATCACACCAGATACACAACTACACTTTACCTATCGAGAGTATAGATCTACTCAGAATAAAATTTAAACAGCCACTTAATAAGGAACGTTCTATAATTAAATAGCCGTTGCGAATTTTTCGCAACGGCTATCCTTGTCTATTTCAAATAGAAGTTTCTTTATTTAGCTGCTAATCCTGCCCAATGTTCGATACGTAGTTCGTTACCAGCAGAAGGGAATACCGGTGGAATATATGGAGTGAATCGTCCTTTTGCATATTTCGCTGCGATACCCGGCTCTATGATGCGGAAGTCGATAAGTGGCGGAATTACGCCATCGTCAGGAATGTTGATAACACCATCTCTTGAAGCCGGACCTTGACGATTCGATCCCCAAGGGTTACGCATTGTGAATAGTGCAGTCTTATCTGTCGAATGCATAATTGTCCATGCATGTCCTGATACAGTAGTTGTGCCATCAACAGGTACCTGATCTTTATTGAATCCACCGACAGTTATTTTCCCTTTAGTTATGCATACCTGTGCAACTTGCGCAAGCTGTTGCCCTGTTAGCTTGTTTGAGGAGAAAGCAAAACTATCTCCATTACCGGTAAACAGAGGGGCAACATGTTCGCTACCAATCCCATTAATGTCTGTTTTGACTTGGTATATGCATTGCCATTTCATAATAGCTTTCTCTAAAATTGTTCCCCAGTTAATAACACTACTCTTGCCCTTAACAGGATTTGACAGGAATGTCGAATTTACTGTAACTGTAACAGGCTTTCCTTGTGGATCGAACATGTTAACGGTATATGTCTTATTTCCATTATCCTTTATCAGAGTTTTTACAAAGTCAGGATAGATATACGCCATAGATGCAAAAATAGCAAGTGCAGAGCAGTCTCCGATGCCTCCCTGATTGATGTCAGCAGGAAGAGGTTCTCCGAAAGGAAATAAAACAACATTGTCGTAAGCTCTCCATGTCAGATCTGAAATGGCCGGGATTTCAGCATCCTTGCTTACATCATTAAGCCATACTTTGTCTGCCTCTGTTGTAATATGTCTATTCGCGAATCTATCTCCCATTGGAGTCGAATTAGTATGGGTATTTCCATTAGATTTGCTCATAAGATCGTCAAAGTCTGTTGCAAAGCCCTGTACCATCCATTCTGCAATCTTTGTTGAATCGGCTCCATTATTACTCAATACATCGATTTTGTAATATTTATATTTATCAGTATTCTCTATCTGATAGTCCTTCACTTCCGAGGCGATGAATGTCTGATCTGTTTGCTCGTCGATAAGAGTCCAGTTGTCTGGATTTTTAGGATCGGGGCTAACGGTATTTGTTCCGAATAATTTCCATGACTTAGGAGCAGTCTCAGGATTTGCATTTGCTGCGGTCAAGGAGTAGAAGTTTGCGATTGCAGACTTATAGCCTTCCCACATGATATAGAATTCGCTATGTGATGTTGCAAATAACGTGTTCTGGTCATAGTCTACAACTTTACTTATATCTGACCCTAATGGGAAGTCGGAATATTGAGACGTGATTTTTCCTCCCGAAGGCATATTTATGTTTTTCGCATCAACAGCTGCTGTGTACGGATCTTCTGGATTCAAGTCTTGCGGAGCATCTTTTTTTAGAATATATAATTCAGCAATCTGTGTCGCTGCATCTCCATTGTTGCTCAATACTTCCAGTTTGAAGTATTTATAAGCGGTTTTATTCTCAAAATAGAATTCTTTCTTCTCTCCTCTTTTCGAGAATGTCTGATCTGTCCGTCTGTCTAAGGCGACCCATGTTTTGTCGTCGCTTGACGCAAACAAATTCCATGATTTCGGGTCTTTTTCAGGAGTATCTGCCGCCGAAACTATTGCATAATAAGTAACCGTTGCAGCATTAGCACCATTCCACGAGATATAGAATTTGCTGTGCGGTGTGGAATAACATGTTGTTGCATTGTTGTCAACAAGCCGGCTCACGTCGCATCCTGCCGGAGAGTCGGAATACTGAGAAGTAATTGTTCCTCCCGAAGGCAGGTTGGAATTGTTCTCCGAAATTTTAACAGAATGAGGCTTACTGGTGTCAGTTGGCGGATTGATGATATCTCCTCCCTTGTCGTTGTCGTCGTTGTCGCTCGAGCATCCATAGTATAAGCTAAGCGGAACTAATAGTGCCAAGCAAAGAATTGCATTTCTTAAGCGAGGCATCCAGGATCTTTTTGTTACGTGTTTTTTTGTCATGGATAATTTCATGTGGTTCACTTTTTTTTAAATTAAAAACTAAACTAATCTTTTCTGATATATTGTTTTTGGACTACCATAATTATAGCGATACATATCATATCGAAATGTATGAGAATTTTTTTTTACCCTAAATAAATTAGAGGTGTGAATGAGGAGTCGGTCTTTGTCTATGGAGCTTGCTCCCTGCGTATAATAAAAAATTGTTGTTCCATGGTTAAACAAAAATTAAGGTTAAAAGCAAAAATAGTGAATTATTCCTAATCTTGTATACATATTTAGATACATTTTTTTAAAACCTGATTGACAGAGCCTTTTTTTAGCTATAATACAATATAATATAGATTTCTCGAACAAAATCATTACTTTTGCCGATTATTTATTCGAGTTACAGAATAAACATCGAAATATAGATTAGTCATATTTCAGATTATTATCAATATTGAAGCATGCAGAAAAACTTAGTTATCGTTGAGTCTCCGGCCAAAGCAAAAACAATAGAGAAATTCTTGGGTAAAGATTTCAAGGTCATGTCCAGCTATGGACACATACGAGACCTGAAAAAGAAAGACCTTGGCATAGATATAGAAAATGGGTTCACCCCTTTATACGAGATTCCCGCAGACAAGAAAGATGTTGTGGGAGAATTGAAAAAATCAGCAAAGGGAGCCGAAATGGTTTGGCTGGCATCCGATGAAGACCGCGAGGGAGAAGCTATTTCGTGGCACTTATATCAGACCTTGGGACTGAAGCCCGAGAATACGAAACGTATAGTGTTTCATGAGATAACCAAAGATGCCATATTGAATGCTATCGAGAATCCACGTACGATAGACACTCATCTGGTCGATGCCCAACAGGCTCGCCGGGTATTGGATCGTATTGTCGGATTCGAATTGTCGCCTGTGTTGTGGCGCAAGGTGAAGCCCGCTCTATCTGCCGGACGGGTACAGTCGGTAGCGGTAAGAGTCATTGTTGAACGTGAGCGTGAAATTCAGAATTTCAAATCAGAAGCCTCATATCGTGTTGTTGCCATTTTTACAAAAGACGGTAACGAGATAAAAGCAGAGTTGACGAAAAGATTGAAATCGAAAGAAGAAGCACAAGCTTTTCTCGAGAAATTGAAAACGGCAACCTTCTCTGTGGATGATGTAGAGAAAAAACCCGTAACAAAATCTCCGGCAGCACCGTTTACCACATCTACCTTACAGCAAGAAGCCTCGCGTAAGCTGGGATTTCCCGTAGGTCTGACAATGTCGGTGGCACAACGATTGTACGAGTCGGGAAAGATAACATACATGCGTACCGATTCGGTAAACTTATCCGGATTGGCTATCAATGCTTCGAAAGCTGAGGTTGAAGCGGCATATGGCAAGGAATATGTGAAGAGCCGTAAGTTTTCGACCAAAACTAAAGGAGCACAAGAAGCGCATGAGGCGATTCGTCCTACATATATGAGTGAACACACAATCACCGGTTCGGCTCAGGAAAAGAAACTCTACGATCTCATCTGGAAAAGAACGATAGCTTCGCAGATGGCGGATGCTCAGTTAGAGCGCACAGTTATTACGATTGGCATATCGAACGATGAAATGAGATTTGTGGCAGAAGGAGAAGTTCTCAAATTTGATGGATTCTTGCATGTCTACCTCGAAGGAACGGATGACGAAGATGCTGATCGCGAAGAAGGCTTGTTGCCTGCTGTGAAGAAAGACGAGTTGTTGGCTTTGTCGGAAACGACAGCAACCGAGCGATTTACGCAACGACCACCAAGATATACCGAAGCAGCTCTTGTGAGAAAATTGGAAGAGTTAGGCATCGGTCGCCCTTCTACATATGCACCTACCATATCTACAATACAGAATAGAGAATATGTGCAGAAATCTAATATAGAAGGTGTTCAACGTCAATATAATGTGTTGTCGTTGAAGAACGGAAAAATATCTGATAAAGAGAAAACCGAAACAGTAGGAGCAGATAAAAACAAACTTGTACCAACAGATATAGGCGTTGTTGTTAATGATTTCTTGATTCAATATTTCCCCGATATACTTGATTATAATTTTACGGCAAACGTAGAAAAATCGTTTGACAGCATAGCCGAAGGAAAAAAGGAGTGGAAAAAATCGATAAGTGATTTTTACGAACGTTTTCATCCAACCGTAGAAGCGGCGACAAATATGCAGACCGATCATAAGGTGGGAGAACGCCTGTTGGGTGATGATCCTAAAACGGGCAAACCGGTTTCTGTAAAGATCGGTCGTTTCGGTCCGATGGTTCAGATAGGGACGCCTGACGATGAGGAGAAGCCTCAATTTGCAAGCCTCCAGAAAGATCAATCTATTTCAACGATCACACTCGAAGAAGCATTGAAGTTATTTGATCTCCCACGTACGTTGGGCGAATATGAAGAGAAAAACGTAACTGTGGCAGTCGGTCGTTTTGGCCCTTATGTCAAACACGACAACAAATTCGTGTCTCTACCAAAAGAGGAAGATCCGTTCTCTATCGATCTCGCTAAAGCCATTATTCTGATCGAAGATAAACGCAAAAAAGATCGGCAGTAAACGAACAGTTTGCATATGCAGATACTCAACGGGCGATTTGGTCCATATATATCGCATCAGAAAAAGAATTTTAAAATTCCGAAGGATGTGAAACCCGAAGAGTTAAGCTTAGATGATTGCTTGAAAATTATAGCTGATGCAGATAAAAAACCTGCTGCTAAAAAAACGAGGAAAAATAAAAAATAAATTGATACATTTACACAGAAACTTTACTCTTTACATTAAAATAATAAAAGCCGAAGAATGGAGCGATTTCTCAGTCATGAACGTTACAGGATAACTATTCCTATCATCGATCTGATGATCGTATACGGATCGGTGGTGCTTTCGTTTTCTATTTTACACGATTCGTTAGCTGCACCGGTCGACAACTGGCTTGCTTTCGAGAATATAGCTCTGTATATGGGTATATTCTATCTGATAATACAACACATCTTTGAATTTGATAAGCCCAAAAGCTTTACCTTGTTTGAGGTCGGTTACACTGCGGCACTCATCATGTTCTGCCTTGTATTTTCTACGATGGCTATCTGTTTCCTTATTCGGGAATTTGCATATCCGCGTAGTGTGCTGATACTTAGTTCTGTGTTGCAGTTCTTGTTTTTATTGGCGTGGCATTTGCTGACCAATAAGATGTATCGCAATATCAACAGAAAGAAGAAAGTGCTTATCATAGGTTATGACCGAACTCAGCCGTTTGCCTACAAATTGATAGAATCGAAAGGCATATGGTCTGACATTCAGCATATATGTAAGCCGGAAAATGAGAAGATGAAAGATTATATTAACGAATGCGATATAACTTTCATTACCGAAGATGTAGATGAAATAAAGAAACAGAGCATTGTACACTATTGTGTCGAACAAAATACGACTGTGATATACGAACCGCGTAATCCTGAAATCTTGCTGTTCAATGCCAGTTTCGTTCAGCTCGACGATATGCCGTTGCTCGATGTCAAGCAATTGAAGATACAGGCTATCAGCGCGACCTCGAAACGAACTCTCGATCTTGCCCTCGGACTGATAGGTGCAATTGTATTTATTATTCCTATTACGATCGTATACCTCTGCCTGAAAATCGGAGGTGGGTCGGCTTTTTTTGTACAAGAAAGAGTAACACGTGGCGGACGTGTATTCAAAATATACAAGTTCAGAACGATGATCGAAAATGCAGAAGCATTGTCGGGTCCCGTATTGGCTGGAGATACCGACCCTCGTATAACTAAGTTCGGACAGGTTCTTCGTGCAACCCGAATCGACGAAATGCCTCAAATATTCAATATCTTGAAAGGGGATATGAGTATTGTCGGTCCACGTCCCGAACGCCCATTCTTTGTCGAACAATTCAAAGCAGAAATACCTGAATATGACTTGCGACACAGGGTCAAAGCCGGATTGACCGGATTGGCTCAGGTGCAGGGGAAATATAATACGACAGCCGGCGATAAGCTCAAATACGACCTCATATACATAAATGCATATTCCTTAGCCCTTGATCTCAAGTTGATAATGCAAACATTAAATATACTTCTGAAAAAAAGCAGTACGGAAGGCGTGAAAGACGTAGAAGCAATCAACGAGCATGTCGACCAATTGTTTAGAGATTAAAAACGCGTAACCGTACATTACAATGAAAGATTTTCAAGATCTGATACACCATAGAAGAAGTATCCGCAAATATACCGATCAGCCGTTAGCTGCTGAGGAGGTAGAGCAAATACTCAAAGCGGCGTTATTGTCGCCTTCATCGAAAAGTAAAAAGCCATGGCAATTTATTGTTGTTGAGGACAAAACTCAATTGCAGCAACTGTCTCATTGCAAGCCGTTGGGCAGCAAACCAATTGCCGAATGCGTATTGGCTGTTGTGGTGTTGGCTGATCCATTGACCAGCGATGTGTGGATCGAAGATGCGTCTATCGCTTCGCTGATGATGCAGTTGCAAGCCGAAGACCTGAATATAGGAAGCTGCTGGATTCAGATACGCGAAAGATACGGCGAAAATGAGGCTTCGGCCGAACAATATGTGCGTGATATGTTCGATGTGCCTTTACAGATGCAGGTGCTTTCCGTTATTACATTCGGCTACAAGGCACAGGAAAGAGCTCCGTATGATGACGAAAAACTCGAATGGGAAAAAATTCATATAGGAAAATGGTAGAACTGTTGTGATTGTTCAGCCATAATTTGTTAACTTCCCCTCCATTAAATAATAGATACCTAAAAAACATAGCCATGAATAGAATAAAAATCTTATTCATTTTGTTTTGTTGCGTGTTGGCGACGGCTTTTGCCGGCAATACGGATTCACAAGCCAAATGGATTACGGTTGCTGATGAGAAAGCAAACGAAGCGAATACATGGATTTCTTTCCGCAAAGATGTAAATATAAGCAAAGTGCCAAAAAAGGCGAATGTTCAGATTGCCGTAGACAGTAAATATTGGCTTTGGGTAAATGGCGAGCTCGTTGTGTTCGAAGGCGGACTAAAAAGAGGACCGACACCTAAGGATACCTATTATGATGAGGTTGATCTCGCTCCCTACCTCAGCGAAGGAACGAACAAAATAGCTGTCCTCGTATGGTTTTTCGGTAAAGATGGTTTCTCGCATAAGAATAGTGGGAAAGCGGGTTTAATAATCAAATCCGATATCGAGGCTCTGAATACGAATGCGACGTGGGTCGGTAAGATCCATCCGGCGTTTGGCAATACAGATGCACCGCATCCTAATTACAGATTGTCGGAGTCGAATATTCGATTCGATGCCAATAAGGATATTGCCGATTGGCAGACAGCTGATTGTCAGTCTGATTTTGGATTTGCGTCGGTTGCCGAAATAGGCGAGTGGGGTAGTGCACCTTGGAACAATTTAGTGAAACGTCCCATCCCATTCTGGAAAGACTATGGAGTGAAAGAAGCACAGTTTGAGAGACGATCAGCCGGTGCAGAGAGCGATAGCGTGATAGCTTATCTGCCTTACAATATGCAGATGACTCCTATATTGGATCTCGGAGACGATAAGGGTGGTAATCTGGTAAAAATATACACCGATCACACTTTTGCCGGAGGCGAAACGAATGTTCGAGCAGAATATATAACTAAACAAGGACAGCAAACCTACGAGTCGTTGGGTTGGATGAACGGGCAACACATTATACTTATTGTACCTAAGTCGGTTACGGTTAACAGTGTGCAGTATCGAGAGACGGGCTACGATGCCGAAGCTACCGGGCTGTTTAGTTGCGATGACGAATTTTATATGCGTTTTTGGGAAAAAGGATTACGCACCTTGTATGTGAATATGAGGGATACGTATTTCGATTGTCCCGACAGAGAGCGTGCCCAATGGTGGGGAGATGTGGTTGTGCTTATGGGCGAAAGTTTTTATACCTATTCGCCGTCGGCTCATGCTTTGATGAAAAAGGCTATCCACGAACTTGCCTATTGGCAAAAAGAAGATGGAAAATTGTATTCTCCTGTTCCGTCGGGCAATCACAATCAAGAATTGCCTGCTCAGATGCTTGCCAGTATCGGTCGATATGGTTTCTGGAACTACTATATGAATACGGGTGATAAAGAAACGATTGCTGACGTTTATCCGATAGTGAAAAAATATCTCTCTTTGTGGAGTTTGGAAGGAAATGGCTTAACAGCCGAGCGTAGAGGCGAATGGGATTGGGGCGATTGGGGCAACAATATCGACTTGCGCCTTATCTATGCCGGTTGGCATTATCTGGCTCTCGAAGGGGCAGCAAATATGGCTTCGGTTTTGGGATATGAAGATGATGCACAATCGTATCGCCGGACTATGGCGCAATTGAAGGAAGGTTATAACCAATGCTGGAACGGAACAGCATATCGCCATCCCGATTATAAATTAGAGACAGACGACCGTGCTCAGGCATTAGCCGTAATATCGGGCATTGCCGACGAATCGAAATATGCAGATATTCTCAAGTTGTTTAAGACACAGATGCATGCCAGTCCATACATGGAAAAATATGTGATGGAAGCATTATTTGTGATGGGACAAGGCGAATATGCTATGGAGCGCACACGCACCCGATTCACGCCTATGGTAAACAATGAAGAATATACCACCTTGTTCGAAGGGTGGGGCATAGGTAAAGATGGCTATGGTGGCGGAACGGTTAACCATGCTTGGAGTGGTGGGGCTATAACCGTAATTTCACAATATCTGTGCGGAATATATCCGATGGAAGCCGCATACAAGACGTTCCGTATAAATCCAGTGCCGGCATCGTTTAAGAAAGCTTTTATTGCTGTACCTACCGTGTCGGGCGAAATTACATCCGGATTTGCGGAAGACGATGAAGCTTTCGTCTTGGTTTTTGATGTGCCTGAGGGCACAAAAGCCGTTGTAAACCTGCCGACGACCAATATTGACAATGTGATGGTTAATGATCGCAAATTAGATGTAAAACAAGTAGATAACCGAGCCGAATGGTATGTGTATGATAAGACAACTTGTGTGTTCGACAAAGGGGAGTACGTAGTATATATAAAGAAAGGAAAATGATGGGAAAAAGAATCGTTGTATTTTATATATTTCTGATATGTGCAGCAAGCGTGTTATGTAGTCAATCGCTGCCGCCGGTTTTTGCCGATAAGCAAATAGAAGAAAGAGATACTCCGCTGACGACTAAATATCTGTCGCCCACCAAAGTGATGTGGACATCGGGCGAGAATGTGATGAATGCCGACAAACTATTGAAAAAAGGTGTAGGACAAGCCGATCTGACTTCAGGTACATACACAAGGATCACTAATGGTGGCGGTATTATATTAGATTTCGGTGTCGAAATACAAGGCGGTATACAGATTGTAACCAGCATATCGAACAAAAATCCGGCAGGGCGTATCCGTATCCGTTTCGGGGAGTCGATAGGCGAGGTGAGCAGTGATATAAAACAAAATGGTGCAACCAACGATCATGCCATTCGCGATATGGAAGTTGTATTGCCATGGCTTGGCGTAGCCGAATTTGGAAATACAGGTTTTCGGTTTGTAAGTATCGATTTACTTGATGAGGAAACGACACTTGAGATAAAAGAAATCAGTGCGCGATTTTCTTACCGAGATATTCCCTATTTAGGAAGTTTTGAGTGTAATGACGAGAAAATCAACAGAATATGGATGACGGGAGCATATACCGTCCATCTGAATATGCAGGAATATCTGTGGGATGGCATCAAACGTGATCGCTTGGTGTGGGTTGGAGACCTGCACCCCGAAGTGATGACCGTAAATACTGTTTTTGGGTATAACGATGTTGTTCCTAAAAGTTTGGACTATATACGCGATCTGACTCCGCTTCCCAATTGGATGAATGGTATCAGTTCTTATTCTATGTGGTGGTTGCTTATTCATAGCGATTGGTATCGTTATCATGGCGATCTCGGCTATCTGAAACAGCAGAAGAAATATATAGGAGAATTGTTGAGGCATCTGTCGACCAAGATAGATGATTCGGGTAAGGAAATACTTGACGGAAATCGCTTTTTAGATTGGCCATCGAGCGAGAATCCCAAAGCTATACACGCCGGATTGCAAGCAATGATGGTTATGACCTTCAAGGCAGGGAAAGAGTTGAGTGTGATTCTTAATGATAAAGAAACTGAAACTCTTTGCGACAATACATTGACGAAGTTGGCACAATATAAAATTGCCCTTACCGGATCGAAACAGGCCGATGCTTTGTTGGTATTGTCGGGGTTGATATCGCCGGAAAGAGTAAACGAAGAAGTGCTGTCGAAAAACGGTGTGCGAGGTATGTCCACATTCTATGGATATTACATGCTCAATGCCCGTGCCGAAGCCGAAGACATACAAGGCGGACTAGATAATATAAAAAAATATTGGGGTGCAATGCTCGATTTGGGAGCAACTACTTTCTGGGAAGATTTTAATATCGGATGGATGGAAAATGCGTCTCGTATCGATCAGCTTCTTACTGCCGGCAAAATAGATGTACATGCAGCGTATGGCGCATATTGCTACGAAGGTTATCGCCACAGTCTTTGTCATGGATGGGCTTCGGGTCCTACCACTTGGCTGAGTCGTTACGTGCTGGGCGTAGAGCCTTTGGACGCGGGATGTAAGACCGTAAGAATAAAACCCGAGTTGGGCGATTTGGAATGGGTAAAAGGAACCTTTCCTACGCCTAAGGGTGTGATTGAAATAGAGCACAAGAAAGACAAGACCGGCAAAATAGTGTCGAAAATAAAAGCACCTAAGGGTGTGAAAATAGTGAAGTGAGATTATGAATTTCATTACGTTATCGAAAGAGAATATAGACAAAGAACATATCTGTTGCGCCTTCTCGGACAAGAAATGTGTTGATAGCTACAATCTGAAAAAAGAATGGTTGAAGCGAGAGTTCGATAAAGGATATGTTTTTCGCCGCCTCGACGAACGAGCGAAAGTGTTTATCGAATATTGTCGTGCCGAAACGAGTTGGATACCTGTTGATGCTCCCAACTATCTAATGATAAATTGCTTTTGGGTGTCGGGGCAATACAAGGGGAAGGGGTATGCGAAAGCTTTGTTACAGACAGCTATCGACGATGCACAGGCGCAAGGACGAGATGGGTTGGTAACCGTTGTGGGAACGAAGAAGTACCACTTTATGAGCGATACTAAATGGTTGCTCAGACAGGGATTCGAGGTTGTTGACGATTTACCGTCAGGATTCAGCCTTCTGACAAAGAAACTTAACTTAGATGCCGAAAGCCCCCGATTTAAAGAGTCAGTATTGAGCGGAGAGTGTCCCCATAAGGAGGGTATCGTTGTTTACTATTCTAATCGTTGTCCCTTTACCGAATACCATATACATAACTCGTTGAAGGAAACTGCCGCAAATAGAAATTTGCCTCTAACAATAATTAAACTTGAAACGATGGAACAGGCGCAGTCGGCACCATCTCCGGCAACGATATTCAGTTTGTTCTGTAACGGGCGATTTGTAACTACCGATATTAGTGCCTGTATGGATAGTCGCTTCGATAAGATCGTGAAAATAAGCTGAGTTTTATTTATCAATAGAGGACGGATAAAATAAAGGTTACAGGGCAACGATGTGTATATCAAGTGCAACTTTTCGTACCTTTGTTATCCATCTTATAAAATATAAAGATTACATTGATGTTAATCAATCAGAGAAAGGATTCAATAGTGTTCGACCAGGAAGTAAAAATACAACAGTCAGAGAAGATAAAGCGAAACGATTAGCTGGAGAAGGAATGGGTACAACAACGGTATATGACTTTTCTGATAAAAAGAAGGCAGAATTAAAAGCTAGTATAGGAGTTAAAGAGACTGATGAGTCGATTGTTAGTCATGAATTAAAACACAAGCATGATTTTTATCAAGGGAAAATGGCTGATCGTAATGGTGAAGGAGCGAATGATCCATCAGAACAAACAGCTGTAAAGAATGAAAATATTTGGAGAAAGAGGAATAATATGAAAGAACGGACGAAGTATGGAGGTGAAGAAATTGATCCATTTAAATTGAAATAACTATGAACAAGATAGTATTTGGTTTTTTGTTGATTGTTTCTGTTTTGTCCAGTATGTGTAATTTAAAAGAAACAGAAAGAAAGAACTTGAGCAAAAAAGATTTCATAGATATTATATCTCTAAAAGGCAATGAGATAGATGGCAAAATATTATCTATATTCATGTTTTGCAAAGTTGCGGATAAAGATATAGGGCTAATTGACACATGGGGATTGATCAAGAACTTTAACACCAAAAAGGATTTAACCTTTCAGGATTATGTTTACAGTATTTTTTATGATAATCAAAATATCAATAAGAGTGATGATATGTATTATTGTTTTCAATTAGATGATGAGATAACTTTGGATTATCAAAATAATGTTTTGGATAATTTTTTAAATAAATATACAATTAAAGATAATGTATATAGATATTATATTTACAAAAATCTTTCATATAATGAAAAAATGACCATACTATATCATTTATTCCAAAATGGATATTTTTCCTATTTCGACGATATTTCTGGATACTATTTTATACAAAAAATAACTATTGAAGAAAAAGAGGATTGGATTGAATAAGTATTAATTATTTCGAATAGACAGACATATGGCAATAAAACAAACAAGTGATAAATTATCGTATGGTATTACGTTCCTCATATTTGGGGTATTATACCTATTGGACAAAGTAAATGTTCTTGCACAAATACCTCATGGAGAAAGACTGATTAGCGTAGGAGCTTTCTTCCTCGTTGCGGGAATCGTTTTTGTAATCACGCAACCCAAGAAGGTGTGGAGTTGGCTGTTGTTGGCAGTGGGGGTATTCCTTAATTCAGATATCTTCTTTGGATGGGTAAGCCAATACTCCAAATTCATAGTTCCTCTTGCTCTCATTGTGGTGGGGATTGTAATGATTCTTTCATCTAAGAAAAATTGATGATTGGGTCTGTTGTATTCATCGGTGCAGGCAATGTTGCCACGCATTTGGCAATGGCATTCCATCGGTCGGGGATTTGCGTAAAGCAGGTGTACAGCCGAACAATGCAATCTGCATCCGATTTGGCAAAGGCTGTCCAAGCCGAAGCTGTTACCGATATTGGTGCAGTGGTCGATAGTGCCGATCTCTATGTTTTTTCTGTGAAAGATTCTGTTTTGGAGTCTTTGATTTCACAGATAAAGCCTAATTACGGAATATGGATACATACCGCCGGAAGTATACCGATGGACGTGTTTGAGCAGTATAGCGACAGATATGGAGTTTTATATCCTTTCCAGACATTTACGAAAGGGATACCAATAGACTGGACGAGTGTTCCTATATATTTGGAGAGCTCTTCGGATGAAGTTTTTGATGAATTAAGGGGGATTTGCTCTCCCTTGTCTGACAACGTGAAGAGCCTGTCGTCAGAGTTGCGTAAGTATGTGCACCTATCGGGGGTATATGCTTGTAACTTTGTTAATTATATGTATTCTCTGTCGGAACAAATTGTTGAATCAACCGGTGTGCCGAAGGAAGATTTGCTCCCTCTTATCGACCAAACATGCCGAAAAATACACTTGTTAAATTCTTATGATGCACAGACCGGACCGGCAGTGCGACTCGACCGCAATGTGATTGACAAGCACTTGTCTCTATTGGCGGACGAGAAACAAAAAAAGATATACGAATCACTAAGTGAGGGGATTTATAACCTTCATAATAAAAAAGATATATGAGTACAATAAACTACGACCTATCTACGATAAAGGCATTTATATTCGATGTCGATGGTGTGCTTTCGCAGGATATCATACCTCTTTCTCCCGATGGAGACCCGATGCGGACTGTCAATATAAAAGATGGTTTTGCAATCCATCAGGCGGTAAAAAAAGACTATGGAATAGCCATCATAACGGGCGGATATACCGATGCTGTCCGAATCCGTTTCGAACGCTTAGGCGTAGAGCATATATATATGAAGTCGAGTGTGAAGATACACGACTTTGAAGATTATATAGAAAAAACCGGTTACAAGCCCGAAGAAATAATCTATGTAGGCGACGATTTGCCGGACTATCCTGTGATGAAGCTTGTCGGCTTGCCCGTTGCACCGGCAGATGCTGCTCCCGAAATAAAGAATATAGCAAAGTACATATCGCACGCCAAAGGTGGCGAAGGTGTTGCCCGCGACGTGATAGAGCAGGTGATGAAATCGCAAAATAATTGGTTTGGCGAAGAAGCCTTTGGGTGGTAAATCTACATCAACCGACTAACAACAATCATATATATTCAAACCTTTTATCTAAATCAAATAGGTAAGAGGTTAATGTTTTTTGAGATAATGATATGTATATATGCGAAAAAGCGATTCCGAGATATCGTATTTTTCATTATCTTTGACACAATTTTTTTAGCAGAGAGGAATCATTCGTTATGAGTAAACAGTTTACAGAATATAACAAGTTTAACCTATCCGACATAAACAAGGAAGTGCTTGCGAAATGGGATAAGGAAAACATTTTTGAAAAGAGTATAGAAGAACGAAACGGTGCGCCGTCTTTTGTTTTCTATGAAGGGCCGCCATCAGCAAACGGTATGCCGGGTATTCATCATGTGATGGCTCGTACGATTAAGGATATTTTCTGTCGTTACAAGACGATGAAAGGTTTTCAGGTAAAACGTAAAGCCGGGTGGGATACTCATGGGTTGCCGGTGGAATTGGGTGTTGAGAAAATGCTCGGTATCACCAAAGATGATATAGGTAAGAAAATTACTGTTGAAGAATATAACAACGCCTGCCGCAAGGAGGTAATGAAATATACCAAAGAGTGGGAAGACCTCACTCGTAAGATGGGATATTGGGTAGATATGAGTGATCCTTACATCACTTACGACAGCCGCTATATAGAGACACTTTGGTTCCTGCTTAAAGAGCTATATAATAAAAACTTCTTATACAAAGGTTATACAATACAGCCTTATTCTCCTGCTGCTGGAACAGGATTGAGCTCTCACGAGTTGAATCAACCAGGAACATACCGTGATGTAAAAGATACGACCTGTATCGCCCAGTTCAAGATGAAGCAACCGAAGCCCGAAATGGCACAATTCGGAACAGCCTATTTCATTGCATGGACGACTACTCCGTGGACATTGCCATCTAACACAGCGTTGGCAGTAAACGCCGATATAGAGTATGTGGCTGTGCAGACATACAACCCCTATACATCCGAGAAAGAAACGATAGTTGCCGCTAAGGCGTTGATGCACTCATTATTCAGCGACAAAGCAAAAGATATAGCTCTCGAGGACTACAAAGAAGGAGACAAATTGATCCCGTTCAAGGTTGTAGGAGAGTGGAAAGGTTCGGAGTTGGCAGGAATGGAATATGAGCAACTTATCCCATGGGTAAATCCGGGAGAAGGAGCATTCCGTGTGATTACAGGCGACTTCGTTACCACAGAAGACGGTACGGGTATTGTGCATATAGCACCTACATTCGGGGCAGATGACTCTAAGGTGGCAAAAGCAAACAACGTGCCTCCTTTGATGTTGTTGGACAAAGATGGTAATCAACGTCCGATGGTCGATTTTACGGGTAAGTTCTTCAAATTGGAAGACCTTGATGCCGATTTTGTAAAGTCGAACGTGAATGTTGATCTGTATAAAGAATATGCCGGTCGCTATGTCAAAAATGCCTATGATGCACAACTGACCGAAAACGATGTTACATTAGATATTGACATCTGTGTGATGCTCAAGCAACAAAATCAAGCATTCCGCATCGAGAAACATGTGCATAACTATCCGCACTGTTGGCGTACCGATAAACCTGTATTGTATTATCCGTTAGATAGTTGGTTTATACGTACAACAGCAAGCCGCGACCGATTGATAGAGCTCAACAAAACGATAAACTGGAAACCTGCATCGACAGGTTCGGGACGCTTCGGTAAATGGCTCGAAAACTTACAAGATTGGAACTTGAGCCGTAGCCGCTATTGGGGAACTCCTCTTCCAATATGGAGAACCGAAGACGGTAAGGAAGAGAAATGTATAGGTTCGGTAAAAGAGCTATACGAAGAAATGGAGAAGGCTGTAAAAGCCGGCTTTATGACCGAAATTCCTTGGGAAGGTTTTGAAATAAGTAATATGGATAAGGCGAATTATGAGAAAATTGATCTCCACCGTCCTTATGTAGATAATATTATATTGGTGTCCGATTCGGGGCAACCGATGAAGCGTGAGTTAGACCTTATCGACGTTTGGTTCGACTCGGGTGCGATGCCTTTTGCTCAAATGTTCTATCCGAACATTAGCGAAGAAGAATTTGAAAAAGTGTTTCCTGCCGATTTTATCGCCGAAGGAGTAGACCAAACACGTGGATGGTTCTTTACGCTGCATGCGATATCGACAATGTTTAAAGATCGCATATCGTTCAAGAATGTGATTTCTAACGGGCTTGTATTAGATAAGAACGGAAACAAAATGTCGAAAAGGCTTGGGAACGGGATTGATCCGTTCGAGTCAATCGAAAAGTACGGTTCCGACCCATTGCGTTGGTATATGATTACAAATGCGTCGCCATGGGATAATCTGAAATTTGATATTGAAGGTGTTGAAGAAGTGCGCCGTAAGTACTTCGGAACGCTGTATAACACATATTCATTCTTTGCGTTGTACGCAAATGTAGACGGGTTCAAGTTTGAAGAAGAAGCAATAGCAATGGAGCAGCGTCCTGAGATTGACCGATGGGTGCTTTCGTTGCTCAATTCGTTGATTAAATATGTTGACGAGTGCTATGCCGATTATGAGCCGACAAAAGCCGGACGGGCAATTTCAGACTTCGTTAACGATAATCTTAGTAACTGGTATGTGCGTCTCAACCGTAAACGTTTCTGGGGTGGCGAGATGACTACCGACAAATTATCAGCTTATCAGACGTTGTACACCTGTCTCGAAACCATTGCCAAATTGATGTCTCCGATATCTCCGTTCTATGCCGATAAGTTATATTCTGACTTGGTGTCGGTAACAGGGCGCGACAATGCCGTGTCGGTACATACAGCCGATTTTCCTAAGTATGACGAGAAATATATCGACACACTCTTGGAAGAACGTATGCAGATAGCGCAAGACGTTTCGTCTATCGTGTTGGCACTTCGTCGCAAGGTAAATATAAAAGTACGTCAACCGCTGAACCAAATCATGATTCCGGTTGTTGATGCTAAACAGCAATCAGACATAGAGGCTGTGAGCGATCTTATCCTCAACGAAGTGAATGTGAAAGCATTGAAGTATGTTGACAGTGGAGCCGGTATCTTGGTAAAGAAAATCAAACCGGACTTTAAGAAACTCGGTCCTCGCTATGGAAAGATTATGAAGCAATTGGCAGCAGCCGTGCAAGGAATGTCGCAGAAAGCTATCGGTCAATTTGAAAAAGAAGGAACATACGGTTTCGATATTGACGGGCAGAATGCAACGATCGAGTTGGCTGACGTAGAAATAATTTCAGAAGATATTCCGGGATGGTTGGTTGCCAACGAAGGTCGTCTGACTGTCGCTCTCGATGTAACTATTACCGAAGATCTGAGGAAAGAAGGTATTGCCCGCGAAATGGTCAATCGTATTCAGAATCTACGTAAATCGAGCGGATTGGAAATTACAGACCGCATTCTGATAAAAGTGTCGGATGTTGAGGATGTGAGAGATGTGATCGACGAATACAAAGAATATATATCCATACAGGTTTTGGCAGATGGTATCGACCTTGTAAAAGACTTGGATGGACAGGAATTTGAAATGGATAATTTCATTTTAAAGATGATAATAGAGAAAGTTAAATAAAAATAACTATCTTCATAACGTAAACAAAATGTTTAATAATTAAATAGATAGAGTCATGGCAGAAAAAACAAGATATGCAGATGAGGAATTAGATGAATTCCGCAAGATAATCATAGAGAAGCTGACTAAAGCCAAAGAAGAGTATGAGCAATTGAGAGCTGCTATAACCAACGAAGACGGGAATGATGTAACAGATACATCTCCAACATTTAAGGTGTTAGAGGAGGGGGCATCTACCTTGTCGAAAGAAGAAGCCGGACGTTTGGCTCAACGCCAGATGAAGTTTATACAGAATCTTCAATCGGCACTGATCCGTATTGAAAACAAAACATACGGCATCTGTCGCGATACAGGTAAACTGATTCCGAAAGAACGCCTGCGCGCAGTTCCTCATGCGACATTGAGTATCGAGGCTAAGAATAGCGGTGTAAAATAATAAAATAAGCATAAAATGATGAGAGAAAAAATGGAGTTGTAATGTAAGTGCATCTCTGTTTTTTCTTTTGTTCCTTGTAAATCAGAATAGAGATATAGACCCTCAGAAAATTATGAGTAAGAAAAAATCCGCGTGGATTGCCGTGTTGGTCGTTTTGGTAATACTGATTATAGATCAGGCAGTGAAGATTTGGGTGAAAACCAATATGTATTTGGGCGAAAGCATCGAGGTGGCAAGTTGGTTTAAAATTCATTTTGTGGAAAATAACGGGATGGCTTTTGGTATGGAAGTCGGTAGCAAACTGTTTCTTACTTTATTTCGGATTGTAGCCATCGGTTTTATCGGTTATTATATCTCGCAATTGGTGACGAAAAATTATGCAGTCGGTTATATTGTCTTTGTCTCTATGATATGGGCAGGCGCTATGGGCAATATCATTGATTGTGTATTCTATGGCGAAATATTCTCGGCAAGTTATCCGGGACATGTTGCTACGTTTGTTCCCATAGGAGAGGGGTATTCGAGTTGGATGCACGGCAAAGTTGTGGATATGCTTTATTTCCCTCTGATAAACGGTACGTTCCCCGATTGGTTTCCAGTGAGTGGTGGCGAGGAATTTACGTTCTTCAGTCCTGTTTTCAATATCGCCGATTCGGCAATAACGGTAGGGATATTTGTCCTTCTTTTGTTTTATCGTAAAACATTGCTTACTTCGTTAGAGTCTAATAAAACTGTCTGAGAATATGTTCCGGTATTTCAAATCCAATACATACTTGCTGTTGGTTGTCATGCTCGCGACAATGTTTTCGTGCCGAAGGAGCGCGCCAAGCGAAGTGCTGTCGGAGGGGAAAATGATAGAGGTGTTGTATGATATTCAGCTTGCTGAGGCTGCGAGCGGATTGAATACTTTGTCGGAAGCAGACGCAAAGGATATGACTCAAGGTTTGTTTAACGGAGTAATGAAAAAGCATGATGTTACGCAAGATCAGCTCTATAAATCATTAGAGTGGTATTCGAAAGATATGAATAAATACATGTTGATAAACGATTCTGTACTTTCTTTGCTAAATGCCGAAAGTTATAAATTGAAGCAGATCGAAACCAACATGCTCGACTATACGAATAAAGTTCGTGGACGAAGCAGGCCTGATAGATATCACTTGACAGCTGAAATGCCGATGTTGTCATTCTCCTTAGACTCCACAACCATAAAGCGTACAATTACAGATTTTTACTTTCAGTTTGACGTGTTGGGGATACCCGAATCTGGCAAATTGCAGGGCGAGTTGACCTTTGTATATAGAGATACAACGATCATCGAAAAAATGAAAATTAAAAAAGACTCGTGTTACTCCGTTAGTCGTCCAAATAAACCCGACAGTCTTTTAACCAAAATTTCCGGGTTTGTCCGTTTACCGGTAAGCCAGCGCGAAGCGAATGTTTTGTTGTATAATATTCAGTATGAGCGCAAACCGATTCCTGAACCGATAGAGGACACAGACAGCCAACCTGAACAATAACCGCATAGCATAAAGTATATGTTGAAACGATTTTATTCTCACTATACTTTCATATATCCTGATATATATCTGAAAAATCATATTGTGGAATGTGATGATCGAGGGCGGATCGTTGCATGCTATCCTTTTGAAAAAGAGATTGAGAGTACTCAATTCTTTAATGGAATGTTGTTTTTTGTACCACAACATATTGCTGTCGAAAATGTAAAATTGCCGGAGAAATTCACTCAGTTTGCCGGAGGTAATTCCTCTATGCTTGAGTGCGAATATCTGATCTACGATGAACATAAAAGGCAACTGATGTTGCGATAATAAATAGAAAAATGAACCTTTTAATATTGACCCCATACATACCCTATCCCGTCAATTCGGGAGGAAATCAAGGCTTTTTCGGACTTGTAGATCGTATACGCAAGCAGGTAAATATATCTATTGTGTTTATAGAGCAGAAAGGGGATGATGAGAAAATTGCTCAATTGCAGAAATTGTGGAGCGATGTGCAATTTCATATCTATAAACAGACGGAAGAACAACCGGATGTGGAGGTGAAGAAGGTCTCATATTACAAAATACTATCGAAGATAAAAGCCTCGGCAGAAAGAAAAATAAAGCGACTGATAACGGCAAAAGATGATAAGGACAGTGTTGTTCGAAAATATTCGTCGTTATATAGCAACTACTATTCTCCGCTGAGTGTGGGGTATGTCGATTTTGTTGATGCGGTATTGCGGGGGAATAGCTATGATCTCATACAGGTCGATTTTTTTGAATTGATTACAATCGCCAATATATTGCCTAAAGGCGTGAAGAAGGTGTTCATTCATCACGAACTGAGATTGGCTAAGTGCCAGTGTGAGTATTCATTGTTGCAGCATCCGACTTCGGAAGATAGATACATGTTGAACTATTCAAATAACTTTGAACTTCAATATTTGAGGCAGTACGATCATGTAGTGGCAATGACTCAAGTCGATAAAAATAAATTAGATAAATATTTAGATCCGACAACAGTAAGTGTTTCTCCGGCAATAGTAAATGTTGACGTCGAAAAACTTAAATCTACGGGTTTCAGATTCAATAACGATCTCATCTTTTTGGGCGGGTGCTATCATTATCCCAATGTCGATGGATTGATGTGGTTTCTCGATTCGTGTTGGGGTAAGATATCTCAACAGTCTCCCGATGCCAAACTGCATGTGATAGGTAAATGGAGCGATAAATGGCAGAAGCAGATTGAGGCGAGACATCGGAATGTTTTATTCTTAGGATATATAGAGGACTTGACAGAATATCTTAAAAATAAAATAATGATAGTGCCTGTCCGTATCGGTAGTGGAGTGAGAATAAAAGCCTTAGATGGAATCGTGAATGGAACACCTATTGTGTCTACTACCATTGGCGTAGAAGGATTGAACATGACTGACGGACAAGAATGTTTGATAGCTGATGATGCAGAGGGTTTCTCTGCTGCGGTGTTGCGACTGATGGACGATCACGATCTTGCCGAATCGTTGCAGGCAGGAGCAAAGAAAAAAATGGAAATGTATGCACATCCCGACAAGTTGGCTCAATGCCGATTGGATATATATCGCAGTATAACTGAGTAGACGAAAAAGAAAGGAACTACCTCACAGTCAGAAGCAGTTCCTTTCTCTATATTAGAATAAGATGTCTGATTTATTCAGCAGCAATCTTTTCAAATTCCAAAACAGTTACGTTATCTTGGCGAAACACGAGAATGTCGTCGTCGATTGTAGCTTGTAACGGGTTTTCCAATACTTTCAAGTATTTTTGTTCGCCATCGAGAAACGGACAAGCCATTTTGGTCGACATTAGCGGACCAAACTTGATAGTACCACTTTCGCCAAACTCGGCGACACCTCTGTAATTATTACAGCCGGCTTTACCACCTACTTTGTTTTCTTCACCCAAAAATTCGAGAGTCGGTTTGCTTTCTCCAAATAGAGTCGCTAAGTCTTGATCCTTCATTGCTTTGAGCTGCCATTTGCCGATCACATTGTCAGCAGTTACAACTTCACTTTTCGCGGGACCTTTAGCCGGTTCTTCTCCTTTCACAAATTCTAATACAACACTTTCTTCTTTCGTAAGATGGATTGTCTGCCCGTCTTCCGATATCGAAATCTTCAAACCATCCTGAGATAATAGCTTTAAGAATGATCCTTCTTCGTTTTTGTGCATACACATCATCTGGGTTGTAACCAACATCGGTGCTTTGAATTCATTTTTCGCATTCAGCTCAAATTTACCGGAGTAGCGATTACATCCGCCCGATCCAGCTACCAGCGAGTCGGTGAAATTGAATTGGATACTTGGCAGCGGTCCTTCAAATAAAGTTTTAGCTTCTTGAGTGTCCATGATATTCAATACCCAATAGCCTTCGAGTTTGGCTGTGTCGATAGGTTTTTCTTGTGAACAGCTGAATGATGCAATAACAATAGCTGCCATAAGCAGCAGTGAACTTAATTTTCTTTTCATAAGTTTATCCGTTTTTTTGAATTTAATAATCAAACATCAGTTAATATAACAATTAATATAACACTTCTGTTTTACAGAGTGTTACATTTTTAATTGAGATAAAGATATTTCTCTTAATCTATGAGGAATTTTTCGGGATGTCTTGCTATTGCATCCTTGTAGAAAGATTTAATTTTAATCATATCCGCATCAGCATCTCCGGTGGGAATGAAAATCTCTTTGAAGTCGACAACCTTTCGTCCATAGTCTAATGCGACGATGACGATGGGCACATTCGCTTTCAATGCAATGTAGTAGAATCCTCTTTTCCATTCGGCATTAGGCTTGCGCGTAGCCTCGGGTGTAATGGCTAATTGGAAAGGATTGTATTTTTCGAATAGTTGTGCACACTGTTCCGTCAAAGACATTTTCTTGCTCCGATCTACGGGAATTCCATTCAATGCCCTGAATATGAGATTCATCGGAAAAAAGAACCAGTCTTTCTTTATCAGAAAAGAAGCTTTCTTACCTACCGATTTATATACGATGAGTCCGAGTAACAGATCCCAGTTGCTCGTGTGTGGAGCAACACAAAAAATACATTTGTCCGGTATATTATCTATATGACCGGCTGTTTTCCAGTCAATCTGTTTTAGTATGAATTGGGATATGCGTTTTGTCAAGGCAGTTGTTTTATATCTTTGTCAATCAGATTAATTGCTTTCTGAAAATCTGCTTTCAATTTTTTGAAGTAATTTTTAATGCGACCCTTAGTCTCTTTTCCTTCTGTTACGTTCATTCGCGAAAGAAATTCGTCTTGTATTTCCGCCAATTTGTCTATGATTTTGTCCGCAGCGTCTGTGTCAGCATTGGCGATGTATGTTTTGTACACCACTACGTCTGTGAATAACAAAGTGATAGAGTCGTTTATTTGTTTTTTTAGATTTTTCCTACTACTCATAATGAATAATTTCGTATTTTTATGTCTTATTGATGACTGCAAAGTTATCAAAAGATATTGGACTTTATTTCGTTTATTGTAAATAATGCAATAAAAGATGACTAAATCAAAAACTGGTATGACAAAAATCAAAACTACTCCTGATTATATTTTTGAAACAAGCTGGGAAGTATGTAATAAGGTAGGAGGAATATATACTGTATTATCGAGTAAGGCGAGAACAATGCGCGATCTGTATGGAGATAATGTGTGTTTTATTGGTCCTGATATTTGGCGCAATGTAGAGTGTCCGTGGTTTCTGGAGGACAAAATATTGCATAAAGAATGGCGTGATTCTTTCAATTCTAAAACAGGTCTGAAAGTGCGTGTCGGACGATGGAATGTTCCGGGTAGCCCTATTGCCATCCTTGTCAATTTTACATCTCTTTTCTCCCAGAAGAATGATATTTATCAAACGATGTGGAATCAATATAGGGTCAATTCCCTTCATGCATACGGCGACTATGACGAGTCGTGTATGTTTGCCTATTCGACCGGAATCGTTATCGAAGATTTTTATAATTATTATCACTTATATTCCAAAAATGTAGTAGCCCACTTCAATGAATGGATGTTGGGATTCGGCGAGTTGTATGTGAAGTCTAATCTGCCAAAGGTTGCCACGCTGTTTACAACACACGCCACCACGATAGGACGTTCGATAGCCGGTAACGGAAAACCGCTGTATAGTTATTTGTCTAAATATGACGGCGACCAGATGGCTCGCGAATTGAATGTGGAGGCTAAACATTCGGTGGAAAAAATAGCGGCTCAGAATGCCGATTGCTTTACGACGGTCAGTAATATTACAGCAAAAGAAGCTCAGTATTTGCTCAATGCTCAAGCCTTTGTTACACCAAACGGATTTGAAAAAGACTTTATACCTGTTGGCGAAGAATTTGAAAAGAAACACCTTGAATCCCGAGAGACATTGATAAATGTTGTGGAAAAAATGCTTGGCTATACAATAGACGATGATGCATTGCTGATAGCCACAAGTGGAAGGTATGAATACCGAAATAAGGGGATTGATGCTTTTGTGGATGCTATGGGGCGATTGAATCGGGTAAAACAATTAGAGAAAGACGTTGTTGCCTTTATAATGGTTCCGGCATGGATCGAATCACCTCGCAGAGATTTGCAGCAGAGGCTCGGAGGTGGTGTTGAAGCTGACTCCACTCTCGAATACCCTTTTCTTACCCATTGGTTGTACAATATGAATCATGATCCGGTGATCAGCCAGATACGATATCTGAATCTTGAAAACAAAAAAGAAGATCGGGTTAAGATAGTTTTTGTTCCATCTTACTTGAATGGAAATGACGGAATATTTAATAAAACGTATTATGATCTCCTTATTGGTCTGGATGCAACAGTATTCCCTTCTTATTACGAACCGTGGGGGTATACTCCTCATGAGAGCATCGCGTTTTCTGTGCCCACAATTACAACCACTCTTGCCGGATTCGGAATGTGGATGATGCGTGAAGGCGATAATAGAGGAATGAGCGATGGCGCGGAAGTAATTACACGAGGAGACTATAATTTCATGGAAGTGTCGGAGAATATATGTAATCTTATATTTGAGATAACGACAAAGAGTGAAGATCAAAAGACGATGTTGAGAAATATGGCTTTGAACCGTGCGGGACTGGCTGACTGGAAGCACTTCTTTACATATTATGAGCAAGCATATGATATTGCTTTTGATCAGGTTAAAGAGCGATTGAAGAAATAACAGATGTTCTTGAACCCTTACGCTCAGGAAAAGGATAGAATATAAAAAAAAAATAGATTGAAAAACAAAACTAACGAACAATAAAAAATATTATGAAGATTAAAACGAGTAGCACGAATGCACCATCATGGAGGAGTTTGTCATCACAGCCGAAACTCCCGGAAGAATTAATGATTTTGGAGAAAATAGCGCATAATCTTTGGTGGTCATGGAATACAGAAGCGACTGATCTGTTCAATGATCTTGATCCGCGAATGTGGGAGAAGTCCCTTTTCAATCCTGTTGTATTGTTACAAAAAATATCATACGAAAGAATGCAGGAGGTATTGGGCGATCAGGCTTTGATGGCTCGGGTGAAAAAAATATGTAGCAATTTCGAAGAATATATGGCTGCCGGATCAGATGCTTCGAAACCTTCAGTGGCTTATTTCAGTATGGAATACGGACTATCTCATACTCTTAAAATATATTCGGGAGGGCTTGGAGTCCTTGCCGGAGATTATCTGAAAGAAGCCAGCGACAGCAGAGTCGACCTTGCCGGTGTAGGTTTCTTATATCGTTATGGATATTTCAATCAATCGATAGCACCTGACGGACAACAAGTAGCCAATTATGAACCTCAGAAGTTTAACGAACTTCCTATCGAACAGGTATATAATGAAGATGGTAATCCGATGTTATTTACCGTACCGTATCCGGATAGAGATATCTATTGTAATGTATGGAAAGTAAATATCGGACGTATTGTCCTTTATCTTTTAGATACAGACAATGAGCATAATAGCGAATATGACCGTCCGATAACCCACCAGCTCTATGGCGGTGATTGGGAAAACCGAATGAAACAGGAGTATCTGCTCGGTATAGGAGGTATCTTGTTGTTGAACAGATTGGGTATACAGAAAGATGTATATCACTGCAACGAAGGGCATGCTGCATTTATCAATGTTCAGCGTTTACTTGACTATATTGAGGTTAAAGGCTTGACATTCAACCAGGCACTTGAGGTAGTCAGATCATCAGCTTTATATACAGTGCACACTCCGGTTCCGGCAGGACATGACTATTTTGATGAAGGTCTCTTAGGTAAATATCTTAGCAGTTATCCGTCTCGTTTAGGTATCAGCTGGCAAGAATTTGTAGATATGGGGCGTACAACTTCTGGTTCGGGTGAAAAGTTCAGTATGAGTACTTTTGCGCTCAATACATGTCAGGAAGCAAACGGTGTAAGTTTGCTGCATGGAATTGTATCACGAAAAATGTTTCAACCATTATGGCCTGCATATTTTCAGGAAGAATTGCATGTAGGGCATGTTACTAATGGCGTTCACTTGCCAACATGGACGGCACGTGAGGCGAAACAATTGTATGAAAAATATTTTGATAAGACATTCTATCAAGATCAGTCAAACCATACGATAACAGCCAAAATACAAGACGTTCCGGATGAGGAAATCTGGAAGATGAGAATGGTGTTGAAAAAACGATTGGTCAGCTACGTTCAGAAAGAAATGAAGGAAGGATGGTTTAAAAATCAGAAAGCTCCTTCTGAGATATTTTCACTTGTAGATAAGATTAATCCGGATGCGTTGTTAGTTGGTTTTGGTCGTCGTTTTGCCACATACAAAAGAGCACATTTGTTGTTCTCCGATCTCGATCGCTTGAGCGCGTTGGTGAACAATGAAAAATATCCGATACAATTTATATATACCGGTAAGGCTCATCCACACGATGGGGCAGGGCAGGGGCTTATCAAACAGATTGTTGAAATCTCGCGTCGTCCAGAATTCTTAGGGAAAATTATTTTCCTTGAAAATTATGATATGCGTTTGGCAAAACGCCTGATCTCCGGTGTAGATGTGTGGTTGAATACACCTACACGTCCGCTGGAAGCATCCGGAACTTCGGGTGAGAAAGCTGAGATGAATGGTGTTCTTAACTTCTCGGTGCTTGACGGATGGTGGTACGAGGGTTATCGTGAGAATGCCGGATGGTGCTTGACGGATAAGCGTACGTATGAGAATCAGGCATATCAGGACGAATTGGATGCATCTGAAATCTATTCTACTTTCGAAAATAAGATATTGCCTTTGTACTATGCTCGCAATTCGAGAGGTTATTCACCTGAATGGATACAACACATCAAAAATTCGATTGCAGAAATTGCACCAGAATATACGACCAAACGTATGATTGATGATTATATAGATCGTTTCTACAAAAAATTAGAGAAACGCTCGAAACTTCTTCATGCGGATGAATATTCAAAAGCGAAAGAGATTGCTGCATGGAAAGAAGACATGGCATCGAAATGGAATAATTTTACGGTAGACTCCGTTCGCGTAATTGACAAGAACACCGGAACAGAATTGGTTTCACACTTGTCGATATACGAAGGGGATGATATTAATGTAAATATAGTTTTAGACAAGAAAGATATTCTTGGCGATTTAGCAATCGATGCTGTATTGGTTGAATATGATAACGACAAGAAGGTAGATAAGTTTGTAGAATCAGTCGAATTTGATCTTGTGAAAACCGAAGGAACTAAGTTGTTCTTTACGTTGGACAACAAAGCAAAAGTGTTGGGAACATACAAGATGGGATTCAGAGTTCGTCCATGTAACCCCGATCTTCCGCATAAAATGGATTTTGCATATGTGCGTTGGATATAATGATTTTGATGATCCACAAAAAAAACTCCGGACACCCGGAGTTTTTTTTGTCAAATGGAGAAGTATTATCTTTTCTTTGTTACGGCATTTGTTACTCGTACCGAAGACACAAGTTTCCCTGTCGATTCAGAGAAAATATCGACATTCCACACATGAGTAGAACGACCCTTATGTTGTATTGTAGCTACCGCACGAATTGTATCGCCAATCTGTACACTGCGCATATGACTGGCACTTATTTGCATCCCAAAACATCTTTCGTCTGATTCGCATATTTGATTCGAAGCCACTCCGGCTACCGATTCGGCCAACGATATTGTAGCCCCGCCATGCAGAACTCCCAAGGTTTGGGTCATATCCGGTGCTGCTATCATTGTAGCCTCGAGGGTGTTTTCTTCACCGGTTTCTATGAAGTGTATATTAAGTTTTTCTATGAATGTATTTCTAATACGTTCACGCAGATTATTCGCGGTCAGCTTCATTGTTCGTTTATTCTTATTCTTGTCCAACCAAGAACCCGTTTGCTATGATAACCTCATCACCATCAAGCTCTATGGTATAGGTGTCATAATATTTTGTTTCCGGTATTATTTTAATGACCTTGATAGAGCTTATTTCATCTTTATTGAAAAATAAAAGTTCGTCTCCGTCATTGAGAGCCTTCACTTCGGTATATCCATGTTCCTTTGTATCGTCGGGACGCATCGATTTCCATCCGTCTAAGCTGAGTAAGGGATGGTCTGCTGTTAATTGCAGGCTCGATCTGTTTTCCAGTACAACATGGAAAGTCTGTAATGATGCTACTTTGTGTAGTTTCATCACAGGTTTTAATACATACTGTTGGGTAATAGGATTATACGTTTTTATGATATCTCCCTCTTTCAGAGATTCAACTGTTTTTGTTTTGTTATCTTCCAACAAAATCAAACTCCCCTGTGCTAAGCATCTTTTAGGTACATCCTTTTTCTCCGACTTGGTTTGTGCATTGCTGCTATTCGATACTAAACATAGCATCAAGAACAGACTTGTAATAAACATTGTTTTCTTCATTCTGTATGTGTATTTGTATAGTCGAACAAATATAGAAAGAAAAAGTTTTATAAAAAAGATATAAAGAGTACTCCTGTTCGTATCCGTGTCGTTATTGTTTGCAGACGACGAATATTAAGTAACCGTTTAAATTTCAGGAAAAGATATATCCATTTCCATAGACATTTGTAATCTGGATATTGTATGGCGCTAATATCTTACGCAACCTTGATATTGCAGCATTCAGCGAGTTTACATTCTTCAGTTTCGTATCATTCCATACATGTCTGAGAATCTTGTCTTTCGTGATAATATGATTTTTGTTCTCTAACAGGTAAGCCAAAATGAGGGAGTCTTTATTTCTTATTATTATGGAGGTGTCGTCATTTACACGTATTTCCTGCCCTTGGATAATTATTTTACAGTCTTTGATGGTGTAGGTTCTTGTCGGAGGAGTGTTCGTTTCTAAAACATTCATTATTTGAGCAAGAAGAACTTCTAAGAAGATCGGTTTCTTCAAGAAGTTTATTGCACCTAATTTATATCCTTTTATTTGTTTCTCTATTTCATATTCATAGTCAGCCCCGGTCATCAAGAAGATTGGTGTTACCTGATCTTGCTGGTGTATTTCTTCAATAATCTCGAATCCGCTTTTATTTGGAAGCTGGATGTCTAATATGACTACCGTAGGAGAATATTTTTCGTATAATGGCAATGCCATAGCCCCATTGGCTGTATGGATTACAGAAAGATCGTTTTCTTTAAGAAACTCGACCATTGCTTCTGCCAAAGTAAGATCATCTTCAACGATTAATATTTGAGGTATTATCATTTCTGTTATTATCTATAATTGATTCGGTATGAGTAATATAAATTCAGTTCCTTTGTGCTCTACGCTTTCCACGCTGATGGAGCCATTGTGCCCTTCGATGATTGATTTTACATAAGTAAGCCCTAATCCGAATCCGCTTTTACTCTGTACCGATTTACTATTTCCTCTATAAAACTTATCAAAAATATATTTCTTTTCAGTGGAAGATAAACCGATGCCGGTATCTTTTATTGTGATCTGAATATTATTGTCGATTGTGTCGGATATATTGATATCTATAACAATTTCTTTATCTGAATATTTTATGGCATTCTCGACTAAATTGTCCATGACATTTGAAAAATGAAGCAGATCTATATTTATCGATTTAAGTTCCGTTTCAATAT
>CALNCC010000164.1 GCA_937875275.1 uncultured Dysgonomonas sp. | reverse complement strand
TGTTTCGCTCGGCATGTGCCTCGGCATGGTTGTCTTTGCCACCAAGGTGGGCTTGTCGGCAGAACTTGGGGCGTTTATCATGGGTTCGATATTGGCAGAGACGGTTGCCTTGGAGAATATAGAACGGGTAACGAAACCGATAAAAGACTTCTTCGGAGCCATTTTCTTTGTGTCGGTGGGTATGCTGATGAATCCGCTTATCGTTGCCGAGCATTATGTGAGTATCCTTATCATTACGGCTTTGGTGTTGGTGGGGAAGGTTATCTTTACAACGATTGGTGCTCGCTTGTCGGGCGAGTCTATGCAGGTATCGGTTCAGTCGGGTTTCAGTATGGCGCAGGTGGGCGAGTTTTCGTTCATCGTGGCGGGAACGGCTATCAGTTACAAACTTGCCGATAATTTTATTTATCCCATCATCATCGCTGTGTCTATCATAACCACCTTTACTACACCATACTTTATGAGTAGCAGTACGGCGATCTACAATTTCATGATGGAAAAAATACCGCCGACATGGCGCGAACGTATACTGGTTACCGACAGTAAACTGAAAACGCCTACGCCTCCGTCTACATGGAGCGCGTTTATAAAGAACTATATATTCAATGTGATCATATTCACAACTCTTTGTATTGCCGTTATCATTATGGCTATGAATTATTTGCATCCTTATGTGTCGGAGTATTTAGAGCCGCTGTGGACGGATGTGATATGTGTGATTGCGACCTTGTTGTGTATGGCTCCACTGTTGAAGGGGCTTGTGTATAGGGGTGGCGAGCAGCCTTATCTGATATTGAAACTGTGGCAGCAGAGCGTTGGCAACAGGCTCATCTTGTCGGCGTGTATTGTGCTTCGCTATGTGATCGGTTTCTCGTTGATATACTTCGTTTCCTGGCAATTTTTAGATCTGCCTGTTTGGGTGCCCGCCATAGGTGCTGCTTTGCTGTTGCTTGCAGTGTTCCGTTCAAAGTGGTTGTTGAAAATATACTGGGATATAGAGTATCGCTTTGTGTTGAATTTCAATCAGCGTGTGATTCACGAGAAGCGGATGAACTCTAAAAACAAAGGGAGTGTTACGGCTTTCGACCTCGACAATGAAAGTTGGTTGGATAAGAATCTTTATGTGGGAAAATATAAGCTTAATTCGGGTTCGGATTATGAAAATCGGGCGTTGAAGGATACGGACTTCCGAAAACGGTACGACCTGATAATTATAGCTGTGTATCGGAACGATCAGGAGGTGTTCTTCCCGAATGGAGATTTTGTGCTGTTGACAGATGATGTGATTACTGTTGCGGGAAATATTCTCCAGATAAATCTGCTGACAAGGGAGAAGAATAGAATAGAAATTAACAGGCAAACATTGAAGACGATTCACGAGTATGCAAAGCAGCAGGATGAGAATCCCGATTCGCAGATCAAGTGTATATCATTGGTCGTGGACAAGAGTTCGGGCTTGTACAAAAAGAGCCTTTTGCAGTCGGAGATGGGAAGGAGAGGCGGTTGCTTTGTGGTTGGCATAGAGCGTAATAAGGGTTATACGATCAACCCTCCTGCCAACGAGATATTTCAAGGTGGTGATATTGTTTGGGTGGTTGGTAACAAGAAAACGATACATCATCTGGTGAACGAGAATTTCTCCTTTTGATAGTGCGGTGGCCGACAGGCTATGTGCTGCAAGGGTCTCTACTTCGTCGGAGTGGTGTTGTCAGTCCCAAAATATCTGTTATCTTTGCACCCGCGTTGTACGCGAAAAATACAGAGAGGTGTCCGAGTGGTTGAAGGAGCTACCCTGGAAAGGTAGTATACGGGTAACTGTATCGAGGGTTCGAATCCCTTCCTCTCTGCGAGACAACAAACTTGAAAGTGGCTTAAATAGCCACTTTTGTTGTTTTTATGCGGGGTGTAGTGCGGGTTCTTTAACATCATAGAAAATCATACATCCTCATAAATAGCCATTCATTTGATACTTTTTTGCGATAAGTATCAAACAAAGTCTCAGTTTTCATATCTTTATGATTAAATAGATTCTGCATATTCTCTTCTATCTTTTTATTGTTCATGAGGTGAAATTTTAAATTGTTTGTTACTTTTGAATTATCTCAACTATTAATTATGAGTCATAAGCAAACCATTAAAACAAGTCTGATCGTTTCTGTTCTCTTTTTTGTTGTTTTTATTGTTCAGATTATTTTAATGTATAATTATGACATAAATGCAGAAAGTGAGAGAAAAGGGTATCTTTTGCCGTCTTCTCATGTCTTTTGTGGAAAACAAAAAAGTCTGTTAATCTACTGACTAACAGACTTCGTGTCTTTTTTGGCTTATCTTGTCTTTCGACTTTTTTACCGTTTGGTGGGCGATGAGGGATTCGAACCCCCGACCCTCTGGGTGTAAACCAGATGCTCTGAACCAACTGAGCTAATCGCCCGAATTATTTTAGACTCTTTTGTGAGTAGCACTTTCTCTCAAATGCGTTGCAAAGATAAGTTGAAAAATGTAATCCGCAAAATTATTTAAGCCGTTTTTTTTGAAATTGAGTGCTTTTTCTTTTCAACAAACGTTCTTCGTCTACGTATGTTATTGTAAGATAGAGCATAGATGCGAATGAAATAAAAATGACGGGAATGTAAAATAATGGAGAAAAAATAGCCGTAGCACCTATATGCAGGTACAGAGCGCCCCCCGTAAGGAGAATGAGGAAGTACATAATCCCCAATATTGCACTCATATTTCGCAGCAGATTGGGCACAGAGCTCTTACTTTCGTGAGGAGACCTCGACAAAGCAGATTCCGTTTGTATCTGATTCATTACACGATATTTTAGTTTCTCATCAGCTTTTAGGCTTGTATTAATGAGAATATCTTTTAATTCTTTGTTTTCTTCTGTTTTCATATCCGATTTGTCCTTTCGTTGTATAATCAAGCCTAAGATAATTATATCTTGGGTATTTCTATGCTGTTTTCCAACAATGTTTTCAGCTTTTTACGGGCTCTGTGCAGCCTTACCTTTATATTCGCCTCGGTGAGCCCGACAATCAGAGCAATATCCTTTATGGGCTTATCATCGACATAGTATAAAGTCAGGACAACGGCTTCGCTTGGCGGAAGGCTGTCTATGGCTCTATTTATTATTTCCCTTCTCTCTTTCTCTTCCAGTACAGAAACGGAATTTGCGGAGGAAGCGGAAACGTTGTCGATCATAGATGAATATTCTACGAACCGAGAATCATAAAGGTTCCTCTCTTTCATCGCGTTTATAGCGGTGTTATATACAATGCGGTAGAACCATGTTGAGAATTTGCTGGAAGCCTGAAATGTGTGCAGGTTATGAAAAGCTTTGACAAAAGCATTCTGAACAATGTCTTCGGCATCTTGCGTGTTCTTGCATATTCGAAAAGCTATTGTCAATGCCATATCTTGATATACATCGACAAAATAGCTGAAAGATGACGTATCGCCTTTCAGTATTCTGTTGATTAATAGCTCTTCTTGCTTCATTCAATTTCTGAGTCTATATCTCTGTTGTTGGCAAAGTCCTTCTCTTCTTCTTTTTTGCTAAAGAAATAGAATCCGATATACGCCGATCCTGTAAATAATAATATCGAAGCGCACAGTATCAAAAGAATCTCATATGGTTCGGTGGCAACCCTCGTGCTCAGGAGAATCCCTACTGTTATGCCCAATGCCATTCCCACACATAAAAACCCATTGCGCAACGACCTGTAACGGTTAGGTGCACTTTTACTTTTTTCGGGAGGGATTATACCTTGTCGGGCAAGTTCTAAACGAACTTTTCGGTCTGAGGTAATTAACTTAATTAAAACAAGTGCAATTAAAATTATGGGTAATCCAAATATGCAAATGATAGCGATGACTGCTACTAAATATTCCATAGCCGTTCTTTTTTTTGTTATTAATTTGTTTTCATTACATATGACAACAAATCGTGCAGTTTGGTTACAATAAAAACAAAGAATTTATAGAATATCTCAGAACAAGAATAGAACACACTACTACACACCCCGTTACCTATCTTTCAGCAAGTCTTCTAATCTGATAATCTGATCGCGATATTGAGCAGCTTCCAAAAAATCGAGTTTTTTTGCGGCAGCGGTCATCAGCTTTTTTATTTTGGCAATCTCCGTTTTTATGTCTTCGGTGCTCATGTAGTCAGCCTTGTCCTCTGAGGCAATAGATAGACTCCCTATTTTAGGATAAGGTTTTATTTCCGCAGCATTATCCTCTTTTTTCTTTTGGGAAAAGATCGATGTATGAGCCTTCTTTATCTGTTGAGGTGTGATTCCATGCTCGGTGTTGTATGCCATCTGCACCTCGCGGCGACGATTGGTTTCACTTATCGTCTTCTCCATACTTTCCGTAATCTTGTCGGCATAGAATATCACTTTCCCGTTCACATTACGAGCCGCACGCCCTACCGTTTGCGTCAACGACCTATGTGAGCGAAGAAAACCTTCTTTGTCGGCATCGAGTATGGCAACCAAAGAAACTTCCGGCAAATCCAGCCCTTCACGGAGAAGATTTACGCCGACTAACACATCGTATATCCCGCTGCGCAGGTCGTCCATTATCTGCACACGGTCTAAGGTCTCTACGTCGGAATGAATGTATGTGCAATTTATTCCGTTTTGGGACAGGTAGCTTGTCAATTCTTCTGCCATGCGTTTGGTCAGAGTTGTCACCAATGTTCTTTCGTTTTGCTCTATCCGTTGCTGAATCTCTTCCATGAGGTCGTCGATCTGATTGAGACTCGGACGAACATCAATAGGAGGATCGAGCAGCCCTGTCGGGCGAATCAACTGTTCCACAACTACGCCTTCCGACTTGATAAGCTCATAATCGGCAGGTGTCGCACTTATATATATCGTTTGAGGTGTAAGAGATTCAAATTCTTCAAACTTGAGAGGGCGGTTATCTAACGCTGCCGGCAAACGGAAGCCATATTCTACAAGGTTTTGTTTTCTCGAATGGTCGCCTCCATACATGGCTCTGATCTGCGGTATCGTAACATGGCTCTCGTCTACAACCATCAGAAAGTCCTTCGGAAAGAAGTCGAGAAGGCAAAACGGCCGTGTTCCCGGCTGGCGGTTGTCAAAGTAGCGCGAATAATTCTCGATGCCGGCGCAATGTCCTATCTCGCGAATCATCTCCACATCGTAGCTCACACGTTCATTGATGCGTTTTGCTTCGAAGCCTTTACCTATCGACTGGAAGAAATCGACTTGTTTGCCCAAGTCAATCTCTATCTCTGATATTGCTCTGTTGATACGTTCTTGCGTGGTAATGAAAAGGCTTGCCGGATAGATATTGTATTCGTCGAAACTTTCGATTCTCACGCCCGACAGAGGGTCTATGCTTTCGATACTCTCTATCTCGTCGCCCCAAAATACGACACGAACAATGAGGTCGCCATAGGCAAGAAATATATCGACAGTATCGCCTTTCACTCTGAAATTGCCCCGTTCGGGACTAAGCTCGTTGCGCGAGTAGAGCGAACTGACTAAGGAGCGCAGGAATACATCGCGAACGATGCGCTGCCCGACATGCAGATGGATGGTAGACGAATAGAAGTCGTCAGGATTCCCCATCCCGTAAAGGCACGACACCGACGACACGATGATGACATCGCGCCTGCCCGAAAGCAGAGAGGTGGTTGCCGCTAGTCGCAAGCGATCTATCTCGTCGTTGATGGATAAGTCTTTCTCTATGTAGGTGTTGGTGGACGGTATATACGCCTCAGGCTGATAGTAGTCGTAGTAGGAGACGAAATACTCTACGGCATTGTGAGGAAAAAACGTTTTGAACTCACCATAAAGCTGAGCCGCCAAAGTCTTGTTGTGGCTGAGAATAAGCGTCGGTCTCTCTATCCGTTCGATCACGTTGGCGACGGTAAAGGTCTTACCCGACCCCGTTACGCCCAGCAATGTTTGTGCAGAAATGTCGGTGTTGACGCCATCTACCAATGCCTGTATTGCGGCAGGCTGATCTCCGGTTGGTTTGAAAACTGACTCTAACTTGAAATTCATGGGCGGTTTCCTCTGTAAAGATTACAAAGGTAGCAAAAATATCACGCAAAGTCTGTTTGTATCGACATCCACAAAATCAAAAAAACGAGGAATAATAACCAACAAAATATTTTTTGTATCTTCGCACCATCGCAATTGAGTTGATCTTTGTTTCTTTCTTCTCAATGTTTTGCTCCGCTGCATCTTTTGCGGATCTTCCCATCGTCGAAATTGATTTAAAAATCAGGGTTTTGTTTATATTTAACCAGTTGCGAGAATAATGTAATACTGTTTACCATAGCCCATCTCAAGAAAAAAATGCAAAAAATAGTAGCATACCCCCTTTCCGTCATTTACTATCTGCTGTTAGGCAGCACATTAGTTTTTTTTCATGTTGCCCAGTGGATATGTTTCAACTTGTTTGGTTATAATGCACACAAAAAAAGTGTCGATGTTTTCTGCTTCTTCCTTGTGGCGAACACCTACGTCTTGGGAACAAGATATAAAATACGGGGAATAGATAAAATACCGACCGACAAACCGTTGATTATCGCGGTCAATCACCAGAGTTTTTATGACATTACAACGTTGGGCTGGTTTATGCGAAAATTTCACCCCAAATATGTGAGTAAAATAGAATTAGGAAAAGGTATCCCCGGCATATCGTATAACCTCCGTCATGGCGGATCGGTACTTATCAACCGAAAGGATGCGAAACAGTCTTTGTCGGCAATACGTGAAATGGCACAATACATAGAGGCTCACAATCGTTCTACTGTCATATTTCCCGAAGGAACGAGAAGCAAAGACGGTAAACCGAAACCATTTGCCGAGAACGGCTTGAAAATATTGTGCAAGTATGCCCCGTCCGCCTATGTTGTTCCTGCTACGGTAAACAACTCGTGGAAAATGACAAAATGGGGATCTTTCCCTTTGGGCATCGGTAACAAAATAGAATTAATAATTCACGATCCTATATCAGTAAAGGAGACGCCATTCTCTGATCTTTTTGAAAAGACAGAGCAGGTAATCACACAGGCTATCATCTGATTATCAGTTGATAATCTTTTGGCGATAGTCTCGCAATCACGAAATAATAGTAAAAACAAAAAAAATATGGCTAAATCAAATTCATTTAACAAGAGAGAAGTAGAAAAAAAGAAACAAGAGAAACGATTAGAAAAACAAAAACGCAAAGAAGAACGCAAAGCGAATACCGGCTCGGCTTCGTTTGAGGACATGATAGCTTATGTAGACGAGAATGGGGTTATCACCGACACTCCACCTGAGATGAAAGCAGAGAAGATTGATCTTGAGGATATCATTATATCTACTCCCAAGAAAGAAGATGTGGAAGATCCGATACTCAACGGAAGGGTCGAATTTTTTAATTCGGAAAAAGGATATGGTTTCATCAAAAATATCGGGAGCACCGATAAATATTTCTTTCATGTGAGCAATGCTCCGGCTGCGATAACTGAAGGGAATATGGTTACATTCGAGCTCGAACGCGGACAGAAGGGGCTGAATGCCGTAAAAATAGTTCTTGTTAATAAGAAAGACTGACCGGATAAAAAATACTCGCAGATATAATCTACGAGCACAAAAAAAACTCAGACCACAAAAGTCTGAGTTTTTTCGTTTAACAGCTATGCTGTTTTTATCTTTTTGTCCATCCGGCAGTCCAGTCGTTAGATTCGGGCACAGCTCCTTTATATTTAGCTGATGTGAAGAACGAATCTTCTGATGAAAGGTCTTTACCTCCGTCAATTGTTCCTACATAACCGTTCTTGAAAGTAATTGCCTGATTAATCTTGTTTCCTGTTTTTGTCTCCAAAGCCAAGTCTCCGCCTTCTTCGTTAACAAATATGGTAGAAGCATAGATGTATTCGGCTACCGACTTGTTGGCCAAGAAGCTATCTTCTGTTGCGGTAGTTGCAGTTGTCAAGGCTTTCGCTTTTCCTGTAATCAATACGTTATACAATTTCACTTGTGTTCCGGCTCTTAGTCTCACACCTCGTTGTTGCTTGTTGCTATCGTTGTTACCGATAAGAGTAAGATTTGCCAAAGTCGGATTTGAAACCGGAATATTTGTGTGATTATCTTCTCTGTTGTCTGCTTCTATCAAGCAGTCTCCATTAGCTGTTCCTGTTGCATCGGGAGCTGTTTGAGCTTGGTATGCTACCCAGAATTGTCCTTTGCCAACCCAACCGTCTGTCCAGTCGAAAGAGTCGTCATTACTTGCAGTAGATACTAAATATTTAGCATTTACAGTTCCACCAAACCACTCGAAACCATCGTCGGCACCTTCGTAAGTTTGTATGTATTCCAATGTAGTCTTATCACCTACTCCGTAAAGCGTCAAACCATTCGATTCTTTTGTTGGAGTGAATGCGAAACCCGTATATTCTAAGCGTACATATCTTATTGTACCTGAGTTGTCATGAGCATCTTTTCCTCCAAACGGTGCATCACCGATTTCAGATTTTCCTGTTCCTCCGGCTAAGTTGATAGGTGCATATCCGCAAATATGAACTCCACCCCATGCTCCGGCTTCGGCTTTAGTAGAAGTCATCACAATCGGCTTTTCTTTTGTTCCGTTTGCATTGATCTTTCCTCCTTGTTTGACAAGGATATAGTCAGGTGCTCCGTCTATTGTGCGTGTAGCTTTTACGGTTACACCTTCTTCGATAGTCAACACACCGCCTTTTTCTACTTCATATCCTCCTACTAAAGTGTACACACCACCTGCTTTCAACGTACGCGCTTCGGTCAGTTTACCTTTTAGTTCGTAGTTTTCAGGAACTACCGGAACCTCCGGATCGGGTTTGTCTGTGCCACCATTGTCATCTCCGTCGTTGTCGCTACCACAGCCGACCATCACTAAGCTGATCATTGCATAAAGAACTAATCCAATGTTTCGTAAATTTTTTTTCATAATTTTCTTTTTTAAATTATTCGATGTTTTAGAAGTCCATTGAGAATCCGACTCCTAATGACAATCCTTTTTTATAATATTCTACAATTTCTTTTCTACCTGTGTCTGCCACTTTCTGGCTGAATTTCTGATCTTGATTAATTAAATTTTTTGCTTGGAATTTTACTTTCATTTTAGGGTTTATATTATACGAACTCACAAAATCTAAAGAGTGATACGTTTCTTCTACCACGTTGCTTACACCACCTATCCCCACCGAATTGATGCGGGGGCCTTGTATGTTGTACACCAGCGAGAACGATGCCGAACGGTCTTTGCTCAACTGAGGTGCATAATTGACGTCGAGATTGACCAGATAGGGTGATGCTCCTTGCAATTCGCGTGAACGATCGGTATATGTACCGCCTTCGGGCAACGATATATGGGTATAGATATAAGAAGCATTGAAGTCTACTTTAATATCTTTTGTTATTTTCTTTCTCAACTCCAGCTCTACTCCGGCTGCACTACCTTTGTCTACATTTCTGTAACTCTGGATCAGCGAACCCGAATATTCCTGTATCTTTTCGATAGGGTCTTTCAAGTCTTTGTAATACACACCTAAGGAGTACATGTCGCCTTCTTTGTCGAAGATCTCGTAGCGCAAATCTAAATTGGTGTTATAGCCGTTTTTGATATCAGCAAACCCACGGGAAGTGATGCCTCCATACGACTCCTGATACTCGAATGGAGCCATTTCGAGAAATGATGGTCGTGTGATTGTGCGCGACGCGCTGAAACGAAGATTCTGATTTTCTTTGAGTGAGTATTTCACGTTGATGGCAGGGAAGAAATCATCAGCGTCGAGCTTTCCTTTTTTCTCTTCGGCAGCATCAGTCCAATAGCGTACCCATTGCGACGCGTGTTCGTAACGTACCCCTCCGGCAAGCAACAGGTTGGAGATGGGATAGTATTCGAAATCGGCAAAAAATGCTTTGATGTCCGATCCTGCATAATACTTGTTGCGCGGCTGAGAATTTTTGTTTATCGTGATGCTTTCGTTAGCCACATTCGCCATGTTCAGATAAGAATCGGTGTTGTATATATCCGTTACCACCGGATTAATATTCTTTACATTGTAGTAGAAGTTTGCTGAATAGAAGTCCCGCGATTTATCTCGTGATGAGAATCCTAACCTCACAAAGTCGGGCGCGTCGGCTCTGTTCAACTCATATTTCACTTTCGCTTCTCCATTCCATTCGTCCTCGAAGAGGTCTCCATAGTAGCGCATAGTTTCCTGCTGATTGAGTTTGAAGAGTGAGGTTGACCCATCGCTATTTTTTGAAAACATTACTTGTCTTCTGTCCGGCTCATCGCTGGTTGTTTTTCCGTACGAGAATTGCCAATCGGCATATAGCCTTCTCATAAACTCGTGCTTACCTGTAACCTGATTGTTCAGTAGCGAGTAGATGTGATAGATGCTGTTGCTCCCTATCAGGTCGTTACCTTCGGCGTCTATCCCTTCACGTTCCGAGAAAATATCTTCCGTATTATTAACGTACATCAGGTTGTATGACAACATATCGTTGTTTCGCAGCGAGTAGCTTATCTGAGCCAAAGATGTAAAGGTGGTTTCGTAAAGATACTTGTCGTAAGAGAATTTTTCTCTTATCACCCCTTGTGCATTCATCTGCGAGGTGTATGCATTTTCATTTACCACGTAGTCGTTGTTGAAATTGGCGGCTACCAACGCATTCAGTTTCTGTCTCCCGATCTTCCACGATTTCCCGAATCCTGTTTCTACACTAAGTTCAGGCATTGCGGTTTTCTTACCTATCGAGAAACTTGTGCCGAAGGGATCTTGTTGGCGAGCATAGTCGGTAAAATCGTCGGAGCGCATATTTTTCACTTTGTCTGATAGTTTCAGCCCTTTGGCAATACCCAAATATGGAGCTCCTTTACCACCCTTGTCTGACGAATAGAAGTCGTTGAACAACACATTGGTGCGCCCTCCGGTAGAGAGACCGAAAGTGAAGAAGTCGGCTCCGATATTTTCTTTTGTCTCCACATTGATGTGTGCACCCGAATAATCGCCGAAGACTGATGGTTGATATACCTTGCTGACTGTTACGTTCTTAACCACTGTGGTAGGAAACAAGGTCAACGGAATCAACTTGTTGTCGGGATTGGGCGATGCTATGGGAAACCCGTTCAACGAGGTCATGCTGTATCTGTCGCCTAAGCCCCTGACAAGCACCTTACTGTTGCCTTCCATCGATATGCCGGTAATCTTTTTTATCCCGTCGGCGACGGTCGAAAGCCCTTTGATAGACATTTCCTTTACCCCAATGTTTTCTACCGCTATCGTAGCTTTTTGCCTTTCTACTGTCAAGGCTCGCTCTCCTTCGAGATTCTTACGTGCAACGAATGTTACTTCCGCAAGGTCGGTTGTCGATTCTGTGAGCGTGAAGTCTATTAATTTTGTTTCTCCTTTTTTAATTTCAACATCTGCATATTCTATCGGATTGAATGATATATATGAGGCTGTCAAAGTATATTTTCCGGCAACTACCTCCAGTAAATAATTTCCATTTATATCTGTTACCGTTTTCATATCTGTCCCTTTTGCTGATACTACAACTCCGGGCAATGTCTCTTTTGTCTTTTCATCTATTACCACCCCTTTGAATCGGGTTTGCGCACTCAACAGAGCCGGAATAGACAAGAAACAACACAATAAAAAGAGGGTCTTGCTGTTACTTAATAATCGATTGCGTTTTGTTTCATTCATAATTAATTCTTCTTGTTATTTTTCACAACAAAAGTCCTTAATTGTTATTACAAAACTGATACGGAATAAATAAGAGCGTGTAACGGTTTTGTTACGGAATCCGTAATAGACATAGCATGCCGAAACGCACGTTATATCAGTCGGTTAATATTAGGGGTGGAATATTTATTTTCGGTTATATTTAGGATAACGAATGATGAGGATCTCTTTCTCGCCACAGCCTTAACGGCTATTTGCTAAGCTTTAGTTTTGTGTCGCAATATTCGCCAACCACCTCGCGGTGCGTGATGAATATCAATGTCTTGTTTTGGTTTTGCGATATTATACGCTCCATCAGCAAGCGTTCGGTATCGCCATCGAGAGACGAGCTAAATTCGTCTAACAACAATATATTTCCATCGCGCAGCAATCCTCTGGCTATGCAGATTCGTTGTGCCTGTCCTTCGCTCAGTCCGGCTCCTTGCTCTCCACACCCGGTCAGTCGCATCGGGGTTGCCCAAGAGCAGATTGTCCCTCACCGTACCACTCAGCAGCGTATTTCCCTGAGGCACATATACCATATTGCTACGGGTGGCTGGGCTTACAGCAACCTGCTGCCTGTCGTTGTAGAGGTATATCTTGCCCTCTTGCGGATAGAGCAACGATAACATCAGACGCAACAACGTACTTTTGCCGACTCCTGTTTCTCCGATTATAGCAGTGCGGCTGCCAACGGGGAAGTCGACGGATAATTTATCAATAATAAGCCTTTCGTTTTCCGCGTAGGCAAACGATACATCTTCGAAGCGGATACCCGCCGATTCATCGAGCACGAATGCCTCACCGTCGTCTTCCGATGGCATATCGCTTAGTTCTTTCAGTCTTTCGGCAGATGTAATTGCATGTGTTAATGAGGGAATATGGCGGCTGAGATCGACCATCGGTCGTTGTATCTGTCCTACCAATTGCAGAAAAGCGGTCATCACCCCAAACGATACCACACCATCGTATAATCCGTTTACTCCCCACAGAAAAGCGATGATGTACCCGGCAGCAAAGCCCGTCATGACTAACGTCTTCGAGAAGATATTGAAATTGGTGCGGCTCATCACCTGCTTGTACAGCCGCAGTTGCAGGAAGTCTAACCGGTCTCCTACCTTTTTGTTTTGCCCAAGGGTTTGGATAAGTATCTTATGCTGTAATTTTTCTTGTATGTGCGATTGCACCTCGCCATCGGTATTGCGCACATCTTTCGTCAGGCGGCGCATCTTCATCATATACACCTTGCTGAGCAATAGCAGCATCGGCATAATGAGGGCTATGATCCAAGCCAATTGACTGTTGAGCTGTGTGAGGAAAAAGAAGGCGGCAACAAGCTGAAAGCATGTGATGACAATAGCTGACAGGGACTGACATGCTCCCTCCGACACCATGCGCACGTCTTCTTCGAGGCGATTTACAACATCTCCGCTATGGAGGCGTTTGTGCCCGTCCCACATGCTGAACATAAGGTGCGAGAATAGCGTATGGCGTAATTTATTTTTGAATCGGATATCGTTTTCACTGTCTATGCGACCGTTCCACGCCGTCAATGCAATTTCTATGGTGACCACCACAATCAACAATATAGCATAGTGCCACAGTTGCCCTTCGACAGCATGTGTGGCTATATCGATCAGCTGTTTGCAGACCCACACAAAAAGCAATGCAAAACACACATCGAGGATGCCTACAATAGAACTCAATGCTATGCGCAGGCGGATGCCCTGCAAGGCATTCCATATCCAATAGATGTGTTGTTTTATCACCGTTTTGCAATTGTATTTATAGCTCTGTAACTTCTTGCCAACAAATAATAGATCCCATATTCACTGATCTCGATAGGAAAAACGGAGAAAAGCCGTCCCATTTGTTTTTGATGATGCATAAGGCTATGCCACTTTTGCGAGATATATCCACCCGAACCCTTGCTGCGTGTAGGATCATTCTGCCCGAAATTACCCATCTGAAAGATATTTTTCAAGACAATTGTTGCGTCTTGTTTATATCGCGTGGTGTAGAACGGAAAATCACCTTGAGGCAAGCCCAATTCGTTCACAACAATACATCCGAATACCTGCCATGCATGATACAACCCCAACGATTTGAGGTCGTGTAATAATTCATCTTGGTTTATTTGATTCTTATTCACATGCAAATATCTTGCCCAATCGCACAGTTGCCGAAGTCCTATTCCGCCCAACATAAGGTGGCTAAACAAATGTAAGAAGATGTAAAAGGCATCGAAATTGAATGGTGGCAGAAGCACATCACCTCCTCCAATATTTACTTTTCTCAGCGAATCGCCCTTCAGATGCTTGTGTGTCCATTTCTGAAATTTGCGATTATGCATCGGCAGATTATCTGCTATTTTATGCAATTCGATGGTTACGCCTTTCCATTCGAAGTGGTAATGCTTCGATGCACATTCCCCGTCATCTTCGGCTTCCAGCCCTAAGGCTAAAAATATTGAATAGGCTCTATCGTAGTCTTTCTTACCCACATATAAATCAATGTCTCCACACTGACGGCGTATAGGTTCAAGATAATTCAACGCGACACCTTGCCCCTTAAGCAGGATCGGGGTGATTGACTCAGATTGTAATATCTTGATTGCATCTTTGAGCCGTTGATTCAACAGAGTGTGGGTCTGCTCTATACAGATCACTCTCTGATACAACTGACGCATCAGCGCAGTTGATGGCTGCCGGTCGGTCGGTAGCATAGAAATCCCCTCGAATAGAATCCCGTTAAGCGTTTGCTCATCGCATATAGACAGGATTGCTTTCCAATCGACATCCGTGAACAGACTTTCATCTATCGGAACATTCCACAATCCACTCTTAACGAGTGCAAAGAATTGTTTTTTACTATTTTCGTTCATGCCTCTACCAATCCGGCATCGAGCCATTGGCTTGCGATATCTGCTGCATCAGCCAACGCAACTTCTATATCGATAGCATATTTCTCGACTAACAGTTCCGATAAGGTTTCTATTTCGAAGGCTTTGCTCTCTACTTCTTGCCATAAGTAAGCCGCCGGTGCATTCAACGATACCAGCTTGTTGAAGTCAACCTGATGTACCCCTTCTCCGGCTACAATAAATTCTTTTCCGACGGTGCGGAGTTTAAATCCTTTTTTAATTCTCATTGTGATAGTTTTTACATCGTTTTTAGGGTCGATACCGATCGTCTGTCTTCAGGCAATCTGTTCTATCGACCTTCTGTTTTGCTGCAAATATAACTATTTTTTACATTAAGCCATCTCTCTATTTGTCAAAAAAGGATGTAGGATAGGTTGTTATCGTTTTGGGTAATATTATTTTCAATAGTCCGCTATGGTATATCGTTGATATGTCGGCTACATCAAAAAATCGGGATATTCTACATCAATATATTCGGTAAGTATAAAGCTGCGGTAGAATGAGTTGATAATATATTCTTCGTGCAATACTCTTTCCCCCACGCGTGTGTTTTCGGGCAGAGAGCGTATCATAGAAAAGACTTTCAGTTCTCTGTTCACCACCTTCACCATTATCTGATCTTGGGTAAATCCGGGTACGACCATTTCGAGGACAAACTCTTTCGAGTATTCAAAGACATTGATAACAGGGAAACCGGCAAGATCCAAGTCTCCCGTTTGCATCTTAGACAGCAAGCATTTAGAGATGTCTGTTTCAGAAGTCCGTTTCAATGTTGCATTGCCCATCATGTAGTTTTGTGTTGTGTTTAAATTAAGTCTTGTGATACAAAATTAACCAACAATCAACTACAATCCACCAACCATTTTCCTCAAAGAATGTACCGAAAGGCTGTTTTAAGTATTTCAATCATACTCTTACAGATGCACATCGACGAAGAAACTCGCCAACAGCAGGATGTTCAATAGGCTGACAACGACGGCAATTGCATACAGGAGTATTTTGGTCCAGGTCTTATTGGCATACTTGCCCATCACCTGTTCGGACGATGTGAGCCGCACCTGAAGAAACACCGTTATCGGCAATTGAAGGCTGAGGATGGCTTGCGATATGATCAGCCCCATAAAGGGGTCGTTGATGAGGAAGATGATGAACAAGCCCACGCCTAACGATATGATTGTACCTACCTTGGAGTGAATATCTTTTATATTGTACGGTTCGTTGTACATGCCCGCGAAGATAGAGCCCGCCGCAATGCCCGATGTCATAGAAGACGATATTCCCGCAAACAACAAAGCCAATGCAAACACGATTGCCGCATTGCTGCCCAACAGCGGTTCTAACAAAGATTTGGCTTGCTGCAAATCGTCAACAACCATCCCTTCCTTAAAGAATGTAGCTGCCGCCAACAATATCATGGCACTATTTATAGCCCATCCTATCAGCATGGAAAGAAACGTATCGAAAAACTCATACTTCAATTGTTTTTCCATCACCGCCTCATCCTTCGTGTTCCACTCGCGACTCTGAATCACCTCAGAGTGCAAAAACAAATTGTGAGGCATCACAACAGCTCCCAGTACACTCATGATGAGTAGCATACTACCTTCGGGTATCGAAGGTGTAATCCAAGCCTTAGCTGCTTCGCCCCATTCTATATCAATCAGAAAAAGTTCGTAGATAAACGACAGCCCGATGAGCGAGACAAAGGCGATAATGTAACGTTCTATTTTCTTGTACGAATTAGAAAACATCATAATGAACACAAAGACAGCAACCAATACCGCACCTACCTTTATCGGTATATCAAACAGCATTTGCAGGGCTATTGCGCCCCCTAATATTTCGGCAAGTGAGGTGGAGATAGAAGCTCCCATCGCCGACCAAAGGATGAATCGGGAAGCTCGCTGAGGCAGATATTTATTTGCGGCTTCGGAGAGGCAAAGCCCCGTAACGATGCCCAAGTGAGCCACATTGTGCTGCAAGATGATGAGCATAACGGTAGAGAGCGTAACTATCCACAACAAGGCATATCCAAACTCTGATCCGGCGCCGAAGTTAGATGCCCAGTTGCCCGGATCGATGAAGCCGACGGTAACGAGCAGTCCGGGACCGATATATTTAAACAATTCTAATGCTCCCGACTTGAGTGAGGGGTCAGTCGTTTTATATTCTTTCTTTATCTTCTTGAAAAACTTCATTTCTTACAATACCGCTCTTTAAATTTTAGTATCAGCTGTCTTTTCTTATTCTGCGAGTCGAAACGGTTGTACAAAATTAATAGACATTCTGTCTCTAACAAGTAATATGACTGTGTTTTTACTGCAAGCCGCTACCATACTGACAACTATTCCTTTTTTTCTGAATGATTTATAGATTAATCCAAGAAATAAGGCCTAAATTTGTCTTTTTAGAACACAACAACAAACAATAAAGCTATTTGCGCTATGAAGAAGAAATCCTCCATTCTTAGTACCATTATTTTCCTTACACTCACCATCTTGGTATCCGTATCGTCGTGTAAGAGTGAGCAAAAAAAAGAAATCGATCCCGAATTTGCGCGTTACATCTCAGCCTTTACCTTCGGAAATATATACTCCACATCGGAGATACAGGTAGAGCTGGCACAAGACATGCCCAATGTAGAGGTGGGCGCAGAAATCAGCGACGAGCTGTTCCGATTCTCGCCATCCATCGAGGGTAAAGCCTATTGGTTGAGCACGAGAAGCATAAAGTTCGTACCCGAAGAAGGCGAATTGCAATCGGGCAAAACATACGACGCTTGGTTCAACCTTGGCAAAGTGCTGAAGGTGGATAAGGCGTTCGAGAAGTTCTATTTTTACTTCTGGATTCCCGAACAAAACTACGCTATCAGCCTCAAACCATTCTCGCCGATGAAGGACAACGACCTTGCATGGAATACCGTACAAGGAACATTAACATTGGCCGACGAAGCAAAAATAGATAAGATAGAGAAAATGTTTTCCCTGTCGGGAGACAATGCAAAAAAAGCAATAATACGCATTTCGCCAACCATCGACAAAGCAAAATATGCTATCACAATAGACAGCCTCTATCGTGAAAAAGAAGGCTCGGAATATACACTTAACATCAATAGAGACGCAATAGGAGCGAAGGAGAACGACATCGAGTCCTTAACAATCAGCCTGCCGCCAACCGATGGCAGCCACTTCGAGGTGGTAGACGCCTCGCTCGATGATACGCAAAGTGCGGTAGAAATCGCCTTTAGCCACCCCTTAGCTTTAGATCAGAACATACAGGGACTGATACAAATGACAGGTGTCGATCGTTACACCTACGATATCAAAGCGAATATATTGAAAATCTACTTCGACAGATTCAAGAGCAGTTCGAATATCACGCTCGACCTATTCAAAGAATTGAAAAACAACCAGAAGAAAAATCTGGATAAAAATTACAAATACAATTTTTCTATCGAACAGAATAAACCTGAAATAGAGCTGCTCAATTCGGGCTATATACTCCCCGATTCGGAAAACCTGATTGTACCCTTCCGCGCAGTAGGGCTGTGGGCTGTGGATGTAAAGATCATCAAGATATTTGAAAACAACATACTCGGATACATGCAGGCTAACGACTGGGGCGAGAGCGGCGAGATCAAACGATTTGGACGGTTGATAATGAAAAAACAAATCAGACTCGACGAAGATCCGACATTGAGACTCAACGAATGGAATAATTTTTCGTTAGACCTCTCTAAACTAATGAAACAAGATCCGGGCGCAATCTACCGTGTCGATTTCTCTATGAGCCAAGAATACTCGCTCTATCCTTGCGATGGCGTTATCCCTCAACGACCAACGACTACGTCAATAGACCACTTCAATACCTTGACCGAAGAAGACGAGGCAAAATGGGATAACCCCGGATATTACTATTATGACGATACCGATTGGTACAATTACAATTGGGAGGAAAGGGAAGACCCTTGCAAGCCAACTTACTATATGAACAAAACGCAATCCAACATCGTCTTTGCATCTAACATAGGTGTAGTAGCGAAAATGGGAAGCGAGAAAAAAGTAGAAGTAGCACTTGCCGACATCATCTCTACGAAACCTATTTCGGGGGCAGAAGTAACCATCTACAACTATCAGATGCAGCGCATCGGTAGCGGCAAAACAGACGGCGACGGATTCTGCACGCTCGAATACAAGAGCAGCATTCCCTACATTCTCGTTGCCGCCAATGGCAAAGACAAAGCATACATGAAGTTGACATCCAATCTATCGCTGTCGATGAGTAACTTCGATATCAGCGGACGCGAATTGCAAAAAGGGATGAAAGGCTACATATACGGCGAAAGGGGCGTGTGGAGACCGGGCGATACGATTTTCGTAACCTTCATCCTCGAAGACCGCAACCATACACTGCCGACAAATCATCCTGTGTCGTTAGACTTCTACAACCCTCGCGGACAGATGCAGCAACGCTATACATCTACCAATGGCGAGAACGGATTTTATACCTTCAAACTGAAAACTGGGCAGGACGACATAACCGGCGATTGGCAGGCACGCATAAACGTAGGTGGTGCAACCTTCTATAAAACCCTGAAGGTGGAAACCGTAAAACCAAACCGACTGAAAGTTCGCTTAGGTGTCGATGAAATAATTGATGCCGGCAAAGGCAGCTTTACAGGAACTATATCGTCGCAATGGCTGCATGGTGCTGCCGCATCTAATCTGAAAGCTCAGGTTGAGATGAAACTATCATCCGTGTACCGACCTTTTGCCACATATCAGAAATATGCGTTCAGCAATCCATTGTCTAACTTCTACTCCGACACGTACACCATTTTTGACGGAAGGCTCGACGCCGAAGGAAACGCCGACATTCGTGCCGATCTGCCGCAAGCGGCGGGTGCACCGGGAATGTTGCGTGCAAGTTTCGTTTCTCAGGTTTTCGAGACGGGAGGCGATGCAAGCATAAATACACAAACGACACTCTATTCGCCATTCGAGGCTTATGTGGGAGTTGCCGCCCCTGTCGAATCCGATTATGAGTGGATGGAAACAGACAAAGACAATATACTCGACATCATCACTCTGTCGCCGGAAGGCAAACCTGTGAACAGGAAAAACATGAGTGTGAAGATTTACAAACTGAGATGGTCGTGGTGGTGGAGCAGCAACGACGAAAGTCTGTCGTCGTACGTTAACAGCACATCGGCAGAGGTGTTGTTGGACGAAAAAATATCGACCGCCAACGGAGGAAAAGCGCAAGTGAAATTCCGTGTCGACTATCCCGACTGGGGACGATACCTCGTGGTGGTGAAAGACGAAGATGGCGGACACACTTCGGGACGGATGTTGTACATCGACTGGCCTTCGTGGCGTGGTCGCTCCGACAAGGGCGGAACAGACGGACCAACAATGCTTTCGTTCTCTACCGACAAACAATCGTACGAAGTAGGGGAAAAAGTGACTGTGATCCTACCTCAAAGTTCGAGCGGACGAGCCTTGATAAGCATCGAAGACGGAACGAGGGTTCTGTCGAAAGACTGGGTAAAAGTGAGCGACAAGGAAGACACGAAATATACATTCACCGTTACGGATGAAATGTTGCCTAACTTCTACATCTTTGCCACACTATTGCAACCGCATGCCCAAACCGATAACGATTCGCCGATCCGCATGTATGGCGTGCTCAACATTAGTGCAACAAGCAAAGAGACCGAACTGAAACCTGTCATAAATATGCCGGACGAATTGCGTCCCGAAAAAGAATTTACGGTTTCTATATCTGAGCAGAACAAAAAAGACATGACCTACACATTGGCGGTTGTCGATGACGGTTTGCTCGATCTTACCAACTTCAAGACGCCGAATGCTTGGCCTGAGTTCTATTCTCGTCAGGCGTTAGGAGTACGCACATGGGACATCTACGATCTTGTAGTAGGTGCACAGACAGGTAAATTCGGTCCACTGCTAAGTATCGGTGGCGACGAGGCTTTGAACCCGGCTCAAGAATCATCGAACCGCTTCAAACCCGTAGTGAAATTCTTAGGTCCATTCACGTTGAAGGGTGGCAAAACGAATACTCACAAAATAATGATGCCTCCGTATGTAGGCTCGGTGCGCACGATGGTCGTTGCCGGAAACCAAAATGGAGCATACGGAAATGCAGAGAAAACGACACAGGTAAAAAATCCGTTGATGATATTATCTACACTGCCACGCGTTGCCGGACCGGGCGAGGAAATCCTTTTGCCGGTAAACGTATTTGCGATGGACAAGAAAGTGAAAGATGTATCGGTAAAAGTAGAATCGAAAGGCTTGTTCCAATTTACCGACGGAACATCTAAGTCTGTCTCATTCTCCGAAACAGGCGACAAGATGGTTTACTTCAAAGTGAAAGTACCGAACAAAATCGGGCACGAGACAGTTACAATAAAAGCCACAGGTGGCGGCGAAGCGGCAACCGAAACTATCGAAATAGAGATTCGCAACCCCAATCCGCCGGTATTGGTGTCATCGCAAGCGATGGTCAAAGCCAAAGGGGTGCACACGTTAGATATAGCAATGGATTCGCCTCAAGCTGAGGACTGGGTAAAACTCGAAGTTTCGCGCATGCCGGGCATCGACTTCAACAAGAATATGTCGTTCCTGCGCAACTATCCGCACGGATGCTCGGAACAGGTAACCTCGCAAACATTCCCTCTGCTCTATATCAGCAACTTCGTTGAATATACCGACAAGGAAAAAAATGTGATCGACAACAATATCAAAGAAGGTATAAAAATCATCTGCGCGCGTCAGTTGGGCGATGGAGGCATCGTATATTGGCCGGGCAACAGCTATCCTACCGAGTGGGTAACAACCTATGCCGGACACTTCCTCGTCGAAGCCAAACGTGCGGGATGGGATGTGCCAACGTCGGTAATCGACCGCTGGAAGAAGTTCCAGAAAAAAGCCTCTCAAAGTTGGAATAAGCGCGACCTATACAATTCGTATTACGAGCACTCGATGAGCGACTTGCAACAAGCATACAGGCTATATACATTAGCATTGGTGGGCGAACCCGAACTGGGAGCTATGAACCGATTGAAGGAAATGAAAGAAATATCCAATCAGGCTCGTTGGCGTTTGGCGGCGGCATACCTTATTGCCGGCAAAACCGATGCGGCAAATCAATTGCTGCGCAGTGCAACCGAAACCGTCGACCGATATTCTTTCAACAACAATACGTATGGCTCTTCGGCACGCGACGAGGCTATGATAATGGAGACATACCTGTTGATGGATCAGACGGATAAAGCTCTGAAACTATCGTTCAATGTGGCAGAAAGCCTCAACTCAGATTATGTAACTACTCAGACTGCGGCATTCGGGTTGATAGCGATGTCGAAACTTGCCGAGAAGATGGGCAAAGGTGCTATCTCGTATGAATGGGAATTGAACGGAGTGAAACAGTCTCCTGTAAATTCGGGCAAACCGTACAGCGAATTAGACATCAAACCACAGGAGAAGGTAAATGTTAAGTTTACGAACAACAGCGGGGGCGAGCTCTATGTGCGGTTGATAGGTCGCAGTAAACCTATCGCAAGCACAGTGCCTCCTATCAAGGGCAATGTAAACCTTTATGTTACATACGAAAACGAAAGCGGTCAGGAGATCAAAGTGAGTTCGTTGCCGCAAGGGACAGAATTTTATGCCAAAGTAGTTGTTCAGAATGTGTCGGGACAGTCGTTGACTGATCTTGCTCTGACCAATATATTCGCTTCGGGATGGGAGATTTTCAACACCCGCCTCTATGGAGGAGGCTCGGCGACGGGCGGATACAACTATCAAGACATCAGAGACGATAGAGTGTTGACATACTTCAACTTGGGCGCAGGTTATTCGCAGACATTCCGCATCAAACTGCAAGCGGCATATTGCGGACGGTTCTATCTGCCTGCCGTAAGTTGCGAAGCCATGTATAACCCCGAAGAGCAAAGCCGCACATCGGGGCAATGGGTAGAAGTAAAGCAAGGCAAATAACAACACGAGATAAATAAGCGAAATAGGGTATTATAAAATAAATACCCTATTTTTGTGATTATATACAAAGCAACTCGAACAAGATGAAGAGAGCAATCTGCACATTCGGAAGTTATTATCTCACTGAGGGTTTTCCCCGTTTCAGAAAGATGGCGGAAGACATGGAGATATTTGACGATATACACACTGTCAGCGAAAAGAATTTAGATAAAGATTTCTATGCCAAATGGGGACGATATCTGATTCCCTATTCCAGAGGATTCGGCTATTGGTGCTGGAAACCATATTTCATTCTCCAGATTTTGGAAAAGATGCAGGACGGAGATGTCCTTCTCTATTCCGACATCGGTTGTTATCTCAATCCGAATGGGCGCAATCGCCTGCTCGAATACTACGACATGGTAGACAAAACACCGACAGGAATCTTGGGTGTGAAGAGCCAAGAGGTAAGTTATAACGGGATGCCCGAAACACTCTATTACGAATATGAGTGGACTAAAGCAGACCTTTTTGCCTATTATGGGGTTCTTGACAACAAAGCATATACGCACACTCCACAATTTGAATCGACAATTATATTTTTCAAGAAAAGCCCGACAGTGATGCAATTTGTAAGAGATTGGTATCAAGCCTACCTCGACGATTACAGTTTGGCTACCGACTCGCCTTCGCGAGTACCCAATCTGCCCGGATTCAAGGAGAACAGGCACGACCAGAGTATTTATTCCATCTTGGCAAAGAAATACGGAATAGCCGAAATCTCAACAAACGAAATCTTCCAACGCGATTGGAGTTTGTTGGACAATTATCCGATTCAGGCACGCAGAGATAAATATTACACGAGCAAATATCACTATAAGCACCGCTTCCGTTTACGCAAATTATATCGTAAATTGTGGGCTGTAAAATATTGGTTTAAAGATCGGTTGTAAATATAAAAAGAACTACGATGGAAGATGACAAAAAAGATGAGAATGACGCAAGAGAAAAAGAACACCTGTTCGAGCTAATATTAGGAATAATATTCGTAGTCATTGTTCTTTTATTAGCATACTTTTTCAGTACCGATTTTCTATCTCTCCTCGGTTTGTTTGGGTAGTTTGTATCGACCGGCTCTCCCTATACAGTCTGATATTTATTGTTTCTTAAAATACTTTATCGGAATAAAAATAGAAGCAGACAGCGTGAGAACAAACATAGACACACCCACTAACAACAATTTCAGCCCATCCGCATCGCCTTTGGGAAACTCATGATATTCCGAAAATACTGCAAGAAGCATATATAGGCTACCCACCCCGATAATCAGAGATAACAGAAGCGCCATAATTTTATTTCTCGACACAATGAGTGCCGAAACAAATGCGATAACCGCAAGCATGAAATAGTTGACATGCGAAGGCGTGGCTAACAGATTATCTAAAAACCAGTATAAGGCAACTAACAGAATCAGAACCTCAGGGATGTGATGCAATACTTTCTTCAATTTACTTGTTTCCATCGCGTTGTGTTATTTTAAGATAATTTCGATCCGATCATCGCTCGAACATCAGTTCTGCATAAAGGTAAAAGAAAAAGAACAATAAGCAAGAAAAGCAGCCGAAATATTATGTAATCGCAGCACTCAATCCGATTCCATTCACATCATAAAATAAAACGAGGTAGTCTCGCGATGAAACTGCCTCGTTTATATATATTATATCTGTCGATCTCTTATCCTTGCAGAGCCGATGCTCCCCCGATAATGTCGAGCAACTCGTTGGTTACTCCCTGCTGGCGCGATTTGTTGTACTGGATAGTAAGATCCTGAATCAAATCGTCGGCATTGTCTGTCGCCACCTGCATCGCTATTGTACGCGAGGCATGCTCCGATGCGCTGGCGTCTAACAGTGCGGCATACATACGCGAATATAGTACCACAGGTATCAGGTTGCGCATGATCTCCTCTTGCGTAGGCTCGAAAATATAATCGGATTGCATGTTTGCTGATTCGTCAGCACCCAATTTGTCGGCTTCGCTATTGAGGTCGAACGGCAGATATTTTGCATTCGAAAGTATCTGCGTGCCGGTGGATACAAAGTGATGATATATCAATATCACTTCGTCCAGTTCGCCTGCCGTATATTTATCAATAATTACTTTTGCAAATTCCTGCACCCCTTCGTAGGTGGTAGCCCCTATCAGTTCTTCATAACTGCCTTCGGCGGTAATGCCCATACGCTGAATGGCTTTCGACATCATCTTGCCAACCGGATATACAAGCACATTTTCTTTTCCCAAATGGCTCACTTTGCCGTATGCCGATTTGAACTCTTTAACCACATTGGCATTGTAGGCTCCACACAGGCTCGAATTGGAAGAAAAGGCGATGATCGCAACACGCTTCACTTCTCGCTGGTCGAGAAAGGGCGAATCGTAGGCGATATCGGACGACAACAGATTGGTAAGGATAGCATCCAACTTCTTCTGATAAGGCAAGAAATTGGTAATCGCCGTCTGCGCCTTACGCAATTTTGCCGAAGCAATCATCTTCATTGCCGACGTAATCTTCCTCGTACTATTGACCGAATTGATCCGGCTTTTTATTTCCCTCAACGATGCCATAAGCCAACTATTCTACTTTTTGTATTGAGCAGAAACGTCTGCCGCAACCGAGTTTAATATTTTTTCTACCTCCTCGTCCAACTTACCCGATTTGAGAACATCCAACGCATCGGCTTGATGTTTCATCTCCAGAGCACGCAGAAATTCGGTTTCAAATTCTCTGATCTTATTCAACGGAATATTCTTCAGCAATCCGTGCGTACCGCAGTACAACACAGCCACCTCTTTCTCCACAGGCATCGGGCTATATTGTGGTTGCACAAGCAATTGCGTGTTTTTCTGTCCGCGATCTATCGTAGCTGCCGTAACGGCATCCATCTCCCCGCCAAACTTGGTAAAGGCTTCGAGTTCACGATACTGTGCCTGATCTATTTTCAGTGTACCCGCCACCTTCTTCATTGCTTTTATCTGAGCCGAGCCTCCCACGCGCGACACGGATATACCCACGTCGATAGCCGGACGCAAACCGGCGTTGAATTGGTCGCTGTCGAGGAATATCTGTCCGTCGGTAATCGAAATCACATTGGTTGGGATATATGCCGACACGTCTCCGGCTTGGGTTTCGATGATAGGCAGTGCTGTCAGCGATCCACCGGCAATAACTCTTCCTACCAACGATTCGGGAAGGTCGTTCATCTGCTCGGCAACTTCTTGCTGTGCAATTATTTTGGCTGCACGCTCCAGCAGGCGCGAATGTAGATAGAACACATCGCCCGGATAGGCTTCACGCCCCGGTGGACGACGAAGGATCAGCGACACCTCGCGATATGCTACCGCCTGTTTCGACAAGTCGTCGTATACGACAAGGGCATGATGCCCCGTATCGCGGAAATATTCGCCGATAGCTGCTCCCGAGAATGCAGAGAAATACTGCATCGCTGCCGACTCTGCCGCTGTGGCCGCCACAACTACCGTATAGTCTAACGCGCCTTTTTCGTGCAATGTTTCCACAATATTGGCAACGGTAGATGCTTTTTGTCCTATCGCCACATAGATGCAATATACGGGTTTGCCCGCCTCGAATGCTGCGCGCTGATTGATAATCGTATCTATGGCAATAGCTGTCTTTCCGGTTTGGCGGTCGCCGATAATCAGCTCGCGCTGTCCTTTTCCTATCGGAATCATCGAGTCGATGGCTTTGATACCGGTCTGCAAGGGTTCGGCAACAGGCTGACGAAATACTACACCGGGTGCTTTTCGTTCGAGGGGCATTTCCAATGTTTCGCCCGTGATAGGACCTCTACCGTCTATCGGGTCGCCAAGAGGGGTGATGACACGCCCCAGCAATCCCATCCCCACATTGATGGAGGCGATGCGCCCTGTGCGCTTCACGGTGAATCCTTCCTTTATTTGGTCGGACGGTCCCAGCAACACGGCTCCTACGTTGTCTTCCTCAAGATTCATCACAACTGCCTTGATGCCGTTGTCGAACTCAAGTAGCTCGTTAGCCTCGGCATTCTTCAGTCCGTAGACACGAACAACACCATCGCCCACATAAAGCACCGTTCCCACTTCGTCGAAACGGACACGGCTGTCTATGTTGTCCAACTGCATCTTCAGGATGCTTGAAACTTCGCTTGCTTTTATATTTTCAGACATACTTCTTTCTAATTTCTTTTTTTGTTAACCTCTTTTGCTGTTTTCGGCAATCAGACTGTTTTTGATACGTTTCAATTGGGTTTTCATACTTGCATCGAGACGGTATGTGTCTACATACAACATGAAACCGCCTCCGATCTCGGGGTCTACTCTCGTTTCAAATTCGAGTGTACCCGGCTTCATGCGGCTAAGTAAAAGCTTCATCCTGCTTTTCACCGCTTCGTCTACCTCCGATGCTGTAACCAACAGCCCCGTATTTATCCGCTTGTCTTCACTATAAATGTCCTTGTACGACAAGGCTATCGATTGCAGATAAGACTCGCGACGCTGGCTGAGCACCAGCTTAAGAAAACGCGTATAAACATCACTCGTCGTATTGCCCACAGCAGCAGCCAGTAACGCTTCTTTATCTTTCTCCACTAATGTAGGATTGTCCATCGCCATGCGCAACTGTGGCACGTGGGCAAAGGCTTCGGCAAGACGTTTCATTTCCGAATAAACCGCATCTTCTGCCTTCTGTTCCTTCGCATATCCATACAAGGCTTTCGCATACCGCTTAGCAACCATTCCTACTTTCATATCATTCAAGATTTAGAGACTAATGCTTCATCTACAAGGCGATCGATCATTGACATCTGCTCCTTAGGAGACTTGAGCGAGTCGCGGAGAACTTTCTCGGCAATATCGACCGACAACTCAGCCACCTGCCGACGGATGTCGCGTATGGCTTGTTCTTTTTCGGCTTCTATCTGCTTCTTTATTTCTTCCAATTCTTTTCGCCCTGCCTGCTTAGCCAGTTCGCGCGATTCGGCGATAATGCGGTCGCGTGTCTCGGCAGCTTCTTTCAATATCTTCACCTGTTCTGTCTTGGCAGCCGACAATATTTCTTCGCTTTGTTGCTTGATTGTCGCCAACTGCTCGTTTGCCTTTTGGGCTGATACCAACGACTCCTGAATATACTCTTTTCGCCGGTCTACCATTCTGGTAATGACCGGAAAACCCCATTTGGCAAGGATAAAGAAAACCGCACCAAACGAAAGCAGCATCCAAAACAGAAGCCCGAAATCAGGTGTTAGTAATGACATATTCTTTCTTTTTTTACTTGATTTTTTACAATATAAATCCGCAAACTACAACGGCAAACAGAGCAACCCCCTCAACCAACGCCGCAGCGATAATCATTGTGGTGCGGATGTCTCCTCCGGCTTCGGGCTGACGTGCAATGCCGTCCATTGCCGAGCCACCGATCTTACCGATACCTATACCTGCTCCTATGGCTGCCAATCCGGCTCCAAGGGCTGCACCTAACTCAGCAAGACCTGTTGTGGCTGCTGCTTGTAATATAACTGCTAAAGTAGATAATAACATAGCTTTCTGTTTTTAATGAATTATTTTAATATTTAATTTTTTGCTTTTACTGTTTCTTTTTTGTGATGCTCTACCTGTGCCAAGCCGATAAATACGGCTGACAGCATGGTGAACACGTATGCTTGTATGTATGCCACAAGTATCTCGAGCATGTCGATAAATATGGTGAGTAGCACCGAGACTACCGTCATCGATCCATTGATAACGGGACTGAGGTTGGCGGTAACGAATATCAGACACACCAATCCCAACACGATAGAGTGCCCGGCGAGGATGTTGGCAAAGAGACGGATTATCAACGCAAAGGGCTTGGTAAACATTCCCACGATCTCGATAACCGGCATCATAGGGATGGGCAGTTTGAGCCATGTGGGTACATCGGGGTTGACGATCTCGAGCCAATATGCTTTTGTGCCGAAGATGTTAACGATAAAGAATGTAAACAGCCCTAACACCAATGTTATGGCAATATTGCCCGTCACATTTGCCCCGAAAGGGAAGATAGGGATCAATCCCATTATATTGTTCAGAAATATGAAAAAGAAGGCGGTGAGCAGATAGGGCGAAAATTTCTTATAGTTTTTCCCCACACACGGCTTGATGATATCGTCCTGCACACTCATTATAAACATTTCCATGAACCCGACAAAGCCTTTCGGCGCAAGGTACTCGCCGGTCTGTTGTTGTCTCCTGTACCACCTTGCCACACCCAGTATGATGATGACAAGCAGTGTGGATGCAAACAAAAGCCCTACGGTATTCTTGGTAAGCGAGATGTCCCACGGGCGCACTTCGTCGCCTGCGGCATTTTGCTCTACAATCTTACCTTTATAGTCGCCCGCCTGAGCTATACGAAAGCCGTTGTACGCTTCGTGTCCGTGATGGAAACGAGACGAAAGGAAGGTGTGAAACCCTGTGGATTCGCTATACAAGATTATTGGCAGCGGAATGGTTATATGCGCTTCCCCGATTGTGGCTATGTGCCATTCGTAGGCATCGCCCAAGTGATCGAGAATGAGCGTCTTCACATCCAACGACTCTTCGGATGAAGCCTCTGCCGCAGAATGCTCCTGCCCAAATGCCGGAAGGGCTGCAAAGGTCATCATTAGCAGTATGACCGATATGTGTTTCAGATAATTACTCATCCTATTTTTTCTTTATTTATGTCTTTAAAATGTTTCTCTATCCTCACAAACAGCAGGCTCTCGATGCCTAAGAACAGCAGATAGAGTAATATGAAATTGAGGGCGAAAAGTTTCAATCCCTCTTTTACGGTAAGTGCATATATGAGTACGATAACCAATGCCGCAAGTATCTTTACCACCTTCGACAGCATATACACGTTCACCATTTTCTTGCCGTCTACCTTTTTGCTCTGCTCGTACACATACGACAACACCACGGTTTCGACAATAAGGAAAAAAGACAGTACCCCAACAAACCAATAGATATTAAATTCTCCGCCAAAGTGCGATGTCAGCGCACCTATACAGGCTCCGCCTATCAGCCCTCCGGCAAATAACATCATTATCAGTTTGTTTTTATACATCTCGTTTTTCTTTTCTCTGACACTTATACAATCACATCACGCAAATGGTTGCCTCATTGCGATTCACCTCGGCTATACCACCATTTACCTCAACCGTTTCACTCTTTCCGTCGGGCAATGTGTACACTATCTCTCCCTTTTGCATGGAGGAGATGAGTGCCGCATGGTTGGGGTATACGCCAAACTTACCCGATGTGCCGGGTATGATGATGGATACCACCTCTCCCGAGAAGAGATTTTTCTCGGCGGATATTATATTCAGTTGCAATGTAGCCATATTTTACTTCCTTCGTTATTTAGCTCCCACCTGAGCAAGTATGAATTTACCTTTCTCGATGGCTTGCTCTATCGTTCCCACATTGAGGAATGCCTGTTCGGGAAGATAATCGACCTCTCCGTTGAGTATCATCTTGAATCCTTTGATCGTATCTTGAATGTCGACAATCACGCCCGTAACTCCTGTAAATTGCTCTGCCACGTTGAACGGTTGCGACAAGAAGCGTTGCACACGTCTTGCGCGGTTTACGGTTTGTTTGTCTTCGTCAGACAGTTCTTCCATACCCAGTATGGAAATAATGTCCTGCAATTCCTTGTATCGCTGCAATATCTGTTTCACGGCTTGCGCTGTATCGTAATGATCTTGCCCTACGACATTGGGGTCGAGGCTTCGCGATGTGGAATCTAAGGGATCAACTGCCGGATAGATACCGAGTTCTGTGATCTTGCGGCTCAACACGGTAGTCGCATCCAAGTGCGTAAATGTTGTCGCCGGTGCAGGGTCGGTAAGGTCGTCGGCAGGTACATATACGGCTTGCACCGATGTGATAGACCCGTTTTTGGTGGATGTGATGCGCTCTTGCATCTGTCCCATTTCGGTAGCCAGTGTAGGTTGGTATCCCACCGCCGAAGGCATACGCCCCAGCAATGCCGACACTTCCGATCCGGCTTGTGTGAAACGGAATATATTGTCGATAAACAACAGAATGTCTTTAGGCCCGTCGGTTTCGGCATCACGAAACGACTCGGCTATTGTCAGACCCGACAATGCCACATCGGAACGTGCGCCCGGAGGCTCGTTCATCTGTCCGAAGACAAGCGATATCTGCGATTTTTCGAGTTCTTTATAGTCTACCTTCGACAAATCCCAGTTGCCTTCTTCCATGCTTTTCTTAAATTCTTCGCCATAGCGAATAACGTCAGATTCTATCATCTCGCGCAACAGGTCGTTACCCTCGCGCGTGCGCTCTCCTACTCCGGCAAAAACGGAATACCCGTTGTGCTTCTTTGCAATGTTATTGATAAGCTCCATGATGAGCACCGTCTTGCCCACACCGGCTCCGCCAAACAGACCGATCTTACCTCCACGCGCATAAGGCGCAAGCAGATCGACTACTTTGATACCGGTATACAATACCTCTCTCGTGGTCAGCAGGTCTTCAAATTTCGGTGGTTCGCGGTGGATAGGTGCGCCGTCAGATTTTTCTACATCCCTCATTCCGTCTATGGCATCGCCGATAACGTTCATCAGGCGTCCTTTGACTTGTGTGCCCGTAGGCATCTTTATTGGCGACCCTGTTGCTTTCACTTCCAGTCCGCGTCTCAATCCGTCGGTACTGTCCATCGCCACTGTGCGCACGGTATATTCTCCGATGTGTTGCTTTACTTCAAGCACAAGGATGCGTCCATCGGGTCTCGTTACCTCAAGCGCATCATTAATCTCCGGCAGGGCAACAGCAGGGTTCTCTGTCTCGAAAAACACGTCTACTACCGGCCCTATTATTTGGGAGATTTGTCCCGACATTAATGACATAAGCGTATCTATTTTTTGTATTATTTGTTTGTCCTTCGTTAATCTCAAACAACTATGGCGACACAAAGTTCTCACAAAAGCATTTATCCTAAAAGTTCTATTTGTCGCCTAAGATGTCCTATTGCTCCTATTCGCTTCTCAAAAAAACGAACCCTGCAAAAAGCAGGTTCTCTTAACTAACAAAATTCTTCCGATGAAGAATCTGTATTTTCGTTTGTCTCTAAGCAAAACCGAATAGCTGCCCGATTATTATTTTGTTCCAACAAATATACGAATTATTCATTTTTTTTGTCGTATTTTTGTAATAAAATAAGTACACTTATTGTTTTTTATTGTTAAATTTTTTAAGGAATAATATTATTTCATCTAACAACAGAGAATAAGAAATGGGAAAAGTTCTAATTATTGGTGCCGGTGGTGTGGGTACTGTTGTTGCTCACAAGATAGCACAAAACCCCGATGTCTTTACCGACATCATGTTGGCGAGCCGTACAAAGTCGAAATGCGACGCTATTGCGGCAGCAATTGGTGGTAATAAAATAAAAACAGCGAAAGTGGATGCTGATGATGTCGAAGATTTGAAAAAACTATTCAACTCATTCAAGCCCGACCTCGTTGTCAATGTGGCTTTACCGTATCAAGACCTGACCATCATGGATGCTTGTCTTGCCTGCGGAGTCAACTATTTGGACACGGCAAACTACGAGCCGCGCGAGGAAGCTAAATTTGAATATAAATGGCAATGGGCATATCAAGACAGATTTAAAGAAGCCGGACTGACTGCCATACTCGGTTGCGGATTCGATCCCGGAGCCACACAGGTGTTTACTGCCTATGCGGCAAAACATCACTTCGACGAAATGCACACGCTCGACATCGTAGACTGCAACGCCGGAGATCACGGAAAAGCATTTGCAACAAACTTCAATCCCGAAATCAATATTCGTGAGGTTACCCAAAGAGGAAAATATTGGGAAGACGGCAAATGGATAGAAACCGAACCGCACGAAATACATAAACCATTGAATTATCCCGAAATAGGGGCGAAGGAATCGTATGTGATCTATCACGAAGAACTGGAGTCGCTTGTCAAAAATTTCCCGACACTGCAACGTGCTCGCTTCTGGATGACATTCGGACAAGAATACCTTACTCATCTGCGAGTGATACAAAATATCGGCATGGCACGCATCGACCCTGTTATCTATAACGGTGTTGAGATCGTTCCTATCCAATTTTTGAAAGCCGTATTGCCCGATCCGGGAGAGCTGGGAGAAAATTACACAGGAAATACATCTATCGGTTGCCGCATCAAGGGTATCAAAGATGGTAAAGAACGTACATATTATATCTACAACAACTGCTCGCACGAGGCAGCATATAAGGAAACCGGAGCGCAAGGCGTAAGCTACACGACTGGTGTGCCGGCAATGATAGGTGCGATGATGTTCCTCAAAGGATTGTGGAACAAGCCGGGCGTATTCAATGTAGAGGAGTTCGATCCCGATCCGTTCTTGGAGCAGATGAACAAGCAAGGCTTGCCTTGGCACGAGATATTGGATGCCGATCTGGAAATGTAATTTGATGTAGATTATATCTAAAATAGACGAAACAGGCTTGAGCGATTCTTGCCTGTTTTTTTGTGCGTTTCAATCCCGTCTTTTCCGCAATGCCTGCGCATTCCTTTTCAGTCCCGCGAGCTTTGCCCGCTTGATAGCCGACCCCTTGAATATGCGCTGATAGTTTTCGACCGACAGGTGTTCGATTTCTTCTGCCGACAAGGCAAACAGTTCTTCCTTAGGGCTGAACTCATCCACCCGGTTAGGTGTCGCAAACCTGTTGCAAGGGCACACCTGCTGACAAATATCGCATCCGTAGAAACGATTGTTGAGCCGCGAAACTACATCGTCATCCATCTCGCCCCGATTTTCTATCGTCTGATACGAAATGCAGCGACACGAGTCTACCGTCTGTGGCGACACAATGGCTTGGGTGGGACAGGCATCCATACACTTAGTGCAACTGCCGCACGAGACACGAAGTGGTTGATCGTACTCCAGTTCGATATCGACAATCAGTTCGCCCAAAAAGAAATACGACCCTCGGCGCGGAATAATCAGCAGCGAGTTTTTACCCACAAAGCCGATTCCCGACTGTGCCGCCCAATAGCGTTCCATCACGGGTGCAGTGTCGCAAAACACACGCCCCTCCATCGTGGGCACTAATTCTCGTATATAATCGAACAATTGCCGCAGGCGGTCTTTCATCACATCGTGATAGTCTTTGCCGTAGGCATAATAAGCTATTTGCGGATTTTCTTCGGGTTGTTTCTCCTTCGGGTAGTAATTGAGTGCTACGCAGATAACCGATTTCGCATTCTCGACAAGCAAGGTAGGATCGGTGCGTTTGTCGAAATACTCTTCCATGTATTTCATATCTGCCTGCCGCCCTTCATCTATCCATTGGCGAAAGCTGTCTTGCATGGGCATAGCCACAGCCCTTGCCTGACAAAAACCGCAAGCATCGAACCCGACAACGTCTTGGGCATATTGCTTTATTTTCTGCGAAAGATTCATGGAGTTTATTTACCCAGCAATCCTCGGCTTACATTCCATCTGAAGAGGAGCAACCGCCACCCTTTGCTTGGCGTAAAGGATATGGTGTAAAACACAAAGAGGACAATAGAGCCTATCCATTTCTTTATCTCGGCGAAGATGCGCTTCCGGTACGATTTCGGAGAAACCGCCTTTGTGCGTATGCGTTCGCTTTTACCGATAGAATAGGTCAGTTCGCGGAAATGCGCGTCGGTCAGCTTCTTTTCGGGGATGTAGTGGTGGATACCCATCTGAGGCAGATAGTAAAACACCTCGCCACCCTTTACCAGCCGGTCGTACAAGTCTTTTTCCTCAGCACCGATAAGCCCCGTCCCCTTTCGTCCGAGTTCGACATTGAAAAGCCCGTACTTCTCAAAAACCGTTTTGCGGAATGCCGAGTTTCCTCCTCCGGGATATTTACCGTTGCGAAACGGCTTCTCGTCTTTCCCTTCATACAGCGCACCACCAATCAACTGCTCGGTATAGTGAGACAGCCACTTCGGTTTTGCGGCTTCATAGACGGGGACGATAGGTCCTCCTGCGGCAACAGCCTGAGGATAATTGTCGAAAAACGCGTCGATAGCTGCCATGTATCCGTCGAATGCGGTGGCATCGTCGTCGACAAAGATGAGTATATCGCCCGTGCTTTCTTCTATCCCCCGATTGCGAGCATAAGACAAGCCCTGATTGGTTTCCACGAAATACAGGAAATTGATGTGCGGATAGTCGGTCTGAAATTGGCGGCAAATCTGCTCGGTACTGTCCGTGCTGTTGTTGTTGACAAGAACAATCTCGTACCTGTCGGCAGCGAAGCTCTGATCGGCAATGCTTTTCATGGCATTGTAGATATACTTCTCCCGATTGTAGGTGCAGAATATTACCGAATATTTTTTCACGCTTCAGTTTTCTCTCTTTTCACAAAATACAAAATAAAGACCCCGAACAACAGCAGCACAAGTATAGCCGACGATGCGGCAGACACGGTGCGTGCAAGCTGATAGTTTGCCGGTTCGAAACAGAACTCGATCTCATGCTCTCCGGCAGCAACACGCATTCCTCTGAGAATCCAGTTTGCACGGAAGTGATCGACAGGCTTGCCGTCCATATAGGCTTGCCATCCGTCGCGGAAATACACTTCGGAGAATACGGCAAATTGCTCGCTGCCGGCTTTCGATTTGTATGTAACCTTGTTGGGTTTATACTCGGTCATTACGATTGTCGCTGTGGAATCGGTCGCAATATTCAGCCCCGCCAACATTGGCTCGAATTGTTTATCGACAATTGCCGTCTGAGCCGGGTCGATCCGTCCCAATGTATAGATTTCCTCGTCGGCATTGCCCACGATCTTATATTCGGGTACGAACCACGCATTGCCCATCGCATAAGGATTTGCAATCGGCGGTTGTTGCGGATTGAATATAATATATCTTCCGTTCAGCATATTTATCATCGGCAGATATTGCAGATTGGCTGTTATAGAATCGAGACTGTTTGTCTGCAACGAATTGATTACGCTCTGTGTTTCAGCTGCCAGATAGTACTCGATAAGTTCCTGATATCGTCTCATCTTGGCAGGATGATAACCTCCTATCGACTTGTGATAGTAAGGCGTAATGGATTCGGTAAATGTATTGTTCAGATTCAGCACACGGTAAGACGGAGATTTGTCTTGCAATATTGCCTCGTCGGCTACCGTTTTTTTGAATACATTGGTTGCATTGTACGTCTTAGCCACATATATAGATTCGTTGATGTATCTTCTGTCCACCCCCCACAGGTCGATAAGGACAAGCAGAATCATTACCGACAGACCGCCGAGATAGAGATTCTTATTCTCTTTCACTCCTTTCTTCAACATCAGCCACAGTGTAGCCACTGCAAGCAGGATGAAGATGACTGATCGGAAAACATCGCCCGAAAGCATATCTTTGCGGTCGGATGCCAATGCTAAATAGACCTGACGATATTCTTCGTTTGCCATCTCGCGCGGAGTGATGAAATTGTATGTCATAGAGAAGCCTATCCAGATGAGCAGGCAAAGCCCTACGGAGATTCCTCCGGCAAGGTATAGTTGTTTCAATCGTGCTTTAGCGTCGTCGTCCGACTCTAACAGTTCCTTCAATCCCCATACGCCGACAATCAACATCGTCAGTGCCGGAATTACCAATGACATGGTTATCGCACGAAACTTGCTGTACATGGGCAGATGATGGAATATGAGGTCGTTGAACCACATCATATTATATCCCCACGACAGAAATACGAAAAACAGCGTTGCGCCCAACAGCACCCACTTCATACGGCTGCGAACGACAATCATCCCCAGCACAAACAAGAAGACCACAACAGCACCGAAATAGACGGGACCCGATGTGCCCGGCTGTCCGCCCCAATAGGTAGGCATGTCTACCCCATCGGCAGGAAGTTGCTGTCCGGCATTTTTCAGCATCTTATACGTTTTGCTGTCTGCACCCAGTTTTTCGGAGGTAGATCCCCCATAGATATTGGGTATCAACATAGTGAATGTTTCGAGTTTACTATAACTCCAAGCGAAGGCATAGTCTATATCCACGCCCGACGATTGTTTCTCGGTTTCGGAGGTGTTGGTCAGTTCCGTCTTTCCGCGAATACTCTCTTCTGCCATCGTATAGTTTTCGTATAGTCGTCCCATGTTTGCCGCCAAGCCCAATATCGCCGCTATCGACAATATGGCGGTGGCTTTGACAAGACCTTTTATTTCTTTCTTCTGAATCATATCGACAACCAAACCGACAAACAATATGAGACAGAGAATACCTGTGTAATATGTGATCTGCAAGTGATTGTTTTTCAACTGCAACGCCAATCCCAATCCCAACAGCAGTCCTCCGAGCAAGTATTTGCGGCGAAACATTGCCGCCATGCTGCCCACAATGAGAGGCATATAGGCTATTGCCCACGCCTTAGTAATGTGCCCCACTTCGAGAATGACGATATTGTAAGACGACAGCGCATAGGCTATCGCTCCCAAGAAAGCATATTCGGGGCGGAATCGCATGACACAAAACATGATGTATGCTGCTACCATCATTGTCAGCAAAGCTCCGGCTGTGTTACCGCCAAAAGCCCGTGCGGGCACTTCGAGGTAGTCGATAAAATTGGGCGTTCCTCCGCGAACACCGATCTGATAAGCCGGCATCCCCGAAAACATAGAGCCTGTCCATGCCGACGATAAGCCTTCTTTTTCATGATATTCTTTCAATTCCTGACTCATTCCCTGATATTGGGTTACATCATCCTGAGGGATGACTTTGCCGTCGAACTGTGGTTTGAAAAATACAAACGTGATGATAAAAAACAATGCCACACACACAACGTGCGGAATGATTTGTTGCCAGATATTTTTTTCTTTATTAATCATGAATCGGATATTGGTTGGTTTATTTTTTCTTTTTCAATATGTATGTCAATGAACTGCTGCCTCTGTGGTTAGCCAGATTTTTGAGGAAGTATATTCCGCCTTTCATCAGCCCTACAAGGCTTCCGCAAAACGTCCCTTTATATTTTTCGCTGAGCATGGAGATATAGAACGAGTCGAAATACATCGGTTTGATAGCCACTACCTCGAAGTCATGCTTCGTGGCAAAGCGGGTAAAATCGTCGGGCGAAAAGTGCCACAAGTGGCGGGGCACATCATACGCCGCCCAATATTCGCCATACGCCTGCGCGTCGTACGAATCTTTGTTGGGCAAAGCGATAACGGCAATACCATCGTCTTTCAGTATGCGGTGCAGACGAGCCATTACCTTGTTCAGGTCTTCCATATGCTCCAGCACGTGCCACATCGTTATCACGTCTTTGTTTCCTTCCTTAATCTTGTACAGATATTCGGCATCCTGCGTGTCGAGGTCGAACTTCTGCTTGGCAAATGCCCGTGCCCCGTCCGACACCTCAACCCCTGTAACCACCCATTTGCAGCGGCACATCTCGTTGAGGAAATAGCCTGTCGCCGAACCTACGTCCAGCAAGGTAGACGCTTCTGCCGACGAATAACGTTCTACCGTTTTTGCCTTTCCGCGCAAAGCGATTTTACGCACTTGGTGATACAGCTTGTTTATCAGCCCCTCGTGCGTGTCGCTGTGTGAAACATAATCGTTGCTTTCGTAATATTTACCTATCTCACTCTCAGCCGGAAAATCTTGTGTGAATGCGAATCCGCAATCGGCACATTTGCATATATCAAACTTTTCGCTGCTTACCGATAAATCGCTGCACGACAAGAATGTTTTAAACTCTTTTCCTTCACAAACCGGACAAGCCTCTATGTGTACTGTTTTTGCCATATTCTGTTTTTTTCGCTCTACTGTGGAAACAGCGAACGATCTACGTCTTCAAAATTAGTTATTATCTGATAATCTCTCCAGTCGGTATAGTCATCGTCGTTAGAGTTGACAACAACAATGCCGCCTGCTCCTGCGTTTTTGGCAGCAAGAAGCCCCATGTTGGCATCTTCAAACACGAGCACATCACCGGCATCGACACCAATCGCCGTCATTGCCTTATGATATATTTCGGGATCGGGTTTGCCCTTTATCGTGCCGTCGTTGTAGACAACCTTGTCGTAGTCGAACCAATCGGTCAGCGGCAGGTGCTCGAAATAAAAATCAAGGTTTTCTTTCCCCGATGCCGTAGCAATGGTAAATGGTATGCCTCTCTGTTTCAGAAAATCGAGAAACGCCTCTGCGCCGGGTGCCATTGCCATGTGCGTCTGCAAGCACAACTGCTGATACAGGGTTTCTTTCTCTAAAGCCAATCGAGCCAGTTTGTCGTCAGAAAAACCTTCTCCGAATATTCCGAAAAGAATATCTTTGTTGTTCTTGCCGTGTATTTTCCGGAACTTGCTTTGGTCATCCAATTTTATATCGTACCTTTCGAGAAAGACGTCCCAAGCCTTATTGTGCAGCTTGGTGTCCCAGAAAAGAGTACCATTGAAATCGAATATCACACCCTGATAGACCATATTTATGATTGATTTATCACAAATGTACAAACTTTCTGAAGAATATATTGTTTTACTTTATATTAATTTAAACGACATTAAAAGAGATTAGACATGAAAAGAGATTTTATTGAAGCCATAAAACATAGAAGAAGTTATTATAGTATCGACAATAACGTAAAAGTTTCGGACAAAGAGATCGAAAAAGTAGTGGAAGACGTTGTTCTGCATGTGCCTTCGGCATTCAACTCGCAATCGTCGCGCCTTGTACTCTTGCTGGGCGACAGCCACAAGAAACTGTGGAGCATAGTAAAAGAAGAATTGCGCAAGATTGTTCCTGCCGAAAACTTCAAGGCAACGGAAGATAAAATAGACTACTGCTTTGCAGCTGGACACGGCACCATCCTTTTCTACGAGGACACAAGTGTAGTGAAAGGGTTGCAAGACAGTTTCCCATCCTATGCCGCCAACTTCCCCGTATGGTCTGAGCACACATCGGCTATGCACCAGTTTGCAGCATGGACAGCACTCGAAGATTTGGGACTGGGCGGATCGCTGCAACACTATCATCCGCTGATAGATGCAGAGGTAGCAAAAACGTGGGACATACCGGCCGAGTGGAAGCTGACAGCGCAACTCGTATTCGGCAACCCGTTGCAAGAACCGGGCGAAAAAGCATTCGAACCAATCGAAAAACGATTGAAGATATATAAATAACCAACCTACGCACGATGATTATATAACACAGGTTTAGATGAAAACAAACTTGTTTAGTTAAGGCCATCCGCCATTGATTTCATTCCGATCTCAGTGGCGGATTTTTTTACAGATAAGAGTTGCAATAAATGAATACAATTTGGATGTTAAAAAAATAAACAGTACTTTTAATGGTAGAAACTGAACAAGACAACATGCTTTTTCGTTTTTATAGTATACGAGTATATTAATCAATTAACACTTTCGATTATGAATAAAACAAGTTCAAATCTACTATTTTTGGTAGTCGGCGCAGCTTTAGGTGCTGCCGTAGGATACATCGCCGCATCGGATAAGAAAGACGAATGGATAAAAGAAGTTGGCGATTTTGTAGAAAAAGTAAAAGGAAATGTAACTGAGGTTGCAGCCAAAGGCAAAGAAAAATTAGACGGGTTGAGAAACAATGAGTAATTCGGAGAAAGATATTGACCTGAAAGGTTTAATAGACGGACTCAAACCTGAGTTATCGGACTATATCCAGAAGAGGCTGAAACTGTTCAAACTCGACATGTTCGAGAAAGGCGGCATCGCTATCTCCATTTTGGGATATGGTCTGATAATTCTCATTCTCGTATCCAGCATCCTGTTTTTCTTCCTTTTCGGACTGGCGTTTTTCTTGGGAGAATATTTCGACAGCAACTCCATCGGGTTCGGGATACTATTGGCAATCTGCACATTGATCCTCGTGGTCATCATGCTATGCCGCAAGAAGATACAACGCTATATTCTACTCAGAACCATTTCGATTTTAAAAAGAATAGATGACAACAAAGACGAATAAAATATCTCCGCTTGAAGAATTACGCATCGAGAATGCCGGTTCGTTGTTGTTCAACAGTGCCGTCAATGGAGCAAAGAAAAGTTTAGGACTGGCTTCGCCTAAATCCAAAGGCTTAGTGAAAAAGGACGAAGAAGCCGAAGAGCCCAAATCGGTGCTAAGCAACCTATGGGGAATGACAAAAGCATCGTGGCCCCTGCTGCTGGAAATTGCCCAGCCGATGGTTATGGCCTTTGTCATGAAAAAAGTAAAGGATAAATTTTCCGGAAAAGGAACAAAAAAATAAGCTGAAAGAGAAAATCCTTCAGCTTATTTTCTTTCTAACCCAATCGCAAACCATCAATCATCATATTTTATCCTTCTCTGCTCGGTGCCATTTTCGTTGTACACTATTGCGAGACTGGCAGGCAAGCCGTTCTTGTAGAACCGTCTTATGTGCATTGTTCCATCGGGGTAATACAAATGGAAATCGCCATTGAGCACACCTTTTTTGTAGACAATATACATCTGCTTAGTTCCATCTTCATAGTAAGTCGTAAGCGAATGTTGCAGCACGCCATTCGCATAGTTGGCTATAAGGTAGGGCGTTCCATTCTCATGATAAATACGAAAAACATTGTGTAACTGTTTATCTACAATGCGCCCTTCGACACGGGTAGATCCATCACGGAAAAACAAACGGAAAACACCATTCGGCATACCCGATTTTTTTATATAATTTTCAGCTAACATTTCTTTCATCTGCACGTATGCCTCTATTGTATCCAGCTCGGGATAGTCTATATCAACAATCTCTTCGTCTTCATAAATGGGAGCATCCGTAGAATAACGAAACGAGAAACAGCCCGAAAAGCCCAGAACGGTAAGTACGCATAAGAATAAAATCACCTTTTTCATAATATCTATTTTTTTATTTAATTCTTGCTTTCTTATATGACGCTCAACGACGAAAAATATAACATTCCGATATTCACAAAAAATATATATCTTCGTACACAAGCACATAAAACATTGACTACAAACATGGAAGCATACGCCGAAACCGACCTACTCCGACTGAGGAAAATTGAACAACATGACAAACTCGACCTTTTCGAGATGGACTCCGATCCCGATGTGCACCTGTATATCGAAAACAACCCCGTGAAGACAATTGAAGAAGTAGAGTGCGTGATAGAAATGATACGGGATCAATACGTAAAAAACGGCATCGGCAGATGGGCTGTCATAGAGAAAAATAGGGGAGAGTGCATAGGGTGGGCAGGGTTGAAATATTTTGACCAACCGCTCAACCACCATTGCCACTTCTACGAACTGGGATACCGGTTCAAAAAGAAACATTGGGGGAAAGGCTATGCCACCGAAGCCTCACGAGCCATTATCGACTATGCCACCCACACGCTGGGCGCAGATGTTATCTATGCCATTACCGATCCTCGCAACGATGGCTCGAAGCATGTGTTAGAGAAATTGGGATTCGAACATATCGAAGTTTTTGACTACGAGGGCGACCCCACCGACTGGTATCGGCTGAAAATAAAAGGGCGGCAAGCCACGATATAAAATTCATTCGTTTTTATTTTGCTTTACTACAACACTTTTAACCCGAATATTCCTATTTTTGCATAGACAAAAAAAGAACCGTCTCTCACATGAAGAAAAATTGGTATTCATCACTTCTCGTAGTAGTATCATTGATACTCATTCTCTCGTCTTGTCGGACACAGCAGTCTGCGACAACATATACTGATATCCAAAATCCAAAGCGGGAATTTCGCGGAGCGTGGCTCAGCACCGCATGGCAAAACAGGTATAAAAACATGGATGCTCAGATGATGCAATCGTATCTGACCACCACGCTCGACCAATTGCAAGACATGGGCATCAATGCCGTCATCTTTCAGGCTCGTCCTCAGGCAGATGCTTTTTATCGTCCCGGACTGGAACCGTGGAGCGCGTGGATGACCGGAACACAAGGCAATGCTCCCGACAAATATTTCGACATGCTCGAATTTTTGGTCAAAGAGTGCCACAAACGAAACATGGAGCTTCACGCATGGCTGAACCCCTATCGAGTAACAACATCGGTCAACGACCGCTTGGTGTCGAACCACCTCTACTATCGAGAACCGCACCGCTTTGTAGAATATGACGGCAAAATATATTTCGATCCGGGACTTCCCGAAAATCGCGAATACATCTGCGCCGTAGTAAAAGATATCGTGCGCCGCTATCAGGT